>CAIVSK010000171.1 GCA_903908495.1 Akkermansiaceae bacterium
GCCGGTGCTGCCGGTGCCGGTACTGCCAGCGCCGTTGCCGACCTCGATTTCATTCACCACCGTGAGGGTGCCGGAATCCATTTTCACCGTGCCGGTGCCGCCGAGATTTCCGACCAGCAGCTGGGTGCCGACGGCAATCGTGCCGGTGGTATGGATGTTGAGTGTGCCAGTGGCAGCGCCAAGAAAGCCTCCCACCCAGACCTGGTCCGGGATGGTTAGATTTCCGCTGCCTTGGCCGAAGCCCGTCAGGATTCCCCCAAGCGCTGCGGTGTTGGCAAGGTTATAGGTGCCAATGCCGCCCGTGTTATAGCCAACCATCAGGTCATTACCCGCGCTCACGGATGCGTTTCCCGCCACATGGTTCACTCGGCCGGGGGCGGAATAACCCACTGAGATGTTGGTCGGAATGGGAGTGATGTCTGCGGAAATCGTCGCGACGTTTGTTGGGATGCTGTTGACGATGACGATTCCGGAGCCACCGGTAGTGCCGGACCAATTTCCAACGGTGTTCCAATCGGGAGTCGTGGCGGCGGCCTTCCAAGTCGCGGCTTGGACAGAGCCCGAGCCGAGGATAGCGCCGGTGGCTAGCAGGCCTGCAAACCAGCGGCTGGAATGACGGGCGGCGGCATTCGTTAGAGAATCGCAAGGGATCGGGATCGAGGTTTTCATGGGGGGGGTTAGATGGGGTTCAAATCATCGGCATGCCGGTTGCGCGAATTGCCTCATCGCGAGTGACAGCAGCAGCCAGCATGTCGCGGAACAGTCGTTATCTGGGTTTGGGAGATTGGCCGGAGCTACATTCCTGCCGATTCCCACTCGCTACGTTAGAGAATGGTGGCTGGCAGGCAAGGGAATTCCATGCGCCAGCCTGAATTTATTCGTCTCCGTCACATCGAACGTGGCGATGCGACAAGGAGTTACGTCCAGCGGAAAACCCCGGCCGCGCCGAAGCACGACCGGGGAGGGATTTTTACTTCACTCGGAAGAGTCTCAGAACTTCACTTGAACCCGCAGGAAGCCATTGGACGGAGTGCCGTTGGAGCCATCAAGGCTGAAGGTCCGGTACTCGTAGCCCGCCGGTGCTGCCGGCAGACCGGTGGTCACCGGAGCTACTGGTGTGACGCCCGCGCTGAACGAGCCCAGTGTGGTGCTGCCCTCAACCGTGTAGGTGGCACCGTCCTGGGTGGCGCTCGGCGACGGGCTGCCGGTGAATGCCGGAGTGCCGCTGCGCACCGCGATGGTGATGAGCAGTTCAGGGAGCGCATCGCCATCGGCGCTGCTGTCGGCCACCAAGCTGTACGTCTTGGCATTGTTGCTGGCGCTGGTCGGATCTCCGCCGAGGGCGAATTCAACACCGTTAGACTGACCGTCGCCATCCGGGTCAGCCCCTGGGGCACCGTTGGTGAGCGGGTTCAAACCGTGGCTGACGGCCCAGTTGCTATACGCGGTTGGAATGTACTCGAGCGTGATGTTAGTGGGATTGTAAACCACGTGGAAGCCGGCCGGCACATTCTGTTCGATGAAAGTACCGGTGCGCGTCACATGACTTGCAATCACGTAGGACATTGCCGTCGGCGGAGCCAGCAGGCTGAAGTCGAGCACCGCGCCCGGGCTGATGGTCAGATCACCACCCAGCAAGAGGGCGTCCGCAGCCGCACCGGAGACCTCGCAAGCGTAGGTGCCGCCGATGGTGGAACCGTTGCCGAGAGTGTCGTCAGCGCTGAAGGTTCCGACGCCCGCTGCTCCCGGGGCAATCGTACTTCCGGCAGGAACCACCAGCTCACCACCCACCGAGCCGGTGCCACCGAGCGTGCCGACAGCCACCGTGGTGGTGCCGAGGTAGCTATTGGCTCCGTTGAGCTCGAGGGTACCGGCACCTTGTTTGGTGAGATTGCCACCGCCGTCGCTGAGCACCTGGGCGATCGCAATGGTCTGTCCATTGGTGTCGATGAAGGCACCGCCGAGATTCACGTTCACCGTGTTGAGTCCGCCCATGAAGGCGAGATTGGCACCGGTGCCGGCTTTCAGCACACCGCCGTTGAAGCTGAAGGTGCTGGTGCCGCCGCCGTCAGAGATTTTCAAGGTGACGAGCGTTCCGCCATCCAAGTTCACCGTCCCGTTGGCGTTCGCGTTATTAGAGATCACCAAGCCATTTCCGCCGACGGAGGAAACGGTTGCGGTGCCCTGGATGTTGAGGGTTCCGGTGCCTTCCTCGCCCACGATCAGGGCGTTGCCCGTCCCGGTTTGATTGAACACCCCGGTTCCGGAGACGGTGACAACGCCGATGGCACCACTATACCGGCCGATGGAAATCCATCCGCCGGCATTGGTGACGCCACCGCTCTGCAGCCAGTCTCCATGAGTGGTGCCCATGCCGATCTGGAACAGGTTTGAGGTCGAAGTGAATGTGCCGCCGGTCATATTGACGGTGCCGGAGGTTCCGCCGTTCTTACCGATATACACATTCCCGGTGGAGCTAACAGAACCGCTGTTCTGGATATTGAGCGTCCCAGTGGATGACCCGACGTCACCAACGTTGAAATCGCCATCGGAAGTGAGTATGCCACTGCCTTTCACGGTCATCGTGGCAACGCTGGAGCTATCGGTGCCGATCGAGAACCATTCGCCCCCGTGATGAAGGGCACCCTGGACGGTGACGTTGGCCACACTACCCGCTCCCAAGCCGATCAGCAGCCGGTTGTTGGCGTTGTAGACCGATGTGGCATCGATGGTCATGTTCATGGTCGAGCTGTCTTTTTCCGACAGCAAGGTCTGCCCGTAGGAAGTCCATGTGGTGTTGGTCATGGTGATCGCCTGATCACTGGCATTCAGCAATCCGTTGTCAAAACCGGAGCTGAAGTTGCCGCAAACAATCGTCGAGTTCGTCGCGGTGATGGTGCTGAGCCAATGGGTATTGCCGTTGCCGCGGCCAAGGGTGAACCAACCTCCCACGCTCAGCGAGGTGCCATCGAGCACCAACTGGCCGGCGGCGGCGGGAACCGATCCCACCCACAACTCGCCGGGAACCGAGACCGTCTGGCCAGGACCGCTGAACTTCAGCGTGCCGGCGAGAACCTGGTTGACTTGTCCTACTGCGCCGAGCGTGATCGACGGGTTCGTGAGGACAAGAGCGCCGTCGCCCTGCTTGTTCAACTTACTCGCCAAGGCGCTGACCACCGGTCCGCTCACCGTCAGATCGGTGCCACCGACCACCGCGATGGCACTAACCGGTCCGCCAATGGTGAATCCGCGGTCGGTCGCTGCGGTGGCTCCGGTGTAGCTCAGCGTGGCAGCGCCAATCACGAGGTTGGAGGCTGCCGACGTGGCGGCACCGAGCGGGCCGGCCACACCGCCATTGGGCATGGTGGCCACTGAAGTGGTGCCGCCCGCGAGGGTGGTGACACCGGTATAGCTGTTAGGAGTGGCAAGCGTCAGGCTTGCAGCGCCGATCTTGGTCAGCCCGGTAGCACCGCTGATCGATCCGGTTCCAGACAGACTATAAGGCACGGTCACGTTGTCGAAGGTCACGTCACTCGGAGCCACGGTGCCATTGAGCACGACGGCACCGAGGGTGGCACCGGTCACCGCATCATTAAAGAGAACGGGTGCCGGATCGGAGTAAACGGAGCCCAGGGTGGTGACTTCGTCGATCCAGTTGACGGTGCTGGTGTTCCAATTGGCATCCACGGTGGCATTCCAAACCGGCAACGAGACACTGGTGATATTGAGGTAGACCAAGCCCTGGCCCGCGCCGTAATAGTTCGGATTGTCGACAAAGGTGGCGACGACGCCGTTGGGCAGGGTGCCGAGCACGAAAGCGCCGGTGCCGCTGCGGGTGGCGGCGCTATAGGCGACGAGCGGCATGAGGGCGGAACCTTGGAACTGGGTGCCGGCCACGTTCACGGCGACGTTGCCATTGAGAACGAGATTGCCGGTTACGTTGAGGATCGGGACAGTGGGATTGGTGCCGAAGACATTGCCCTCGTTGAGCTCGAGGGCGGTTCCGGCGGCAGTGGTGCCGAAGGTGATGTTGGGGGCCACCAACTGTTCGCCAGAGAACTGGGCGACAACACCGAAGGCGGCACCATCGGCGACGGTGGTATCACCGATTCCGGTGGAACCCGCCCTGAGAGCCAGTTCGCCGGCATTGACGGTGTTGTTGCCGGTGTAGGTATTGGTAGAACTCAGGGTCAGCTTGCCAGCCCCGGACTTGATCACCCCACCCGTGCCGGTGAGGACCTGCGTCGCCACGAGGGTGTGGCCGGCACTATCGACCTTGAGTCCGCCAGCATCGATAACGGCCCCGGAACCCAAGCCAGTGATAAAGTTCGGCTCGTCGACTCTCCCAACGATCTGGGTGCCGTTGAAATGAACATTCTTGGTGCCACCGCCGCCGACAAGTTCATTGACCTTGAGGGTGCCGCCGTCGAGGTGCACATTGCCGGTGGAGCCGCCGTTGCGGGCAACTTGGAAAAAGGTGGCGCGGAATTCCCCGCTGCCACTGAGGGTGAAATCGCAAAGATTGTTTTCAGCCATCCAGGTATCACCGGCCTGGACGTCCACCAGACCGCCGCTTTGAATCATCGTTCCATGGCCGCTGGCACCAATGATGAAGCTGCAGTTGGCGGCGGTCTTGGTCCACGAGCCGCCAGTCATGTTGACGGTGCCGGTGCCGTTATCGCGGCCGACCGCCACCCAGTTGGCACTCGTGATCGCGCCGGCGCTCATGTTAAGCTGTCCGGTGCCGGTGTTCTGGCCGACCCAGAGTTCGCCGTTGGCCTGGAGAAGGGAGGCGCTGTTGTTGAGGGTCACCGTGCCGTTGCCGCCACTGCTGTCACCGATGCTCAGGAGCTCATTGTTGAGTTGTTTGTAGGCCCCCCCCGAGAGAACAACGATACCCGTCGTATTGGACATGCCCACCCAGGTGCGGCCGGTATTGTTGATTGAGCCGCCGCTCATGTTGAGAGTGCCATGGGCATTGTTGCCGCCGCCATCGTCCTTGCCGATGAAGTTCCAGCCGTGGGTGTTGATGGTTCCCGCATCGACGTTCATCACCCCGGTGCCGGCGTTGTCGCCAACGGTCAGGTCGTTCATTTCAAAAATCCCCGTGGTGTTGATATTAGCGACGCCGCTGCCGCCGCCGTTCCAAGGCACGCCGCCCACCCAGAAGCGGTTGCTGGTCATGTTGCCCGAGCCTTTTGCATATCCGGTCAGGATGCCGCCGGTGCCGGTGGTGTCTGCCAGGTTGTAGACTCCGTTGCCGCCGCCGTTGCCCACGAACATCCAGTTGCCGTTGCCAGTGTAGGCATTGCCAGAGATGTGATCGAGCCGCCCGTTGGTGCCACCGCCCGAACCAATGATGATATCCACCGGATTGCCGGGAATGTTCGCGGTAATGGTGGCGATATGGGGGGTACTAACGCTGATGACCGCGTTGGATCCAACCGTGCCGCCACCACCGGACCAGTTGGCGTTATCGTTCCAATTGCTGCTCGTCGAGCCGGTCCAATCGGAGGCTGAGGCGGAGCCTGAAAGACACACCATGATGGCGGTGACGAGGGATGCTCCGAGGGTTTGATGGCGGAACTTGGCGGCATTGTATTTGGATTTCATGATTGGATTATTGGCTTGGCTTTGGCAAACGGTGTGGTTTTTAAGCCTCGGCGTGATTCGAAAGTACACCAAGGCAATTACCAAAAGCGTCGCAACGCCCTGAAACCCGACAGAAAAAAGAAACTTTTTTCTATCACTCCGATTTAGCCGTGAGAATGCCCGGCGGGGTCATTTCTCAGGGCAGGCGGATCAATCGGGGCGGCTGCGGCCTTGGGTGCGGATGTCGTCCAAGCGGGCCGCCATGGCTTTCACGCGAGCCGGTTCTTTGGCGGCCAGATCATCCTTTTGCGTGAGATCATTGGCGAGGTTGTACAACTCGCAGTGGGTTGCGGCGGCGGCCGGCTTCACGCTTTTCCCCTGCGGCGGTAACGGTTTGAGCGGGCCGCCTTTCTCGATGAGGACCCAGTCGCCCTCACGCAAGGCCAGCGGGGCCTGGCCGTTGTTTTGCAAGACAAGATGGTCGCGGGCTGGCGTGGCGGGCGTCTCGCCGAGCAGGGCGGGCAGGACGTTGAAACTGTCCGGGCCTGCCGCCGGATCGAGCGGCTGGCCGGTGAGCGCGGCAAACGTGGCCAGCGTGTCGACGTGGCCGATGAGGGCGCCGGAGCTGCTGCCCGGCTTGATATGGCCGGGCCAGCGGGCGAGGAAGGGTTCGCGGTGGCCGCCTTCGTAGAGCATGCCCTTGCTGCCGCGCAGCGCGCCGTTGGGCGACTGCAGCGCGTGGAGCGGGTTGGTGCCATCGTCGTAGGTGTCTTTGATCGCGCCGCCATTGTCGCTGGTGAAAATGACCAGCGTGTTGTCGCTCAGCTTGAGCCGGTCCAGGGTGGCGAGAACCTCGCCGACACACCCGTCCAGCTGCTGGATCACATCGCCGCGCGAGCCGCACTCGCTGGTGCCGCGAAACCGCGCGTTGGGCACCATCGGCTCGTGGATGTCGTGGGTGGCCAGATAGAGGAAGAACGGGCCGGCCTGGTGGGCTTCGATGAACTTGACCGCCTTGCCCGCCAGGGTGTCGGCGATGTCCTCGTCGACCCAGCGCGCGGCGGTGCCGCCGGTCATGAAGCCGATGCGCGGAATCCCGTTGACCACCGTGTCCTTGTGACCGGGGCCGCCTTGCATCTTCAACTTCGCCTGCGGGTCGGCTCCGGTCGGATCGCTGCCGATTTTCTTGCCATAACTCACCTGGATCGGGTCGGCCGGATCGTAGCCGACCACCCGGTGGTTTTCCACAAACACGCAGGGCACCCGGTCACCCGTGGCCGGAATGAAAAACGCATAGTCAAACCCCAGTTCCAGCGGGCCGGGCTTGATCTCGCCGTTGTAATCGGTGTGCGGCGGCTCGCCCAGCCCAAGGTGCCATTTGCCGACCAGGCCCGTCGCGTAGCCGGCCGCCTTCAACATCGACGGCAAGGTGGTGGTGCCCGGCTTGATGAGCGCGGGGGCATCGCCGGCGGCGATGCCGGTGCCTGCCTGGCGCCAGGCGTAGCAACCGGTGAGCAAGGCATAGCGGGTGGGCGTGCACACCGAGCCGGTGGCATGGGCATCGGTGAAACGGCAGCCCTGGCTGGCCAACCGGTCGATGTTGGGCGTTTTCACCTTGTTGGCGCCATAGCAGCCGATATCGCCGTAGCCGACGTCGTCGCTGAGAATGTACACAATGTTAGGCTTGGCGGTCACGGCGGCGGCGGGGAGCGGCATGCCAAGGCTGGCGAGGAAAGCAAACAGGGTGAGGTGGATTTTCATGGTGAAACGTGCAATGGGGGCAGTCTGCCGAGATCTGGCGGCTCAGCGGCGGGGGCTGGCTGGCGGGCTCGTCGCCTTGGCTGGCGGGCTTGTCGCCTTGACCGGCTGCATGACGGGCACCGGCATGAAGTCCTGGAAGGTGGAAATGCGGGGGCGCCCGGAGCTGGGATCGACGTAGGCGAAGATCAAATAGCGCATGCCGGGCACGAAACGCAGCAGGCTCTCGCTGGTGGTGCGCCAGGTTTCATCCTGCTGGAACTGGAAAACCACCGGGGCCATATTGAACGCATCGCGTTTTTCCGGCCGCGCAAACCCGTGATCGCTGCCGGATTTCAGCACGATTTTATTCTCACCGAGGACGAAGCGAATATCCTGCTTGTAGAGGTTGGCGACGAATGCCCCGCCATCCGGGAAATTCTTGATGGTGTCTTCGATCACAACCACCCGCCATGGCAACGTGCCGGGGGCGGCGCTTGGAGACGGCGCGCTTGGAGACGGCGAACCGGCCGGCGGGGCACCGCCAGGGCGCGGCGGCGTCGTCGGCAAAAACACCAGAATTGCGGCCCGCACCAAGGCTGGCACCGTGACGGAGGCAAGCGGCAGGCGGTTCTCCGACGACAGAAAACTGATGGTATTGCCCTTGGCGAAGCACACGACGGGCTCGGAGAAGGTATTGGCCGGAATCGTGCAGGTGACCTCAATGCCTTTGTCGAAAACATTAAGCAGCGGCGGTGGCGGGGCCGCCCCCTCGAAGCACACAAATCGACAACTGACCTTGCGGCCCTCCTGAGCTTGACTGAATACGGGGCAGAGAACAAACAAGCAAAAGCAAAGCAGGCGCATGGGGACTCGGGATCAGGTTGGCAGTTGCAAATCAAATTTCGTCGGAATTAAGCCAACGCAGCGAGGTAATGAGGAAGCGGCGGCCGAACGTCTTGTTAGCTTGACTCGTGAGCTTGTCAAGACCGGTCTCCACCGGATCAGCCGGATCGACCCATTCGGGGAAGCGTTGCACCACCGCCTCGCAGGTCGCGTGGGCCAGAATCTTGCCGGCGGCATCGCGCGCCTCGCCGTAGCCGCGGATGGTGAACGTGTCCGAGCGGGCGGTGGCGGCATTGCCCAACACATTCAGCAAATCCGCCTGGGTCAGATAGCCCGGCGCCCCCTGATAACTCGGACCGCTGCCGGCCGGCGGATTGACGTACTTGTAGCTGGCCACCTTGGCAGCCGGAATCTCGAACCCAGCTTCGGCACCCGCAGCGATGCCCTGATTGAGCGTGGTCTCGTCGATCGCCTGTTGCAGGGCACCGCATTGGGCCGCTTGCCCGCTGCCCAGCTGGCGGTTGACAAACTCCGCCATCGACAAGAACGGCCCGCGCAGCCGGACCTGCTTGACGATGCTTTCAGCGAGCCCCTGCAATTGGTAATCGGTGTACTCCCGCGGCCCGAGCCAATAGCCGTCCTTGAGCTCGGCACCATCAGCAGCCGACATGGAGACCGGCAGGCGCAGGCGGCTGATGCGTGCCTGCGCCTTCTTTTCGGCTGTTAGATTAACCAGCATCGAGCTGGGCGGCTTGGCGGCTTTGTTGAGCTGGTTGAAGAGGGCCTGTGAATCGTGAATGGACGCGAGCATCGCCTTCCAGGCCAGCACCGAGGTCGAGTTGACGTTGAACGAGCCCGCCATCAATTGCCAGGCGGCGATCCGGGTATGGGCGTCGGTCTTGAGGAGGTCGGTCGCCAAATCACTCGCGGGGCGCGAGTTCGGCTGGTGCAGCAGCAGGCGCGGATCGTCCAGCGACTGGCCGGCGGCGAAGTTGGCGGCGAGGGTGGGGGTGGTTTTGCCACTGCCAAACGGCCCGCCCTGCGCCGCCAGACCGGAGAAGTAGAAGCTGTCATAGAACGCCAGGTTGAGCAGGAACGAGTGGTCGAGGTAGTTGCCGCCGCTCTTGACCTCCATCAACTTGCCCGGCGAAATGAGCGGGTGCGCCCAGGAATTGCCGATGGGCTGGGCGAAACGCGGCAAATAGCCCGAGGACCCGCCAGGATTGGCACCATTGAGGGAGGCGAAATTCTGCAATGGAGCGAGCGGAATGTCGTAGAGGCCGCCGAATTTCACGCCGAGTTCCCGCGACAGGCCGCTGATGAAATTGCCGCGGTCCTGCTGATCGATGCCCACCAAGTCGGAGGAGCCCTTTTCGAGTTCCTGAAAGTCGATCTCATGGGAAAAATTGGCCGAATGTTCGCTGAGGACTTTCTGGGTGGCGGCGACGATATTGGCGTGGGCGAAGCACCACGGCTTGGTAGCCAGGCGGCCTTCCAAGTTGTCGGCCGGGTGGCCGCCGGAGGTGGTCTTGCCCTGGGCGCTGATGAGGCAGAACGGCTTGGCATGGATGCGTTCCTTGATCGGCACCGTTTGATGATCAAACAGATCGATGCCGTTGATGTCGCCGGTCGCCGGATAGCGCAGGGTGCCCGAGTCGCTGCCCAAAATGAATTTCCGCAACCCGGTGGACGTCTCGTAGTCGAACTCGAGCGCCCCGGTGGACACCGGGGTGGTGGACCCGTTGGGGGTGGTGGTCATTTGGACGACGAACTTGTTGTTGGCCAACGCCATGCTCTGCGGGGCAAACACCACGTGAATCTTGTCATCGGGTGCCAGCCCGAGACACCCGTCCCAGCGGCCGGCCGCCCGTTGTTCGTCGGCGGTGCCGACGATGCGCATGGGTGCCGGGTCCCACCAATCGAGGACGAAGCCGATGCCGTCGCCGCGCCAACCGGGGATGGCCACGATATTCTGGGTGATATTGGTGGAGGCGTCCTTGCTATCGAAATCCCAGTAGATCCGGTTGCCCTGTTGCTCCTGCCGCCAGGTGTGGGTGGGATCGATGTAGGGGGAAAAAATTTTCACCTCGCCGGGCAGCATGCGGAATGTCGTGGAGCCGGGCGTATCGTCGGACGCCTTGTCCTTCAAGGTCATCGCAAACCGCTTGTTGACCGTGCCGTTTTCGTTTTCGGTGAAAAACATTTGGTCGAGCGGGGCGAGACCCGTGTTTTGGGCCGCTCCATTGCGATAAACCGTGGCGGCAAACGGGACATTGAGAAACTCAAAATGCACCTCGTTGCACTCGATGGCCACATTGTACGGGTTGTACAGCGTGACGATGGGCGTGTATTGCAGGTCCAGTTCGTAGAGGTACTTGGTGCCGGCAAACCAATCCCCCTGGGGGCCGTGCAACTGGACTTGGGACACCGGTTGACCGCGCTCGTAGAGGTAGATGTCGTTGGCGACCAAGGAGAAGAGCATTTGGACCTTGGCGATGGTCGGCAGCAGGACCAAACCGGGCGGCGGCGTGCGGGTGATGGTGAGGTTGGGCGGATCCCCCTTCGCCGCCTGCCAGCCATTGGTGGTCGGCAGTTGGGACTTGAGGTAGGGCACCCCGCCAGAGCTCAACAGCTTGTCGCTGTAAAGCCGGCTGAAATCACGCAGCGACGCCCACGTCGGATCGGAGGGCACCGAGGGTTTGGGCAAACCCAGCAGCGAGGCGTATACCCCGCTGTCCTTGTAGCTCGCCGGCAGCGCCGGGGCATTGGTCAGCAGCTGAAAATCCTTCTTCAAGCCGCCGTGCGCCGTGTCGGTGAACAGCCCGACGGATTGGGTGGTCACGTCATGGGTGAGCGACTGCAAGACCGCCGGGCTGGCTTTACCCAGATTCTGCGCGGCCAGACCGTAATTGAGCCGGCTGATGCCTTTTTCAATCGTTGCGAACGCCGCTTTGTTCTTGTCGAACAACTGGCGATTGAACCCCGATAGCCCGTCGATAAATTCGACGCCGGGCCGTTCACCCGCGCCGAGTTGCACGGTTTTCGCCCCGACCGCGGTGGCGGCATCGGTGTAAGGAGTGTTGACGCGGACCTTGATGCCCTCGTCGAGCACCGCCCAGGCCAAGGCTCCGCTTGTCTTGCCCTTGATCGACGCAGTGAGCGGCACCTTGCTCGCGTTGACCCGCCCCGTGGCCAGCCCCTTGTCACCCAGCGTGCCCCTGCCCCACAACGTCACCGGCGAGGACATCGCCGCCCCGGCAAAAGCGGCCTTGCGAGAACTCGCCGGATCCGATGTTGAAGCCAGCCATGCCCGGAACTTCCCGTCCTTCGTGGACGCCTTGTAGTCGGC
The DNA here is from genome assembly GCA_903908495.1 of Akkermansiaceae bacterium. Lineage (GTDB taxonomy): Bacteria > Verrucomicrobiota > Verrucomicrobiia > Verrucomicrobiales > Akkermansiaceae > Luteolibacter. The sequence goes on from CAIVSK010000171.1 coordinate 11,525, forward strand.
GGCCGCCGGGGGTGCCGTGGCCTTGATTTCCACCGACTCCCACACGCCCGTGAGCCGCGGGTTGGCAATTTTCTCATCCAGCACGTCGGCGCGCGCGGTGACTCGCTGGTCCGCGCCGGCGCTGCGCTGCAGCTCGCCCAATGCCAGCATCAACGCCAACCGCGCATTGGCACGCGCCGTCGCCATCGCCGAGCCGTCCGCTGCCGTCCGCATAGCCACGCTCGAAAGTGACAACAGACCCACCACGATGAGCGTGAGCAGCACCATCAGCGCAAGAGTGATGATCAAGGCAAAGCCGCCGGACCGATGGCCGTCAGATTGGATTTTCATGCTAGGTCTGCAGTAGGGGGGTTGATAAATCACGAAGTGTACTTATCCAGAATCCATAAAGTAAATACAATTAGCAGCATTTTCAATGCCACCGCGCAATAAAAGAATTGCCGCTCACCCACGGCTAAAACAACCCATTTCTTTGATCAAATCGCGCAATCTCTGATCAATTTGCGCAGCTCCCGACCGGGCCTGCCGGATGCGGCGGGCAGCGGACGGGCGGGTGGTGGTGAAATTGTGTTTCCATTTGGCGGCCCGGCACTGCACCTTGAGCCGACCGGCCCGGTACTGCGGCCGCCACACCCCCTCCTCCTCCCCCGCCAGCCAGCCACTCCCATGTTCCGGATTGTTTGCCCCTCGCTTGTCGCCTTTGTGTTAGGCACCACCCTTGCCGGCGCCGAGCCTGCCCCGGCCCTCGTCACCGCCACGGGCCATCCCGGCATCGAGATCCCCGCAGGCACCACCCTCAAGCCCGCCGCCACCGCCACCGCAGCAGGCGGCGCGGTGGCCACCGCCCTCGCCTTTGACGACACAGGGCGCATCCTCATCGCCGAAAACCCCCGCCCCGGTGCCAGCGCGGCAGCAGGCGGCAAGCCCATGGCGTGGTATTTGGACGACCTGGCGGCGCAAAAAACCGCCGAGCGTCCGGCCTTTTTTGAGAAATGGAAGGACCAGATCGCGCCGCCGTACCTGCCGGCAAAATCCGGCCAGCTACGGCTCTTGACCGACGTCCATGGCGATGGTGTGTTTGAACAATCCACCGTCCTTGCCGGAGGCTTCAAGCCACCGCTCGACGGCGCGCTCGGCGGCGTGTTCGTCCATCAGGGCGGCGTGTATCTCGCATGCATTCCCAACCTGTGGCTGCTGGCCGAGCCCCACTCCGATGGCGTGACCGACCCACGCAAGTCCCTGCTGGATGGCTTCGGCGTGCGCCTTTCACCCGCCGGCCACGATTTGCGGGGCTTCACGCTCGGCCCGGACGGCCGGCTCTACGGCACCATCGGCGACCGCGGCTTGAACGTCACCACCAAGGATGGCAAAACCCATACCTACCCCAACCAAGGCTGCGCTTTCCGCATCGAGGCCGACGGCACCGGCTTCGAGGTGTTTTTCACCGGCTTGCGCGACCCCCAGGGCATCGCCTTCGATGCCCTCGGCAACCCCTTCACCGCCGAGGCCGCCTCCGGCCTCGGCGATCCCGCACGCCTCGTCTATCTGGCCGAGGGCGGCGACTCCGGCTGGCACATGGAACTGCAGGCGTTGCACGATTTTCACACCCAGATCGGTCTGACCGACGCGCCGCCTACCCCGTGGATCGACGAGCACATGTGGGAACTCCGGCATGTGCTCCAACCCGCCTACATCCTCCCGTCCGCTGCTCACCTCGGCTCCGATCCGGCCGGACTCACCATCCACCCAGGGACCGGTTTCCTCCAAGCCGAAGCCGGCCGCTTGCTCATCTGCGAGCATGGCCGCGATGCCGCCCATTCCGGCATCAACTCCTTCGAGCTCAAACCCGACGGTGCCGGCATGCAACTGGGCGCCCCACGCCCGCTGCTGCGAGGCGTCGCCGCCACCGCCGTGCAATACTCATGGGACGGACGCTTGTTCCTAACCGCCGACGCCGCCACCCCGCTGTACTCCCTCGACGCCGCTCCCAACACCTGGCTCGCCGCAAAAGCCGCCGACACCGCCAATCTCATCCGCGAGGGCTTCACCCAACTCGAATCCGCCGAGCTGGCCACCTTGCTCCGCCATCCCGACGCGCGCATCCGCCTGCGGGCTCAAATCGCCCTCACCCGCAAACCGGATGCACTGCAGCTCTTTGCCGCCGCCACCACCGCCACCGATCTGATGGAACAAGTTCACGGCATTTGGGGCCTGGGCATTCTCGCCCGCCGCGGGTTCGGCTCGCCCCTGCCAAGCAATGCCGGCTTCGGCGACATCCCCGACCACAAAATCAGCCTCTCCGCCGGCCAGGTACTCGCCGGATTGCTCAAACATCCGCTAGCCGAAATCCGCGCCCAAGCGGCCCGCGCCATCGGCGACGCCCAAAACCAATTCATCCGCCCGCCCGATCCCCGAAAACCCACCCCCAGCGACGCCCCTCCCCCACTCATGACCGCCGAAGGCCTGCCGCTGGGTGCCTTGCTCTTCGACGAATCCCCCCGCGTCCGCTTCTTCGCCGCCATCGCCATCGGCAAACTCAAGGCCCTCGGCTTCTACGGCACGGTCTGTGATTTCCTCAAGACCAACAACAACAGCGACCCCTACCTGCGCCATGCCGGCGCTTACGCGCTCCAACACCTGGTCACCTCTCCCATCATGCTCGCCGGCCTCGAACGCAGCCCCTCGCCGGCCGTCCGTCTCGCTGCCACCGTGGCCTTGCGTCGCATGCACGACCCGGCGGCCGCCACCTTCATCAATGATCCCGATCCGCAAGTCGCCGACGAGGCGATCCGCGCCGTCACCGACCTGTCGCTCGATGAGGTCCGCGTGTCCTTGGCTTATCTGCTCGACGACCTCCCCGCCCGCCCCTGGCAACCGTTCATGTTGCGCCGCCTCATCCACAACGCCTTCCGCCTCGGCACCGCTCACAACGCCGCCCGCCTCCTCAAGCTCGTCGGCAACCCCACCATCCCCGAACCCATCCAAAAAGAATCCCTCCGCCTGCTCGCCCTCTGGCTGGAACCCCCACCGGTCGATCAACTCACCGGCATCTGGAGCCCCCTCCCAAAACGCGACCCCGCCGAGATCAAGCCCGCCCTCAACGCCGAACTGCCCCGCCTGCTCAAACTCGACGGCTTCGTCCGCAGCGCCGCTCTCGAACTCAGCAAACAATATCAGCTCACCACCCCTCCCAACCAGACGCAAAGCGCCGCCCCAACCGCCGCTCCGCCCGCCGCTCCAGCCCGATAGTGTCGATTGAACGCTCTCTGATCGGAAAACAGGCTTCCAGCCTGTGAGGGAAGACAGCGCGTCCCGCCTGTCAGCGCATGAAGCGACAGGCTGGAAGCCTATCCTCCTTCTAAATTGACAGTATTAGGCATCCTGCCCGCCGCCTGTAACAGCCAACTTAGTCAGAATGTTGAAAGCAGTGGTGCTGCGCGATGCACCTCGGGTCTTCATCCAACATCCAAAATCCAAAATCCAGCATCCGCCTCACGCACCCGGCTTGGTCTTTTTCTTGCCGGCTTCCGCGGGTGCGGGCACCACCGGAAAATCGTCCATCATCAAGGCCACCAGCTTTTTGCCGGCCGCGGTCAGCGCGGCCTTGTCGCCCTCGCCGGTGACCAGGCCGCGGGTCAGATAGCGCTGTGGCACCGGCGCCGGAGTGATCTGTGAGACGAGCGGCAGCGCCACTTGGCGCTGGCTGGCGGTGATGGCGACCGGCAAACCGGTGCCGCTGAAGCTGATTTCCCACGACACCGCGCCATCGGCACTGCCTTGCAGCAGCCACGGGTAACGGGTCAGAAAGTCGGGTTTGCCGGGTCGCGCGGGTACCAGCACCTTGAATTGGGTCGGCGTGGCCAGCACGAACTGGCTGAATTGCAGTTCCGGGTTTTTCTGCTGTTCGACGAAGAACCGCGAAACCTCGGCACCCTCCAAATTCATGCCATTGTATATTCCGTGGTAATTGGTCCCGCCGCCCTGGAGCCTGTCCCATTCCTCGTAACGAGCGCTCATCAGCAGGGTGAGCTCCAAATGCAGGTGGGCCCGGGTGCGATTGAGCCCCACGCCGGTGAAACCCATGCGTCCCAGCGCGCCGCCGACTTTCACCACGTCGCCCGGCTTGCAGGTGATCTCCGCCAGGTGTGCGTAGAGCGAATACACCGACGAGTCTTCCCAGCGGTGCTCCACCACCACGTATTTGCCGTAGTTGCTGCGCCCGGCCACCGGGCTGGTGTGCACCACGGTGCCATCGGCAATGCTGGCGACCTCATCGAGCGGGTTGCCGACACTGTCGCGCTCGACCGGCGCGATATCGATCCCTTCGTGAAAATGCGTATAGACCACCTGCCCGTTGATCCGGACCGGCGATCTCACAAAACCAAAGCCACCCGCTTCCCAGCACTTCCTCGTTTCCCCCTCAAAGGTCCGCTCCACGTACATGTAGAACTTTTCCGGTTCGCCGACCAACAAATGGTGGTTGGCGGTGGGCAGGCGCAGCTCCAACGGTGTGGCTGCCAAGGCACTGACCCCAAGAGCCAGAAGGGTGAAGACGCGGATCATTATTGCAGTGGGTGTCTTATTTGGCTTTTTTCTTTTTCGCTTTGTCCTTGGCACCGATCCGCGGCAAGACTTTATCGAAAAGTTTGATGTCGTTGTTGGTGATGCCCTTCCAAATGACGAGGACGCCATCGTTCACCGGCTTGTCGATCCACACCCCGTCCACCACCCGCCCATTCGCCTGGGACAGCAAAAATTTCCCCTGATTGGCAATACTCACCGCGTTCAAACGCCGCTTGGCCGGATCCTTGAGCTGGAAAACCAAGCCATATTCCTCACCAGTGCCCGAGGGAAACGGACAAAATGCCGTGATATCCTTCATGGTGACCTCCGGCGAGCGCAGAAAAAACCGCTGCTTCCCTTCATCCATCTGCGTGAATACCAGCTTCGGATTCACCCCGGTCGGGTCGGTTTCCAAATGAAACGTCACCATCCCGAGCTCCCCAGGCTTGCCACCCGCCTCGCCGTGCGGCGCAAAAACACAGGAAATTATGGCCGCCAACGCTGCAATCCGTAGGTTCATGCCCAGAATTAAGCACATCCAGCCCACCCCGAAAGCAAAATCGGTGGGTTTTGCGCGTTGACCGATACCCCGGACTGGGGAATCCTCTTGCCGCATGTTCATCGACCACATCCGAATTTCAGCAAAAGCCGGCGACGGCGGCGACGGTGTCGTCTCTTGGCGGCGGGAAAAATTTGTCCCCCGCGGCGGCCCGGACGGCGGCGATGGCGGCGGTGGCGGCGACGTCATCCTCATCGTCGACCCGTCCACCGACAACCTCCGCGCCTACCATTACGACCCGAAATTGATTGCCGAAGACGGCAAACCCGGCGGCGGCACCCGCAAGACCGGCCGCGCTGGTAAAAAAATCATCGGCAAAGTGCCGCCCGGCACCGTGGTTTACCGCAGCCGCGCGGCCACCTTGGCCGAGGCCGTCAGCGCCGAACGCAGCGACGAGGGCATCGACCTGGAGCCCATCGCCGACCTCACGGAGAACGGCCAGCAATTCGTGCTGTGCCAAGGCGGCGAACCGGGCCAGGGCAACTGGAACTACAAAACCCCGACCAACCGCGCCCCCACCGAGCACACCCTCGGCACACCCGGCGAACAAGGGATTTTCTACCTTGAATTGCGCCGCATCGCCGATGCCGGACTGGTCGGCTTCCCCAACGCCGGCAAATCCACCCTCCTCGGCAAACTCTCCGCCGCCAAGCCCAAGGTCGCCTCCTACCCATTCACCACCTTGCAGCCCACCGTCGGCGTCGTCGAGTTCCCCGGCTTCCGCCGTTGCACCGTCGCCGACATCCCAGGCCTCATCGAAGGGGCCCACGACAACCGCGGCCTCGGCCACGAGTTCCTCCGCCACATCACCCGCTGCAGCTTGTTGCTCTTTATCGTCGACATGGCCGGCGTCGACGGCCGCGATCCGGTCTCCGATCTGGAAATCCTCCGCCGCGAAATCAAGGAATACGACGAGGACCTCGCCCGCTTCCCGTGGAAAGTCGTCGCCAATAAAATGGACCTCGACGCCTCCGCCGACAACCTCGCCGCCTTTCGCCTGCGCTTCCCCAAAGTCGATATCATCCCCATCTCCGCCGACCATGAAACCGGCCTCGACGACCTCCGCCAAATCCTCGACAACGAAGTCGGCCACCGCCGGTAAGCGCGGAGGTGGCTGCGGCGGCGCGCCTGATGCGACCCGTTTGGCGCTTCTTGATTGGAGAACAGGCTTCCAGCCTGTGAGGGAAGACAGCGCGTCCCGCCTGTCAGCCCATGAACCGACAGGCGGGACGCCCAATAATGTTGATTTATCACTCTGGGTGGTTCGAACAGAGGCTCGCCGGGCAGGATGCCCGGTCCACGGTGGCGCGGGCATCTTGCCCGCCGCCTGTTCCTGTCTCGTTCCTGCATCGCCCCCCCTCCACCCATGAACCACCGCGACACCTCCAATCTCCCGAATTGGGCCAGACGCGTCAACGGCGCCTGGTTGGTCCGCGGCGGCTTGAACGCCACCACCGAGGCCTGGCTGTCCCACCTCGAACGCACCGATGGCCCGCGCTTGCAGGCGTCCTGCGAGATTGCCCGCGCCCTGAGCCGCGGCCCGGATCACATCCATGATCCCAAGCCGTGGTTCTATGCCGGTCTCTTCAGCCTCGCCACCGCCGACGAAGCCCGCCACTACCTGACAACCCACCACTTCACCGCCGCCGCCATCCCCGCCCTGGCACACGACGATGCCGTCAACCACTGGGTCGCCGCCCTCAGCCCCACGTCCCGCGAACTGCTCGCCCGCCTCCGCGAGGCGGTGAGCGAGCTCGCTGCCCAGTACCCCCCCTCCGCAGCGACGCCCTCGCAAGAATCACCGTGACGGTGCGCATGCCGGAGACGGGACACCCTTGTCCCCCCAGCCCATGAAACGTGCAAGGCCAGTCGCTAAGCGACCTTCACTTGCTCCTCCCATGGGCTTGGGCGGCTGGAAGCCACCCCTCCTTGTGCTGGGTTCTGAACCCTAGCCGACGCCTGACTTGTCAAACCCGCCGCGATCCTGCACGCTGGTGGCCGGACTCAGCCCTTTGCCCATGAAAGCCACCCTCATTGCCACCCTCCCGCTGCTCGCTGCCGCCGCGCTGCATGCCCAAGCCCCCGATTGGGAAAACCAGGCGGTTTTCCGCATCAACAAAGAGGCCGCGCATGCCACGACCATGCCGTTTCCTGAACGCGAAAGCGCATTGGCCAAGCCGCGACTGGATAGCCCGTACTGCCAATTGCTCAACGGCAACTGGAAATTCAACTACGTCGGCACACCCGATGCCCGCCCGTTGGAGTTTTTCAAACCGGACTTCGACGTGTCGGCGTGGAAGGACATCGCGGTGCCATCCAACTGGCAACTCGAGGGCTACGGGATCCCGCTCTACACCAATATTGAATACCCCTTCGCCGCCGATCCGCCGCGCGTCATGGGCGAGCCGCCCGCCCACTTCACCAACCACCCGAAGGACCAGCGCAATCCGGTCGGCTCCTATCGGCGGACTTTTGAAATTCCCGCCACCTGGAAAGACCGCCCGGTGTACGTCACGTTCCAAGGCGTCGATTCCGCGATGTACCTGTGGCTCAACGGCGAAAAGGTCGGCTACTCACAGGACTCGCGCACCCCGGCGGAATTCAATCTCACCAAGTTCCTCAAGGACGGCCAAAACACCCTCGCGGTCGAGGTCTATCAATACAGCGACGGCTCCTACCTCGAGGACCAGGACATGTGGCGGCTGTCCGGGATTTTCCGCGACGTCTACCTGTGGAGCCCGCCTGCCATCGAGTTGCGCGACCACTGGCTCAAAGCCGGCCTCAGCGCCGATGGCAGCCAGGGGACGCTGGCATTCACCGCAAACCTGGCCAACCACGGAACCGCCGCCGCCACCGCCAAGGTGAAACTGGAGATCCTCAAGCCCGACGGCACGCCGCTGGTCAGCCAGGAATTGCCCGCGGAGCTTGCCGCCAATGGCAACGCCACCGTCAACTGGGAGGCTGCGCCCCTCGGCGCGGTCGCCGCGTGGTCGGCGGAGGCACCCGCGCTCTATCCGTACGTCATCACCCTGAGCGATGCGGCGGGCCAGCCGCTGGCCAGTTATGCCGGCAAGACCGGCTTCCGGCGCGACGAGGTGAAAGACGGCCAATTTTTGCACAACGGCAAGCCGATCCTGTTCAAGGGGGTCAACCGCCACGAATTCAACCCGAAAACCGGCCACTATCTCACCCCCAAGGACATGCGGGACGACCTGCTGCAAATGAAGCGCGCCAACATCAACGCGGTCCGCTGCTCGCACTACCCGGATGACCCGCATTTCTACGAGCTGACCGACGAACTCGGCTTCTACGTCATCGATGAGGCCAACCTCGAGTCCCACGGCATGGGCTACGGCGATAAATCCCTGGCCAAGGACCCATCCTGGGGCCCGGCCCACCTCGACCGCATCCAAAACATGCTCGAACGCGATAAAAACCACCCGTCCATCGTCATCTGGTCGATGGGCAATGAGGCCGGCGATGGCATCAACTTCCAGCAGTGCTCGCAGTGGATCAAACAACGCGATCCATCCCGCCCGGTCCATTACGAGCAAGGCGGACACGCCGCACACGTCGATTTTTTCAGCCCGATGTACTGCCCCGTGGCCGACACGATCAAGTATTGCCGCGGCGAGGAAACCAAGCCGTTGGCCCAACAGCGGCCGCTGATCCAATGCGAATACAGCCACTCGATGGGCAATTCCTGCGGCAACCTCGTCGATTACTGGAATGCCATCCGCCACGAGCGCTTGCTGCAGGGCGGCTTCATCTGGGACTGGAAGGACCAGGGATTGCTGCGGAAAACCCCCGCCGCGGAAGCCGTGGAGGATACTTCGCCTAACAAAATAGCCACCCGCCTGTATGGCTCCCTTTCGAACGATGCGGGGCTCTACGGCGGCGGCCTGGTCGTCAACGCCTCGCCGGCACTCGACCTCAACGGCCCGCTGACCCTCATGGCCGAGATCCGCGGCTCAGCCGGCGGCAACAACAACCGCGATAGCGCCGGCGGCTTCCCCGTCCTCACCAAGGGCGGCACCGCCTACGCGCTCAACGTCACGGCCGATGGTGCCATGATCGAGTTTGCCATCCAATCCAAAGGGGTCCGCCAGGCGATCGCCGCAGCGCTGCCGCAGGATTGGCGCCAGGCGTTCCACACCGTCGCCGGCATCTACGATGGCTCGAACATCGCCATCGCCATCGATGGCTCCCAGGTCGCCAGCCGCCCGCTGAGCGGCGCGGTGGACACCAACACCTATCAAGTAGCGGTGGGCCTCGACACCGATGAAACCGGTCGCCGCTTCGACGGCTCGATCCGCCGTGCCGCCATTTGCGCGCGGGCCCTCACCCCGGAACAATCCCGCCAACCGCTGGCCGATGCAGTGCTGCAACTCGATTGCGTGGCCGCGGCCGCCAAGCCGCTGGTCCGCTCGTTTTTCGCCTATGGCGGGGATTTCGGCGATCGCCCGACGCAGGAATCGTTCTGTTGCAACGGCATCGTGCTGCCCACGCTGCAACCGTCGCCACAATTCGAGGAAGTGAAAAAAGTTTATCAGGAAATTCACAGCCGCATCACCGCTGGCGACACGCCGACGGTGGCCATCGAGGTGCGCAATGAACGATTCTTCCGGCCCAGCGACGACCTGCACGGCTCGTGGAAACTCCTCAAGGATGGCGTCGAGCTGAGCAAGGGCGACCTCGCACTGCCGGTCATCGCCCCGCAACAAGCCGCCAGCCTCAGCATCGCCACCAACTGCGTGCCCGATCCACACTCGGAATATGTCCTGCGCTTGCGCTACGACTTGACCAACGACACCGCCTGGCACCCCAAAGGCATGCCCATCGCGTGGGATGAACTGCCCTTGCCGTGGGGCACCCGCACCCCTCCCGCCTTGGACAAATCCTCCGCGCCGGCCACCTTCGCCGAGACCGACCAACGCGTCACCGTCACCACCGGCGACGTCACCGCCGCGGTCGACCGCCACAGCGGCGCGCTGGTGTCCTTCACCCGCAAGAACAAGCAACTCCTCGCATCCCCGCTGCACCTCAACTTCTGGCGGCCACCCACCAACAACGACCGCGGCGCCAACCTCCCGGCTCAACTTAAAATCTGGCGCAAGGCCGGCCAAAACGCCACCGCCACCCGCGTCACCGCCAGCCAGGACGGCAACGACGTGGTGATCACCGCCGATCTCACGATACCAGCCGGCCACAGCAGCGCCACCCTCAGCTACCGGGTCACCGGTGCCGGCCAGATCGCGGTGGATTGCACGTTCCGGCCCGACGGCGAGCTGCCGATGCTGCCGCGCATCGGCATGCAGGCCCAAATCAACCCGGAGTGCCAGTTCTGGTCCTGGTTCGGCAAAGGCCCCCAGGAAAATTATTCCGATCGCAACTCCGGCGCTTGGAGCACCGTGCATGCCGGCGTCGTCATGAGCTTGTTCCACCGCTACGTCGATCCGCAGGAGTCCGGCAACCGCACCCAAATCCGCTGGGCCACCTTCACCAACCCGATGGGCGGCGCCGGCCTGCGCGTCGACGCCACCGGTCCCAGCTTGCTCGAGGTCGCCGCCTACCCGTGCCTGCCTGAACAAATCGAACTTGCCCGCCACCCCGCCGACCTGCCGCAGACCGGCACCGTCACCCTCAATCTCGACCACCGCCAGATGGGCCTGGGCGGCACCAACTCGTGGGGCGAACTGCCGCTGGAAGCCTACCGCATCGCGCCCAAGGGCGTCTATCAATGGTCGTTCACCCTCACCACCACCGAGACCCCCCCGACCATCCAGCGGGCACCCCTGCGCACCCTGCCCGGCGGACCGCCAACCCCCGCCGACAGCAAACCTCCCATCCGCGGCCCCGGTTCCCTGCCGCGCCCGATGCCACGCCCGGTCCCCGCAGTGCCAGCTCCTCCCGTAGGTCCAACTCCTCCCGCAGTGCCCGCTCCTCCCGTAGGTCCAACTCCTCCCGCAGTGCCCGCTCCTCCCGTAGGTCCAACTCCTCCCGCAGTGCCCGCTCCTCCCGTGGCCCCCGATCCGCCAGTGGCCCCCGCTCCGCCAGTGGTCCCCGCTCCGCCAGTGGTCCCCGCTCCTCCCGCAGCCCCGGCCCCTTAAACCTAGAATGGAAAATGCAAAGGGTTGCAGCGGCGTTTTTTCCACAACCGAGCGAAGCGAGATAGCCTGACTGACTGCTTTTCAAATATTCAGGCAAATTGCACGGAAAAGATGACCTTGATCTACCAAATATCAGGCTCCCCCAAGAGGTGAATACCAAAAAATTCAGCTCTTCATTCCGTGTATTCCGTGCATTCTGTGGTCAGAAGAAATTTGAACCACGGAATGCACGGATTGCACGGAGTGGGTGCTCACCCGCCTCTCATGGGCTTTTCGCGCTCAGTAGGATTTGCATCATGAAGAAATATGAGCCGAGGAGCAGATAGATTGAGGTCTTATTTTCCGTGTAATCCTCTTCAATCCGTGAAATCTGTGGTAAAAAAACGGCGCTGCAACCATTTCCATTGTCCTTTCTAGCTTTATCCGTGTATTCCCTGCAATCCGTGGTTTCCATTTTCCTTTTTCAATAATCGTCCCATGAAACTCACCACCTACACCGGCGGAATTTGCGCCACCAACGGCTTCCTCGTGGAAACCCCCGACGGCAATCTGCTCGTCGATGCGCCCGAGGGCATCGCCGCCTGGGTGGCCGCCCGCGGCGTGCGCGTCGATCACGTGCTGCTCACCCACCAACACTTCGACCATGTGTTGGATGCGGCCGCATTGCAGGCGGCGGGGGCCCGGCTGCTTGCCATGGAGAACTACTCCGACGAATTCACCTTGGAATCCCTCAGCCGCAAGTGGGGCATGCCCACCCCGGTGGCCCCTTATCGCATCGATCAGCGCCTGCTGCCTGACCCGGCTCTGCCGTTGGACCTGTGCGGCTTGAAATTCACCCTCTATCACATTCCCGGACATGCCTTGGACAGCGTGGTGTTCTATCTGCCGGACCAGAACCTGGCGTTTTCCGGCGACACCCTGTTTGCCGGCTCCATCGGCCGCACCGACCTGCCGGGCGGCAGCCATCAGTTGTTGTTAGACGGAATCGCCCGCCATCTGCTCACCCTGCCGCCGCAGACCCGCCTGCTGCCCGGCCACGGCCCCGCCACCAGCGTCGGCGAGGAAGCCGCCGATAATCCCTACCTGCGCTGAGCGGGGATCA
>CAIVSK010000172.1 GCA_903908495.1 Akkermansiaceae bacterium
CCAAACATGAGGCGGTTGAAGCCGGTCGGCGGAGAGATCACCGCGGCCCCAAGTTCGCGCCAGAATCCCGGATGTTCGCCGCCACCCTCCAGCAGGAGGCTGGACATCCGAAACAACGATTCACCGAGGAGGGCTCCGGCCGTGCCCGTCGTGAGCTGGTCATTGATCGAGGGCAGGTCGGTTTCCCCCGCCATTTTCCAGATGAAGCTGCCTGCATTGCTGTAGATGAGCGACTGCCAGAAGGAGACGCCGGTTGACCGCGCAAAGCCGAACATCGTCGCGCCCTGGTAGGGATGGCCGAATTGATTCATGTTGAAGGCATCCGTATCCCAAACCCAGTGCTGTTCGTGCAGGTGCTCCCACGTGCTGCGCAGGGTCGAATCGTAGACGTCGTGCGGGATGGTGATCCGGTCAACGACGTTGAGCGCGGCGAGAAATCCCGGCACTTCGTAGGCCGGAACCACGTAGCTCTTTCCCTCGCCGGTGTTCCCGTTCAGGACGGTGTCATGTCCGACGGGCGGCGCCACGGCTGGGATCGGGTCGGACGGGGCCGGCGTTTGGGCCTGGAGGCCGACTCCTAGGGCGAAGAGCAGGAGGGCCGCGGCGGTGAGGCGGGGCGAACTGAAGACCGGCCGAAGCCGAGGGGACAGGGTGGCGGGAAAGTGCATGGTGTTGGGATCGGCGTTCCCAAGAAACATAAGGGTCTTGCGGCAACGTCACAATGGGGTGATCGCCCCATCAGAATTGGGCGCTCCCGCATCCCTTTCCTCTTTCGCTCCGCGGATTTTTGCGTACGTTGGTCGGATGCAATCATTGTGGACTGGCGCGCGCCCCGGGCTCCTTCTCATGATTGCGCTGATTGCCTTTCCGGGCTCCGGTCTTGGCTCGGAGCCGGTCACCTCGGCACCGTTGGATTCAATCGCGGCCTCCGGCCGCCGACCTGACAACGCGTTCTCCCTGGACACGCTCCGGCTGTTTGCCGACGACACGGTGTATGTATTCACCGCGCCGACCCGGTGGGACGGAGCCGACTGGCTGGCGGCGGCAGGGGCCGGCGGATTGGCCCTTGGCACCACCGCCTTCGACCGTTCCATCCGCGACTCCGTCCAGTCCCATCGTTCAGCGGGGCTGGATCGTTTCAGCCGGGCTTTTGAGCACCTGGGCGCGGACGGCTCCTTTGTCGTTCTGGCGGGCTTTGAGGGATACCATTTCCTGGCGGATGACCGGCGCTCCCAGGCGGTCTTCGTCGACGGACTAGCCGCCTCCCTGATCGCGTCCGGTTTCATTGCGCCTGTCCTAAAATATTCCGTCGGTCGCGAGCGGCCGTCCGACACGGGGAATCCCTACCGCTTTCGTCCCTTCACCAATCACAACTCATTTCCCTCCGGGCACACCACCCAGGCCTTCGCCGTTGCGACCGTAATCGCCACGCACTATCCGGCATGGTGGGTCGGGGCGCTCGCCTACGGATCCGCCGGCCTGGTGGGCTATTGCCGTGTC
>CAIVSK010000173.1 GCA_903908495.1 Akkermansiaceae bacterium
ACCACGGATTTCACGGAATGCACGGATTAAGAAAGAGTTATGAATTATTTGGTAGACACCTTTAGGGTGAGCCGAGGAGTAGATAGATTGAGGTCGCATTCTCCGTGTAATCCTCTTCAATCCGTGAAATCCGTGGTTAAAATCGCCGCTGCAACCCATTCCATTTGCCATTTTAACAACAGAACCCGGCGTGACCGGGTGTGGAACGATGAGTAACTGCCAAATGCTTACCGCAAAGCCGCAAAGGTCGCCAGGCGGCGCGGAGCAAGACAGGATTTTTCTCGCTGCCCGATTCCACTTTGCGCCCCTTTGCTGCCCTTGCGACTCTGCGGAAAATCTTCAACTTCCTCGGGAGCATCAGGCGTCGCAGCGGAGTTCCAGATAGGCCTCGATTTCGCGGGACGGGTCGTGGGCGCGCATCAGCGCTTCGCCGATAAGCACGGCATTGGCCCCGGCGGCCAGCACCCGGAGGGCGTCGGCGGGCGTCTTGATGCCGCTTTCCGACACCAACAGAACCTCATCGGGCACTTCCTCCGCCAGTCGCTCGGTGGTGGCCAGGTCGATCTCGAAGGTTTTCAAATTCCGGTTGTTGACGCCGATGAGGTCGGCACCGAGGTCCAGCGCGCGGTCCATCTCCGCCAGATCGTGAACTTCCACCAGCACATCGAGTTGGAACGACTTGGCCTCATCGAAAAGCCGCCGCAGGCTGGCGTCGTCGAGCGCCGCAACAATCAGCAAAATCGCATCCGCCCCGGCAATGACAGCCTCATGAATCTGCAACTCGTGAATCGTGAAGTCCTTGCGCAACAACGGCACCGGCGAGATTTCCGAAATCTTCGTCAGGTACCCGAGCGAACCTTGAAAATACTTTTCGTCAGTGAGGACCGACAGGCAGGAGGCGCCGCCTTCGAAGTAGCGGGCGGCCTGTCGCAGCGGGTCGAAGTTCGGGTCGATCAAACCGACCGAGGGCGATGCCTTTTTGACCTCGGCGATGACGCCGAGGCGGCCGGGGCCGCGCTCCAGAGCGCTGCGGAAGCCGCGGAAGTCATTGCGCAGGAGGGCGGCGGCGCGCAGGAGTTCGGCCCGCGGCAACAGGGCGGCGACTTCCAGGCGTTTGGTGGCGATGATTTCAGCGAGCTTGTCGGACACGGCGGCAGCAAATCCTAGCGCGGCGGACCCGTCAACCTAGATAGGAAAATGGAAACCACGGATTTCACGGAATACACGGATAAAGAAAGAGTGATGAGTTTTTTGGAATTCACCATTTGGGTAAGCCTGAGACTTGACAGATCAGGACCATCTTATCCGTGTAATCCTCTTCAATCCGTGAAATCTGTGGTAAAAAAGCGCCACTGCAACCTATTCCATTTTCCATTCCAGGGTCAAGTGAGCGCCGCCATTTGTACTGGCACGGGAGAAATATCACCGGCTTGAAAAAAAAATGTAAAATTTGGCTTGCAGCCTGCCGCTGGCTGACTAGAACCTCCGCACGCGCTTTTCAACGCGGGCGTAGCTCAGTGGTAGAGCGCCACCTTGCCAAGGTGGATGTCGTGAGTTCGAATCTCATCGCCCGCTCCAATTTTCCTTAGCTCCCATGTTCGTCTGGTCCAAACTCTCCGCTGCGAAATGGATGGATGCCTGGGAGGAACGCTTCGCCGGCAACCCGAATCTGGTCATCGAATTCATCAAGGGCGGCAAATCCATCCGCGTGCGCTTGTTCTGCGAATCGCAGGCAGAGGCGGAGGCGGTGGTCGAGCGGTTTGGCGGCACCTTCCGCAAGCTCGCCCACGCCGAGTGGTGCAAACCGGTGCTGCCGCCGCGGCCCGTGAAAGTTCGCGCTGCGCTGCTGCTCACCCCGGACGTCCGCCCCGCCGAGCTCGCCCTCATGCAGCAGGCCCATCCCAAGCGCCAGATCATCATGATCCCGCCGGAAATGGCGTTCGGCACCGGCGATCACGCCACCACCTCCACCTGCCTCCGCTTGCTCGTCGATGTGGCCAAGGCGCGCCGCGGCACGGCCTGGTCACTCGCGGATTTGGGCACCGGCACCGGGGTGTTGGTCATCGCCGCCCGCAAGCTCGGGTCGGGCGCGGCCTATGCCTGCGACTACGACCCGTTTGCCGTCGAGGTGGTCAAACGCAATATTGCACGCAATGCCACCACCGGCGTCGACGTCGAGGAGCAGGATGTGCTCCAGTGGAAGCCGCCTCAGGCGGGCTACGATGTGGTTGTGGCCAATTTGTTTTCCACAGTGTTGATCGAAGCCTGGCCGGTCATTACCAAGGCGCTGGCCGCCGGTGGCGATCTGATCGTCTCCGGCATTCTCGCCACCCAGGCGTGGGAGGTCTTCAAGGCCGCCGCCGCCGAAGGACTCGGCTTCACCCAGGTCATCCGCAAGGGCAAGTGGGTCACCGCCCGCGGCGGCCACTTGGACGACCTCATCGCCGCCCAGTAGTGGCGCAGTGGGGGGACATCTTGCAGCATCTTGCTCTGAAAACCTAGCGCTGGCATTGCGGGCAGTTATAGGTCGCGCGCTGACCTAACACCGTGTGCCGGATCGCCGTCCCGCAAGCGTGGCAGGGCTCGCCCTCGCGGCCGTAGACGTGGAGGCTTTGGCTGAAATATCCCGGTGCGCCGTCGGAGTTGAGGAAATCCCGCAGCGTGGTGCCGCCCGCCGCAATCGCGTCTGTTAGAACGGCCCGGATCGCCGCCACCAGCTTTTCCAGGCGCGGCAGCGAGAGTCGCCGGGCCGCGCTGAGCGGCCGGATCCCGGCCCGGAACAACGCTTCGGAGGCGTAGATGTTGCCCACGCCCACCACCACATGGCTATCCATGATGACGAGCTTGATCGCGCTGGCACGCTTGGTGCAAACGCTCTTGAGATAGCTGGCGGTGAAATGCTCTTCCAACGGTTCCGGACCGAGGTCCCTCAGCAGGGGATGCGCGAACGGATCCGCTGCTCTGAGATGCAACACCAGGCCGAAGCGCCGCGGATCGTGCAAGCGCAGTTGCAGCCGCGCGCCCAGCGTGATGCCCAGATGATCGTGCTTCTTCCATTCCTCGTTAGGCGCGACCAGCCGCAGGTTGCCGGACATGCCCAGATGGATCAGCACGCCGGATCCATCCGCTATATCCAGCAACAGATACTTCCCGCGCCGCCGCACCCCGGTGATGCCCTGGCCCTCGATGGTGCTGAGGCTCGCCGATACCGGCTGCCGTAAGTCGCCGCGCCGCACAATGACCTCGCGTACCGTCGCCCCGCTCACGTGCGGTTCGATTCCCCGGCGGGTGGTTTCCACTTCTGGCAGTTCGGGCATGATGATAGGTTGACGGCAATCCTGGCCGGGCGGCGCCTGGCGACGCCCAAGAGTTGGCGAGGAAATCACCTTTGTCCACTGCCAGGCACCGATTGAATCGCCGATTTTGCATTGAAAGCCGCCGCCAAACCCGTCACACCCATCGCGTGACACAGGCATTCATCCTAGGCGCCGGATTGGGCACGCGCTTGCGGCCGCTGACCGAGCGCTTGCCCAAGCCGCTGGTGCCGTTGTTCCATCGGCCGCTGGCGGAATGGGCGATGGCGGCCTGCGCCGCTGCGGGCATCCAACGCTTTGCGCTCAACACACACCACTTGCCGGAGGCCTGGCTGCATTTCGGATCGGCCGCGGATGTTCCTTCCTGCCTGCCTGCCGGAGCCAACGGTCTGCCGTCGCTCACCCGGATTTGGCAGGGCAGGGAACTCACCCTGTTTCATGAACCTGTATTGTTAGAAACCGGCGGCGGTCTCAAAAACATCGCGCGCTGGATAGGCGACGAAGCGCTCCTGGTGCACAACGGCGATATCTTCTCGACCATGCCGCTGGAGCGCCTGATCGCCGCCCACGCCGCTTCCGGCTTGCCGGTCACGCTGGGCGTCCGCTCTAACGGTGAGGCCAGGCACCTGGCGCTGGATGCCTCCGGCAGCCGTTGCGCCGACATTCGCGGGCGCTTGGGTCGGGCCGAAGGGACTCATGTCTTCAGTGGAATCTACTGTGTGAGCCCGGAGTTTCTCGCGATGCTGCCGGCCGGTGAAAAAATCTCAGTCATCCCCGCATTCCTGGAATTGGCCCGCTCCGGCCGCCTCGGCACCATCATCCTCGACGAGGGCCTGTGGCTCGACCTCGGCGACCGCACGGCCTATCTGCAGGCACATCGCGAGTTGCAACTCGGGCCGCAAGTGCATCCCGATGCCATCATCGGAGCCGGTGCCCGCATCGAACGCTCGGTGGTCGGTCCCGGTGCGGTGGTTAGATCCGGCGCGCTGCTGCGCGACTCGGTCGTCTGGCCGGGCTGCCACGTGGCCTCCGACGCTGTGCTGGATGAATGCGTGGTATTTTCTAACAATCCGGCAAGCGGCACCCACCGCGGCGAGGACCTCTGAGGCGGAGGGATGAATTGTCGATCTTACCGATTGCCAGAATGGGTAAGGTGAGGCAGTCAGTCGCAACAAGCGACACGGGACTTGGCAAGTACCGTTCCTTGCGGATTCTAACGCAAGTGCCGCGCCAGCGCCTTGCCGGTGGGCGTGGTTGCGAGCTTTTCTAACGATCCTGGCGGACCCTCCGCCACCAGGCTGCCGCCGTGGATGCCGCCACCCGGTCCGAGTTCGATGACCCAGTCGGCCGCGGCGATGACGTCGAGGTGATGCTCGATGACCAGCACGCTGTGGCCGGCGTCGCGCAGGCGGAAAAACGCCGCAAGCAAGCGCTCGACGTCACCGAAGTGCAGCCCGGTGGTCGGCTCATCAAACAGATAGAGCGTGTGCGGTGCCTGGGGCCGGGCCAGCTCGACGGCCAGCTTGAGACGCTGCGCCTCACCGCCGGATAGCGTGTTGGCGGCCTGCCCGAGTTGGAGGTAGCCGAGGCCGAGGTCTTCCAGGATAGCCAGCACGCGGTGCAGCTTGGGGATCGGCCGGAACAACTGGGCCGCCTCACTGACGGATTGCTCAAGAATGCCAGAAATGGACTTACCCTTGTACGTGACCTCGAGCGTCTCGCGATTGAAGCGTTTGCCGTTGCAGGCCGGACACGCCACCCACGCATCGGGCAAAAAGTGCATCTCGATCTTGAGCCGGCCATTGCCCTGGCAGCGCTCGCAGCGCCCACCCGCCGCGTTGAAACTGAACCGCCCCGGCCCGTAGCCGCGTTGCTTGGACAGCGGCAGCTTGGTGAACAACTCGCGCACCAGATCAAACGCGCCG
The DNA here is from genome assembly GCA_903908495.1 of Akkermansiaceae bacterium. Classification (GTDB taxonomy): domain Bacteria; phylum Verrucomicrobiota; class Verrucomicrobiia; order Verrucomicrobiales; family Akkermansiaceae; genus Luteolibacter. The sequence goes on from CAIVSK010000173.1 coordinate 5,240, forward strand.
GTGAACGTCGCCGGATTGGAACGCGGGCTGCGCCCAATCGGCGATTGGTCGGCCACCACACATTTTCCTAACAGCTCGAGCCCGTCTATCCGGTCATGGGCGCCGGGTGCGTCGCCGGATCCGTTGAAATGCCGGGCGAGTGCGCGGCGCAGGATCTCATCGGCGAGGGTGGACTTGCCGCTGCCGCTCGGTCCGCACAGGCACACCAGCCGGCCTAACGGAATAGCCACGTCGAGGTTTTGCAAGTTGTGTTCGCGGGCACCGCGCACCACCAGTGATCCCAAGGGCAGGCCGCCCGGCGGCGTTCTGGCAGGCAGCTTCACCTCGCCGCGCAACCAGTGCCCGGTGGGTGAATCAATTGTCGCCGGCGGGCCGCAGCCCATCACCATGCCGCCGCCCGCGCCGGCGCCGGGGCCCAGCTCGATGACATGATCGGCAGCGCGGATAATCTCCTCATCGTGTTCCACCACCACCACCGTGTTGCCGAGATTGCGCAAACGGGTCAGCGCTCCGATCAGCCGCGCGGTGTCGGCAGCGTGCAAGCCGATGCTCGGCTCATCCAATACGTAAATCACCCCGGAGAGGCCGGCACCGAGTTGGGTGGCCAGACGAATCCGCTGCGCCTCGCCGCCCGCGAGCGTGCCGCTGTTGCGCTCAAGTGTTAGATAATCCAGGCCCACCTCGTCGAGAAATGCCAGCCGGCTGCGCACGTCCGCCGCCAGACGCTTGCACACCGCTGCCTTGGCCGGGTCCGGCTGGAAGCCGTCGAGCCACGCCATCGCCTCGGCCACCGCCAGCGCGCAAAAATCCTGAATGCCTAACCAGCGCTGCGCAGCCCCCTCGATGCGCACCGCCAGCCACTCGGGTTTCAAGCGCTTGCCACCGCACACGCGGCACGCCCGGTGTGCCATCACGCGGGATAGCTGCCGGCGCGTCAGATCGGATCTCGCTTCCTGGTATTTGCGCAAGGCCTCGTGGCACAGTCCCTCGAATGGTTTCGTTTGCGCCTCTTTGCTGCGCCCGACCCGCCAGCCGGTGTCGAGCAAGCCGCCATCAAACAGCAGCTCCTTCGCCGCTGCCGGCAAGCCCGCCAGCGTTGCATCTTCCGTTAGCCCGAACATGGCTAACAACATTTTGGCCTCCCGTTGAAACTGTCCGCCGCGCGACGATTTCTCCGGCCACCAGCCGCGCACGCCGCCCGCCACCAGCGGCAACGCCGCGTCACCCGCTAACAAATCCGCATCACAATACATCTCGCTGCCCAGCCCCTCGCAGGCGGCACAGGCACCCAGGTGGGAGTTGAAGGAAAAATGTTTGGGTGAAAGTTCGCCCATCACAAAGCCGGTGTGCGGATTGCGGTACGAGGTTTGGAACGCAACGTCCCGCCACGCGTCGCTGCCCGGGTCTTGGATCGCCGCGCGGGCTTCACTGCCGCATAAGCGCAGCGCCGTTTCCACCGAGTCGGCCAGCCGCGATGCCACCCCCGCCCGAATCACAAAACGGTCCACCACAATCTCCACACTGCCGGGTCGATCCGGCCACTGCTTCGCGGCCTCCTCAATTTCCATCACCTCACCGGCCACCCGCACCCGGATGTATCCCTGTCGTTGCAGGTCCGCCAGCAGGCGCGCAGGCTCCGCCAATTCCTCCAGCGGCAGCGGTGCCAGCAACACCACCTTGCTGCCTTCCTCCAACCCCGCCAGCACATTGACAATGTCCATCGCGCTCATCCGTTGCAAGCGCTCGCCGGTTTGCGGATCATGCGGAATGCCGGCCGCCGCCCACAGCACCCGCAGGTAATCATAAATCTCCGTCGCCGTCGCCACCGTCGAGCGCGGGTTGAGTCCGCCGCTGCGTTGCTCAATGGCGATGGCCGGGCTGAGCCCCTCAATCACATCCACGTCGGGCTTTTCTAACTGATCCAGGAATTGCCGGGCATACACCGACAGCGATTCGACATAGCGCCGCTGGCCCTCGGCATACAGCGTGTGAAAGGCGAGCGAGGACTTGCCCGAGCCGCTGGGCCCGGTGATGACCACGAGTTGACCGCGCGGAATATCGACATCGATGTTCCGAAGATTGTGCTGGCGGGCTCCGCGAATCCGAATGGCGTCCACGCCCGAGAAGAATCCACTCCGGCGCAAGTTCCAAGTTCCAAACTGAGAAATCCACGCTAAACTGCCGCCGTGACGCTTCTCGAACGTTTTCTCGACCCCACCGCCATCTCGCTTAAAATCTGCGGCATCACCCGCCACAGCGATGCCACCCAACTCGCCGCGCTTGGCGTCCACGCGCTGGGCGTCAACTTCTGGCCAGGCTCAAAACGCTACCTGCCGCCTGCCGACGCTGCTTGGTTGTTAGGATTGGCCGGCCACATCCTCCGCGTCGGCGTCTTCGTCAATGCGCCGGTGGAGCTGCCATTGCGCTTGATGCGCGATGGCTGGCTCGATGTCATCCAACTCCACGGCGATGAAACCCCTGCCGATGCCGCAGCGTACCGCGCGGCCAACATTCAGTTCATCAAAGCCATCGGCGTCCAGTCGCGTGCCGATCTGGTTCATGCCAGTGATTATGGCAGCGCCGCCATTCTCCTGGATGCCCATGCACCCGGTGTCTATGGCGGCACCGGCGAGGTGTTTGATTGGAATGTCGCGGCGCAATTCCGCGAGCAACATCCCGCCTTGCCGCTCATTCTCGCCGGCGGCATCGTGGCGGACAACGCCGCCCTCGCCGCCCGCCGCGTGCGGCCCGCCGCTCTCGACGTCGCCTCCGGTGCCGAACTCGCCCCCGGCATCAAGGACTTCGCCAAAGTCCAGGCCTTGCTCGACGCGGTAAAAACTCAATAAGACGGGAGACGGACGTTAAAGAAAAAGTGTTCCAAACGCAGAGACGCGGAGACGCTCAGTTGGATGGTAGCGGCAGTCTGTGATTGCTTTTCCCATGCGAGAAAAGTCGCAGCCTAGTGGCAGCCGGCAGGCAGGAGCGGTAGGGGCGGACGGCCTCGGCCGCCCCACTTGTCCCCTGAGGGTGAGATGCCTTCAGAGCGCCAAAACCCAGCCCCTTCGGACGGCGATTCAAGACAGCAGACAGGAGATCGATAAATCGCGCTTCTTATCTTCTGTCTTGCAGCGCAGCGGTCTTGTGTCTTCTGTCTTCTTTTCTTCCGTCTACTTCCCATGCTCACCGATTCCCACTGTCACCTTGCCTCGCATCGTTTCGCCTCTGACGAAATTCCCGCGCTCATCCAACGCGCACATGCCGCCGGAGTCACCCGCATGGTGACTCTGGCCACCTCGTTGGACGATCTCGACGCGAATCTAACGCTTTCCGGGCGCCCCGGCATCCATGCCTGCATCGGCATTCATCCCTGCGACGTCCATCATGCGCCGGATGACGCCATCGCGAAACTCGCCGCCGTCGCAGGCGATCCGCGGGTGTGTGCCATCGGCGAGACCGGCCTCGATTACTATCATGCCGCACCGGACGGCTGGCTTGAATCTACCTTCCGCGAGCGGCAGCGCGGATTCCTGCGCCAACACTTCGAACTCGCCGCCGCCGCCGGACTCAACGTGGTCATCCATACCCGCGACCGCAGCGAGGACGCATCATTTGAAGACGCGCTGGCCATCTATGCGGAGTTCCATCAGGCGGTGCGCGCCATCTTCCATTGCTTCATCGGCCCTTGGACCAATGCCAAACGGGTGCTCGACCTCGGCGGCCTCGTGGCCTTCGGCGGGGTGGCCACGTTCAAGAATGCGCGCAATATCCGCGACACCATCGCCCGCTGCCCCGCCGGCTCGTTTTTGCTGGAAACCGACTCGCCCTATCTCGCACCCGATCCTCACCGCGGCCAACGCAACGAACCCGCCTTGATGCGCCACACCGCCGAGCGCATCGCCACCCTCCGCGATGAGTCGCTCGATGTGCTGGCCGCTCACACCAATCTCGCCGCCAATGCAATTTTTCGGTTTCCTTCTGACGTGATTTGAATAAGTTGCCTCCGTCACCGCGTCTCACCGCCGCGTGAGAGGTGAACCACCACTGCGTGTCCCGCTTCCCTCGCCACGTACCAATCCAACCCGCTCATCCCATTGTTATCATGAAGCCTACCCGCTTGCTCCTAGCCTCATCCCTCGCCATCGCCCTCGTGTCTTGCGCCACTCAGAAGACCAACTACGACACCAGTCCTCCAACTGCTGCCCAACCACCTGTCGCCGCCACCACTCCCAGCCAAGTGGCCAACCCAACATACGATACGCCTGCGGCTTACGAAGATAGCAGCGCCGCTCCGGTCAATCCCGATGCGGTGGTGCCACCCACTCCAACAACTCCGGGCAAGCCCGCAACTGCTGCCGCACCTCATGGTGCCAGCCCGGTTGCGGCCACTCACGCCGCCACCGTGCATGTGGTGGTCGCACGTGACACCTTGGGCGGCATCGCTAGAAAATACCAGGTCACCGCCGCTGCCATCAAAAAGGCCAACAACATGACCAATGACATCGTCGTCCTCGGCAAGAAGTTGATCATCCCGGCCAACTGAGTCTCTCTTCATCCCGCGCCGGGTGCCCGCGTGCTCCCGGCGCGCCTTTGCCATCATGCGTTACGCCGCCGTCATCCTCCTGCTTGCCGTCAGCATCGCTAGTCCACTCGCTGCCGCGGACAAGACCCCGCACCCTGCCGCGCAGCGCGAGGCCGCTGCCACCCCGCGCGAGGCCGCCCTGGAGCGCCTGCTCACCGAGCGGGAATCCCCCGCCGCCTTCCAAGCCGCAGTCGCCCACGCCCGCAAACTCGACATCAGCGAGCAAGTCATCCTTGAGGCCCGCTTCCTGTTTCTGGTGGACCGTCGCGACGATGAGGCCATCGCCGCACTGCTGCCAGAGTTCATCAAGCGCCGCGCCTCCTTCAATCTCGATGACTCGAAAATCTTCGCTTGCACCGACGACTGGCTAGCCGTCAACCAATACGTCGAGGCCATCGCCGCTCTCAACAAGGGCGATAAGGACGGCTTCAAGCAACACATCACCGAAGCGTTCTGGCTCAGCCCACGCCAAGGCGCGGCCTTCGCTCCTCACATCGAACGCCTGCACCTGGACGAGGCCATGGCCTCTATCAAAATTGATCTTGCCGCCCAGTTTACAACAATCAACACCGCCAAGCCGGAATCTCTAAAAAAACTCCTCGCCGACCATCCCGCGCTGCTGCTGCATTTCTGGTCGCCGTGGAGTGACGAGAGTGATGCCGCCATGCCGGACTTCCTCGTCACCGCACAAGCCCTCGCGTCTAACGATATCGCGGTCGTCTCGGTGCTGCCGGAAGTCTCCGCCAAGGCTCTCGCCGCCGCTAGCGCCTCGCTCAAGACCCTCGGCACCAAGCCTCCAGGCGCTTGGCTGCTTGATAACAAATCCCATCCGCTCAGCCGCCAGTTGCGCGTCCAAACCCTCCCCACCATGGTCCTCGTCGCCTCCGATGGACGCATCCTCTTCAACGGCCATCCCGCCGACGACGGCCTCTGGCTCGCCTTGCAAAAAGTCAACCCTGCCATCCTCCGCCCGGACCTCGCCGGCCGCCACCACTCGCCGTGATCCGTTAACTACTACTCACATAGTAATTAAAGAAATTTTAAAAAATAGAGTTTAAATTTTTCTTTCAATTCGGGACATTAATACTTGACGGATTGCTTAGATAATGGTCTTTTCTGTCCAAGCAACGAGATACATCCTGCATGGCGCGCCTCGCACAACCCACCAACCTTGAACTCCAGGCCCTCACTGTGCTGTGGCATCGCGGCCCGTCCGTGGTGGCGGAGATTCATGAGGCACTGCCCGATGGCAAGGCGCGCGCCTACACCACCGTGCTCACCGTGATGCAAAACCTCGAGCACAAGAAACTCGTCAAGCGCACGCCCAGCGGCCGCGCTCACGTCTACGAGTCCAACTGCCCGCGCGAGCAGATCATCCGCCAGGCCACCCTCGGGTTTCTCACTAACACTTTTGGAGGGCGTCTTGACGAGGCGGTCCTCGCAATCCTCTCCACTGGCATGTTGACGCCTGAAGAGAAAACAAACATCGAACGCAAACTCGAACAACACAATACCATGGCTGCAAAAAAATCAGCAAAGAAGGTCGCAGCTAAACCTGCGAAAAAAGCGGTGAAACAAGTTGCCAAGAAGGCTCCTGCCAAGAAGGCACCTGCCAAAAAGGCACCTGCCAAAAAGGCACCAGCCAAGAAAGCAGTGGCCAAGAAAGCCCCTGCCAAAAAGGCAGCTCCTAAAGCGGCACCCAAAAAGGTAGCCAAGAAGGCCGCGAAGAAAGTGGCCAAGAGCGCCAAGAAGGCACCCGCCAAGAAAGCCGCCAAAAAGACCGTGGTCGCCAAGAAGCCCGTGGTCGCCAAGAAAGCCGCTCCAGCCAAGAAGGCCGTCGCCAAGAAAGCCGCTCCAGCCAAGAAGGCCGTTGCTAAAAAGGCCCCGGCCAAGAAAGTTGCCAAGTCGGCAGTGAAGAAGGCTCCGGCCAAGAAGGTTGCCAAAAAAGCTGCCAAGAAAGCGGCGAAGAAATAATTCAAGCAGTGGCGACCGGAAGTCAGATTTGTGCCTGCTTGCACGCGCCGGTTCTTTAAGCTGCCTCATTGTTTCATGATTGGCGGGAGGTCCTCGGGCCTCCCGCCCATTTATTGACCGCTTACGTCCCCGGCATTGCCAGGGCCCCATCCAATTGCCCCCCCATCACCACCATGTTTGACTCCATTCTGCCAGCCCCTCCCGACTCGATCCTCGGTCTAACCGATTCTTGGAAGCGTGATCCCAATCCACTCAAGGTCAATCTTGGAGTAGGTGTCTATAAAGACGACTCGGGCAACACGCCGATTCTCGCCGCGGTGAAAGCCGCCGAAGCGGCGCTGCTGCTGGCCGCCACCACCAAGTCATACATGCCCATCAGCGGGGCTCCCGAATATGGATGTTGCGTGCAGGATCTGATTTTCGGCGGCGCGCATGAAATCATCAGCAGCGCGCGTGCCCGCACCGCCCACACCCCCGGTGGTACCGCCGCGTTGCGGGTGGGAGCTGACTTTCTCAAGAAGGCATCGCCTAACGCCACCGTCTGGGTCAGTGCGCCCACCTGGGCCAATCACAAGGGCGTGTTCGGCGCGGCGGGCATCCCCACTGCCGATTACCCCTATTATGATGCCGCCACCCGCGGCCTGGATTTCACCCGCATGCAGGAAACCCTCGAGCAAATCCCGGCGGGTGACATCGTCTTGTTGCATGCCTGCTGTCACAATCCCAGTGGCGTGGATCTGGATGCCGGGCAATGGCAGAGCGTGGCGGCCATCGCCGCGCGCCGCGGTTGGCTGCCGTTCCTTGATTTTGCCTATCAGGGCTATGGCGACGGACTCGAACAAGACCGCAACGGCGTGCTGGCACTCGCCGCCGTGTGCCCTGAATTCATCGTCGCAAGCTCGTTCTCCAAAAACTTCGGCCTCTATCAGGATCGCGTCGGCGCCCTCACCCTGGTGGCCGGATCCGCCGCCGCGGCCAACAGCGCCTTCAGCAATGTGGAAATCGCCATCCGCGTCAACTACTCCAACCCGCCGGCCCACGGCGGACTGATCGTGACCCGCGTTCTAACCGATTCGGCGCTGCGCGGCCAATGGCTGGCGGAGCTCACGGCCATGCGCGAGCACATCGCCGCCACCCGCGTGCAATTCGTCGCCGCGCTGGCCAGTCACGGCGTGCCGGGTGACTTTTCCTTCATCGCTCGGCAGAAGGGCATGTTTTCCTTCAGCGGCCTGAGCGATGCCCAGGTGAAATTCTTGCGCGAGGCCAGGAGCATCTACATCGTGGGGGGCGGACGCATCAACGTGGCCGGCATCACCTCGCGCAACCTCGAATACCTCTGCACCTCGATTCGCGAGGCTCTCGCCAGCCATTGAGCGAGGGGCGCGGGGTGTTATTCCGCGGCATCGGTGCTCACAGAACCCCCATTTCCATTCGTCCGGCGCCGTGTTTGCGTACAATCCGTGCGAAATCCAAAAAAAGGGGTTGCATCGCTGCCGCCGTCTGTCCTAATTTTCCCCGCCTGCAAGGCATGTTTCAAGCGCGGTTAGCTCAGTGGTAGAGCACCTCCCTGACACGGAGGGGGTCACAGGTTCGAACCCTGTATCGCGCACCATGCCACGGTCCCTGTGCTCAATACACTGTGCTAAATCGGCCCTTTTGCCGGTCCTACGCTGGTTTCGTCTGCTGCCTTTCCGTCCCTTCGGGCAACGGTGTGCCCGAAATCCTCAATGGCCGTGAATAAAGGCTTGCCGGTCGATTCCGATGCCCGATAGATACCTGAATGAAACGCAAGCAGGGCGAAACCTCGGCCGATTTCCGGTCTCATCCCCGCTCCGGATGTGAGGATTTGCCGGCGAATATCATCGCCACCTGCGCCGCATGGTGGCTATCGAACTCAAAATCGGCGAATTCAAGGCCGCCTACAAAGGCCAGATGGAACTCTATCTGGCTTGGCTTGACCGGCATGAACGCACTCGGGACGAGGAAAAGCCCATCGGCCTGATCCTTTGTGCGGGCAAAAAAGCCGAAACCATCGAACTCCTCGACATGGAAAAAGACGGCATCCGCGTCTCTTCCTACTGGACCGAAGCCCTGCCCAAAGACGTTCTACAGAAAAAGCTCCACGAGGCCGTGGCTATGGCACGGGCGGCGATGGAGGCGCGAAAGACAGAGACGGTAAACCTGCAAGCCAGTCCCGCGCCCCCGAAATCCGCCAAGCCATCGCCCGATGCCCCCACCCGCCAGCAAGGTCAATTTCTTGCATTCCTCCGCAAATACATGATGTGATTCTTGACGTAGGCGACGACCTGCGGGTGCGATTCGGCCACGCGGCAGAACTCGGCTTCCCAATCGCTGTCGAGGATGACCCAGTTGAGGTGGCATTTGGGCGGCGGGCCTTTGGTGTCCCAGCGGTCTGTCTTGGAGGTATTGAAGCGGACGTGCTTGGTGGAGCCGGTGGGGTTGTAGGGATCCAGCAGGGCCTTGATGGGGCGGGTAAGGGAGCGCGAGCGACCGGCGGCATGGGGTGACCAGGCGGCGTGGTGCGGAGCGCTCATGGAGGGGGGAGGGCGGCGGATCGGCGGGCTGTGGAGCGGAGCGACACGCGCGGGAGGGCGCGCTCGCGGCCTGCCGATCGGCCGGTGGGTATGGCGGCGGGGAATGCGAGCTCGAGCGAGCCCGCTTCCGCGCTGGCGCGGGGGCTGCCGTCGGAGGGCACTTGTGACTTCGTGCTAATGCGGAGTGCGTGGGGGACCTGGGAGGGGACCCCTTTGGGGAGGGCACCCAGGTGTGGTGAGTGCGGGAGCGCCAGCGACCAAACGGGCACTCCGCATTAGAACACGAATGTCACATGGACCCGGAGGCAAGCAGCACGCGTGACAGCGCGTCGGGGTGATGGACGGTGCGGAGCCTGGCCAGTGGCATGAGGGGTGGTGCGGAGCCTGGTTTTCTGGCTCTGCGAGTCGCTCTGATCACATGGCGTCCCGAAAGTCGCCGGGACGGCTGTTGGTTAAGGCGATGGAGGCACAAAAAAGTCCCCCGCCGAAATTGGTGGATAGGACCGAGCCCGCAGGGCCGGTCGGGCTTGATGAACAACGGAGCCCTTCACGGGCGTCGTTGGGGACATTCGGTTTTGTCACCGAAAATGTTTGTGGTCCTTTGCCTGACTGCTGCACCCTTGCGGATCGAGGGCAATGCAACAATCCGTTTGCAAACGCGTGTGGAAGGGTGGCGGATCGAGGCCTTGGGACTTGCGTTGACGCAACTGCGAGACGCGGGCGGGCTAAACGGCGAATTCAAACTGGCCTTGGATTAGACCGGTGGCGTTGGCGGCGGCTTCGAGTTCACCGCGGAAGGCGGGGAGGGTTCGTCCGGCAGGCCCGGCCAGAGCTGACTGCGCGGCATCCTGCGATCGCGCTCTGCCGCTATCCGTCCGATATTTAGACATTGTTCGAGCGCGCCGCCAATTTGCGGCAAGGGATCTTCCGAGGGCTTCTGTGAGGGTGTGCCAGTCATAAGCGATGCCGATGTTGCGGACTACGGTGTTGAGCGTTGCATCGCTGCCCTTGGAACGCAATCTGTTCCGCGTTTCAGCGCTCATGGACAGCGTGTCTTCGTCGCCAGCGAAGGTCGTCGAGCTGGGTGAGGAGCTGATCGAGGTAATCCTCGTCCTCACAAGTTATTTCGACGGGCCGCTGGCAGCAGCGGCACTTGCATTCCTTGTTCATATCGCTTGGTTCTAAGTGGAGGGGACAGGGCTCCGGGGTAGGGTCCGCGATGAAGGGGCCAAGGCCATCGCAAATCGCCGAAATTGATCCTGACGGGTGTCGAGTCAACGATTCGATGATATTCACAACCGTCGGGGTGCCATCCCGCGATGACCGTTTGATTGCCCTTTGACCGCCACTCCCCCACTGGCGAACCGTTGGAGGTCAACTTCCGACTTGGAGGAATGTCACCCTCTATGATCACCCAGAGATTGGCACCTCTTCGACCTTTGGTTCTGAGCGTGGTCTGAAGTGATGGATTGGCGGCGAGGAACTCTTCAAGGGCTTCGTCGGAATCCAAGTCGATCGAGCAGAGCCCTTCCGAAGCCGGACCCAGCAACACTCCGATAGCCGGAGCTTTGGAGAGGGCGCTTTGGTAGGTAGCTGTCTGGGTTTGGTCGAAAGTCGTTTCTTGCCATGCCGGGCGCCATGGCCTTTTGGTACCCTCTTTGATCGGCAGGAGGACGGCATTCACACCGAGGCGCGAAAGGACTTCGGCTGTGTCGATCAGTTTTTTGGTAGCGTAGGAGGAGAGCGGGGGTCGCGGTGTTACAGCAAATGGCACTGTGGACTGTCCAGACGCGTCGGCAGTGACTGGAGCTTGGAGCTCCTTGAACGTGATTGAGCTGTTCATTAGAAGAAATTTGGATGAGGTTGCATCTGCGGTTGGGTTGGATTGCCCCTTCCCGCAGAGAAGATGGATTTGAGAGCCAGCACGATTTTGGCGGTCGCGCTGGCTCTTTTCCGTTAGCCGACATGTGAGCGGCGGATTCTTGCGGAGACTGGCTCGGTTCCCGGCGTAGGCTCTTGGGATGTGCCGAGTATTCGGTCGATCTCGTGAGCCGGGACCATTGCAGCGCCGTATCCTTTGATTGTCTTGATTCGCCCTTCCTTGGCTAATCTGAATCCCCAGGACCTGTGGCGGCCAAAAAGACCCGAGAACTCAGCGATGGTGTAGGCGGTGCGGTGTGGTGTGGTGATTGTGTGCATAACGAGGCGGAGCATGCCATCGTGATGTGAAAAATGGATTGGCGTATTCCGCCTATTTTCTGACCTTTTTGCCAAGGCATTTTCGGCCGCGGTCGAGAGTCAGGGGATGACGCCAGGACCTCTGCCCGCTTTTTCGACGAATCTCTTCGCACCCGAGCTCTTGAGAAGTTTGCTAAAAGTAGAGTCATCGGATGGAAGGTCGTTGAAACGGTCCGCCCCATTGTTGGTGAGGGAGAATACGTAATCCTTTACTTCTTTCGTATTCGGAAAAAGCCGCAGTTGAATCTTTGCCCCGCTTGGGGCAACCGCGACAGAAAGCATCTTTGAGGGCGCGAAGTTTTCGTTTGCTAGAATCTCAAATATGGCAACCCATATCTGACAGTTCCTGTGCGAAGCAAGGTCTGCCTGGCAGTACTTCCTAAAATGAGAAAGGAACTCGCTATCACCGGCTTTTGTGGCCTGGATGATCAATGGAGCAAGGTATCCACCCGCAAGCAGGGCTCCGGGCGCCTCTAGCCGGATCGCTCCAATTACGGGGGCCAAATTACTGAGTTTTCGATGAGGTTGCACTGCGCGTCCCAACATCGTTCGGTGGCACTCCAAGTAGGCGAGATGGCATCTAAGCACGGCGGGAGAAAGAGGCGCATTGTACTCTTTACGAAAAACGCGTTCGTAAAGGCTCTCGGCAAAATTCTTATGGTCCGCGAGAGGCATCCAGGAATACTGCTTAAGCAGCGACAGAAAATCTAATCGAAAGTGAATTTGCCAAAGTACATCGGATAGGCCAGATTCGGTCGGCGGGATTGCCGGTGAAGTCACGGGCTTTTTCTTGGTGCTCATGCCAGGACCTTTCGCGCTTGGGTTGAGGAATGATCCGGCACGAGGTGGCCGCAGACCTTGGCGGCGAGGATGCCGCCGTCCTTGTGGCCGAGCCAACCGGCGAGGGTGGGGAAGTCCACGCCGCTTTCCAAGCAGCGGGTGGCGAAGATGTGGCGGAGGTCGTGGACGCGCAGGTGGTCGATCCCGAGACGCTCACAGGCGCCCTCCAGCGCGATCCGCGGGCTTTTCATGAGCATGACCGGGTCGGCGGGTTCTGACGGCACGCCAGACGTCTTCATGCGCTCCAGGAGGTCCAGGGCGGCCGGGATCAGCGGGATTTTCCCGATCGCGTCATTCTTGGCGATGCGGCGGACGATGTGGCCGTCGCGGATGTCGCCCCAGGTGACCGCCTGGGCCTCTGAGATCCGCATGCCGGTGTAGGCGAGAAGTTCGACGGCCATCGCGGCGGCCTTGGAGTGGGACTTGCCCTGGCTGAGGATCGATTCGACCAGCTCGGCGAATTTCTCCTTGTTGGGCGGATACCAATGGCGCTCGTCGGGCTTGAGGCGTTTGAGGGCATCCGCGGGATTGGAGGCGGCCTCCCGGCGTTCGATGGCCCGGTTCCAGACGCGCCGCAGCAGCGCCAGGGCGCCATTGTGGCGGGTCTTGCTGGCCTGCGCCGCGTAGATGTCCCGCCACGCCCGCAGATCGCCCACCGTCACCTGAGGGAGCTTCTTTGCGGCGACGTGGGGCGGCAGGCTTTTGAGGATGCTCGTGGCAAGCTGGCGGTAGTAGTGCTGGGTGGTCGGCTTCAAATCCGGATCGTCCCGATCAGCCTCGGCCTGGATCGAATGGGCGAGGGTACCGGCCTGATGCTCCTCACTGGCACCGCGCAGATCCCGGAGGGTTTCCGGAAGTAGACTGGCTGCCAGGTTGTAGTCGGTGGTGTGCAGGCTGCGCTCCTTGGATTTATGGTTGACCTTGATTCGGGCGTAATATACCCCGTTCGCATGACGAAACAGGTTTTCCAACTTCGACCGCTTGAGGCGGGTTGGTTTGCGTGTGGTTTTCATGTGTTTCAATGTGTTTTGTTTTGTTCCCCGCAGGGTGTGGAAACCCGGGGTGGAAATCAAGGCGAAAATCCAACCCAGTCCTACTGGGGCCTGTAGCTCAGCGGTTAGAGCAGGGGACTCATAATCCCTTGGTCCAGGGTTCAAATCCCTGCGGGCCCACCTTGGTATTTCGCGTAATCCATTGATTACAAGCATGTATGGTAACAATCCGGC
>CAIVSK010000174.1 GCA_903908495.1 Akkermansiaceae bacterium
GAACCTTATCAAGGGGGGAGCAAGAGAAGTTGCACTTCCCGCGGAAAAGGAAATGACATACCCCAATCTCATTATCCCCAAACATGAGAGCGAATCCAAGGCGGGCTGTTTTCCAACGGTTCCTTGATATGGCGCTCTGCCTTTTAATGGGCTGCAGCGCACCAACGGCAACCCGAACCAGCTTCAGTGCGCCCGGAGGTTCCGAGATAACCGCGGTGTATTCACGGGCGAGCAAGGATTACGTTCGTGACCAGAATCCCGACGGCTCATTCGAGCCGGAAACGTATGTATTGAAGAACGGCGGAAATTTCGGTGGTCCCCGGTATGACCCAACGCAGGACAAGTTGAGTTTCGAAGATGTGTCGCGGGTGATCGCAAAAGCGCTGGCGGCCCAAAACTACGTGCCCAGTGAGGATCCTGCCACAACCGATCTCGTGATCTTGGTCTATTGGGGAGCCACCATTGTTCCCGACGATGTAAATCCTGTTAATCAGAGAACGTCTGGGGCCCTGATGGAGCAGGCGGATAGGACTCCCGGTAATTTAGCCGGAGCGAATCCCGTGGATATTGCGGCGAAGGAGCGTCCACTGACCCAAGCGGCCGATTCGGCTCATTCAGAGGCCAGCATAGACGCTTTAGTTAACGCAAGGAGCGCAAACATTCTGGGCTACACCGCCGAGATACTCGGGACCTCGCAGCGCGACCCGAAAATGAACACCTTGAGGGACGAGGTCGAACAGAACCGCTATTACGTTGTACTGCTGGCGTACGACTATCAAGTGGCGAGAGAATCACGTCGGCAGCCCAAGCTTATTTGGGAAACACGCTTCAGCATTCCTGAACGTCACAATGATTTCGAGAAGGCTTTCCCAATGATGGCGGCTATCGCGGCGAGATATTTCGGCCAGGATAGTCCTGGGCTGATCCACCACAACCTCGGGGAGGCGCATGTCGAAGTGGGCGAGCTAAAGGTTCTTGGCGTCGGGTCGGAGAAAAATGAGCCACCGGACAAAGGGAGCAAAGCGCCGTAGAGACTCCCACCTGACATGATTGAGGATTCTATAATCCGTCGGCTCATCCAGGTCCAACGACCATTGTTGAGGATGACTGATCACTATCAGACGAATATCCAGCGCCCGCTTCTTTGGACAGCAGTTGTGCTGCTCGGCTGCGGCCTTCCACTGGTCATCCAGCCCGCTGCCCGCGCGGTCCAGGGAGCAGATGCCGTCGCCGCGGCTGAATTTGGCAAGGTAGTGAGGATGCAGCGCTACATAGTCTTGGCCACACGGATTGAAAAGGATCCATGGCGTTACGCTTCCCTACCCGGATTCGAAGTCCTTTCCCGGGCATCTCGCAACGAGACCAATTGGTGGCTCGATGCGCTCCGGCGCGGCCAATGGCTTGAGAACGAAGTGTTGCCGCAGGATTGGCTCCCTCCATCCCCCGCGCCCTACACCGTCATCATCAACAACACGGACTTGGAAACCGTCCCCACCGGCGAACTTCATTCTCAGCCGATCAACTTCCGCTCGCCGGTCGACGTGCTGACCTGGGGCCAGCTGTCCGACAAGGCAAAAGTCTGGACTGCCCCGTTCGGGGTAGGCGACGACGATACCTTCGCCATCAATTCGAACGTCTATGATGTGAGCACCAGACTCCCGGCGTACGCCTCAATCAGTCTCGAGCGCGTGTTTCGTTGCACGCCGCCGCTTCCGAGATGGTTGATTGCCGGCCTGCTCGCCAAGGACTGCGGCATTTTCCGGGAGAGCTTCGTGCTAATCGTCGAAGGCCGATCCATTCGTAGGGCGGTGGGCCCTGGCACGCTGTGGGTGTCGCTCGACGATACACAGCAATTGCTGAAACGGCTTGGGTGGCACAAGAGGACAAAGATTGTGATCCCCCCTCTTCGTGGGCTCTTTGCGGAAACTCCGCCCTCCGATGAGACCCTTGCTCTTTGGAAGTCTGAGGCGGGGCTTTTTGTCCGGTGGGGTCTGATGGGCCCGGGCCACAAAGACCCGGTCATGTCGCGTGCATTTCTGGAGTTCGTGCGGCGCGCGCGCCGGGAGCCGGTCACCGAGCCAATGTTTACCGACTGTTTCGGCTTCGGTTATGCGGCAATGGAGGAAAGACTGGCAATCTTTCTCAAGGCTGTCCTCGCGCAACCCAACTCCATCGACCTGAACTTTCCATCCAGTTTTCCGGAGGCCGACCTGCAGGAGGCCAAAACGGACCAAGTCGGGCGAATTCTTGGTGACTGGCTCCGAATGCAGGGGAACTCCCTGCATAATGAGGATCCGAAACTGAGCGAGGACTTCCTTGATGCGGCCGGTCGAATGCTGCTACGCGCCTACAGGGTCGACAACAACCTCCCGGCCGATGTTGATCCGGCTCCCTTGGGTGAACGGTCCGCCAAACCATCTCAAGACGCAGCCCTTGGTCCGGCCGCCGTCGCGCAACCTTTCACCGTCACGGCAGATCGTATCCACGATCCGGGCTTACTTGCAGTCTATGGACTGTACGAACATGACATCGGCAATGACAGCAAGGCACGCGAATTTCTTGAGGCCGCGGTGAAGGCCGGAGTTGCGCGGCCCAAGGCCTACCTCGTGCTCGCCGAATTACGTTATGCGGAGGCCACCGGCAAACCCTTGGGGCAGGAAGGGAAGCTCAGTGCTCAGCAGGCCGCTTCAATCCTTGAGCCCCTGCAAACGGCTCGGCGGTATCCCACTGCTCCTGACGCCAACGACCTGATCGTCGAAACCTGGATTCACTGTGAGGCGAAGCCCGCCGATCGTGACGTTGAGGAAATTGTTGAGGGCGTCGCACTATTCCCCCGAAACACCCACCTGGCCTGCCGTTCAGCGCTTGTCTGTGCCCAAAGCGGCTACGTCACCCAAGCCGTCGAGCTGATCGAGAAGGGCCTCCTCTTCGCGACCCGTGAAAGCGATAGAGACTACTTTCGACGTCTGCGCTCGATGCTGGTAGCTCCCGCAATTTACGAGACAAAATAGGTGACAGCGGCGAAGCGGATAGTCCCACCCGCCGTTCAGCGCGCCGCCGGTGCCGGGCGCCGCTTGTCGCCCAGCACCGCTGTCCGGATCCAGGCGAAAGCCTCCAGCGGGGTGGCCACCACGGCGATGGGATGTTGCAGAAGCCCGGGCGCGATCATCCTCGCGTGATGGATCGCCACGAGGGGCACGCCGGCCGCGCGGGCACCGGCGAAATCCTGGTCGGAATCGCCCACGAAAAGCACCTTGGCCGGCGGCAGGCCCCAGCGCCGCACGATCTGGAGGAGTCCCTTAGGATCCGGTTTGTGCGAGTCCAGGTCGTCGCCGCAGATCAATACATCGAAACAATCCATCAGCGCCAGGGCGCGGAGCCTGATCTCGGTCATGCTCCGCTCCCGGCCGGTCCAGATGCCCAGTGGAATTCCCGCGAAGTGCAACTCCCGCACCAGTCTCCGGGCGCCGCGGAATAGCCGGGCCGATTCATCGTGCTCTGCAAAAAAACGGGTGTAAGCCGCCAGCGCGGCCGCCAGATGTGCCCGCCCGCCCAGCAGGCGCAGCAGGCAGGCCGCCGACGGTCCGCCCAGGCTGCCCATGATTTCGGTGCGATCCGGCCGCGGCCGGAATGGCGCCACGACCATGGCCATGCCCTCCAGCACAAGCGGCATGCTGTCGAGCAGCGTCCCATCGAGGTCGAAGACGACGCCGCGATAATTGGGCGGCCGGCGGCTCATGGCGCCGTGACCGTCACCAGTTCCGATCCGGCCGGCACTGCGGCGGGCTCGGCGAGGCGCGCGGGGTCGAAGATCTGCAGGGCAAATTGCTGGCGAAGCGCGACGGCGGTGACGACAAACCGGGTCTTGTTCCGGGTGGTCTCGTCGCGCAGATCGATCGATTTCACGATCCATTGGTCGCCGATCTTCTTAAGATCGATGACGCTGAGAACTTTCAACGGGCGGCCTTCATCGCCGATGAATTCCGCCTGCACGAGCGCGGTGTATTGCGTGTCGAGATAGGCGCGGATCCCACGAAGCGCCGGGTGACGTTCCGTGACTGCGGCAGGCGGATAAAGCAGGAACTGGTGCGCCGGCCGGCCGCGCATGCGGGCAAGGCCCTCGTAGACGAATTCCGGCCAGTACAGAAAAGGCATCTGCAAATCGAACGGCGTGAGATCGGTGCCGGCCACGGGCTCGAACAGCGCGGCGACGCCGGGTGATTCGGCCGCCCCGCCGGATCCCTCGTTCCACCGCCACAGCGCCGGACTGGCGCCGCTTTGCACGAGCAGACGGACTTCCACGGCGGCACCCGCCTCCGGCGCGCGTACGCTGACCCGGGAGATCGGACCGTCCGTATTCCGGGAGCCCC
>CAIVSK010000175.1 GCA_903908495.1 Akkermansiaceae bacterium
GGTTCCCCAGTAGACCTTGTAGCCACTGACCCGTGGGTCGGCTACCGCATCCCAACTGAATCGCGCGCTTCCCGTAGCCGGTGCCGTGCCCGACGTGGTGAACGCGAAGGTGCCGGGCACCGAGGCCGCGCCGCCGGTCAATCTGGAACTGGCCAGAGTCTGGCCATAGGTGATGGCAGAGGCCGTCGGTTGGGTCGTGATCAATGGCGTCGCCGAGCCGCCTGAAGATGGAACCGTGAAGGCTATTTCCACGGAATAGGCACTTTCATCACCCGTACTGCTGTACGCCGTGATTGCGGAAAAATAGGGGACGCCTTCGGTGAACGCCGCGATGGTCACCGATGTCACGTTTCCCGCATCGAGACTCTGGTCATAGATCCCACTCTGGGTCCCCCAGTGGACCTTGTAGCCGCTGACAACCGGATCGGGAACCGCATCCCAGCTGAAGCGGGCCTGTCGTACAGTTGCGCCAGACACTGCTGAAACGTTGGCGATAAACACGAAGGCGAGCAAGGCGACGCCTGATATAATGCGCAGAGAGCGACTCATGGTTTTTTGGTTGGTTGGGTAAATTAGTCAGCAAGAAACACTTACTAAGCGTTCGCTGACGTGATTTATACCTAGGTCTAAAAAGCGAGCCGCGCAAGCGGGAAAATGAAGAAAATGTCTATTTTCGATAGAGTAACACAAGTCCATCCATTGCTCTATCTGTACAAATACCAGCCCGCGAGCATGCCTGATCGCGCAAGTCGGACGACTGGCGGATAGATCTCTGCTAGACGGCTAATCAAGGCGGCTGGCTGGTTTATTGGCGGCAAGACCCCGGTTCATCATGTTACAAGTGAACTTTCCATTGGCGGCCTTTGTGCTGTGTCTTTTTTGCGGATTGGTGGCAGTAATTTTTCGGCCGTCGGCGCTTGCGAGTTGGCTATTTTTCGCCGGAATGCTCCTATTGGCAGCCGAGACGGCGCTCGATTACCGTCTGATTGCAGCAGCGAGTCACTGGGAGCCCGGCAGTTGGCTACGGAGATCCGTGCTGCTCAAATCCCTCACGCCAGGCGTCTGGCTGGGCTTCAGTCTGGTGTATGCGCGGGGCAACCAAGGCGAGTTTTTGCGCCACTGGAAGTGGTCCTTAGCGGCAGCATTAATCGTGCCCGAGGCGTTGATTCTGGGTCTTCCGCAACGAGCGTTCGGATCGCTGGAGCGCGGCAATGCGATGGCGATCGAATTGGGTTGGGCGGGCAAGGCGTGGGTGATTGTGATGCTGATGGCCACGCTGGCGATTCTGGTCAATCTCGAGAAGACCTTCCGGGCGTCGGTGGGAATGGCCCGCTGGAGGGTCAAATACCTGGTTCTCGGGGTGGCATTGATCTTCGGGGTGAGGGTTTACACCTTTAGCCAGATGTTGCTGTTTTCGGGTTACCGACCCGAGTTTGCCAATTTGACACTCGTGGCGCTGCTCCTCGGTTGCGTCCTGACGGGGGTGGGGCAAGTGCGTTCCAGCTTCGGCGAATTCGATATCTACCCTTCGCGGGCAGTGCTGCAGGGGTCAGCCACAGTGATTCTGGCGGGCGTCTATTTCGTGATCGTCGGTCTTTTGGCGCAGTGGGTTGCGCTGCTGGGGGGGACCGCCAACTTCCCGGCGCAGGCGCTGGTGTTGTTGCTGGGCGTGGTGGGGGTGGCTGTCATGATGCTGTCGGAGCGCTTCAGGATGGCACTGCGGCGATTCATCAGCCGTCACTTCCAACGGCCGGAACATGATTTCCGCAAAATTTGGACGGAGTTCACGCGGAGGACTTCAAGCGTGCTCGATGCGGCCACTTTGGGAAAGAACGCGGGTGAAGTTGTAGCCGAGAGTTTTCACGTGCTCGGCGTCACTGTGTTCAGGGTGGACCCGGAGACGGCGGGACTGGAGTGGCTGCACTCAACCGAGAAACGGGGAGCGCTCAGCGGGCGGCCGATGCATGCCGGGAGTTTGGCCGAGCTCGCCAAACGCGGCCATCCGTTTATCCTGGAAGCGGAGCATGAGCCATGGGCAGAGGCCTTGCGGGAATCTTGTCCCAAGAAATTCCAGCACGGTGGGGACCGCTTGGTGGTTCCGTTGGTGGCGGCGGAGCGCTTGGTCGGGTTGATGGTGCTGGCCGACCGAGTGAACGGGGTGCCATACAGCCACGAGGAGTTGGATTTGCTCAAATGCATCGGAGACCAGTTGGCAGGCGGCCTGTTGAATCGCAGGCTGACCGACGAGGTATTGCAGGCCAAAGAGTTGGAATCATTTCAAACCCTATCGACCTTTTTCGTCCACGATCTCAAGAACGCGGCCACAGGATTGAGCCTGATGCTGCAAAACCTGCCGATTCACTTTGATGATCCGGAATTCCGCTCCGACGCGATCCATGGGGTGGGAAGGACGGTCGAGCGGATCAACCAATTGATCCTTAAACTAGGCAGCCTGCGCCGCGAACTCCAATTGACCATGACCCCCTGCAGACTCGATCTGCTTTGCGCCGAAGTGCTCGACGGGATGGATGGCACGCTGGACGGAAAGAGACATTTGGAGCGGGACTTGCGGCCGGTGCCGGTGCAGGCACTTGACACGGAGGCGATGAGGAGCGTGGTGACGAATCTCGTTGTGAATGCCCGCGAAGCGCTGAATGGCGGTGGCGAAGTGCAAGTGGCCACCCGCGTGGAAGGCAACGGGGTGCAGTTTGCGGTTGCCGATAACGGCTGCGGGATGAGCCCGGAATTCATCAGGAACCTGCTGTTCCGCCCGTTCCATAGCACCAAAACCAACGGCCTGGGAATCGGAATGTTCCAGTGCAAAAAAATCATCGAAGCCCACGGCGGGAGCATCTCGGTCGAGAGCCAACCGGGAAAGGGCACCCGATTTTCGGTCAGCCTGCCGCTTGGCGCAGTTTCCCAGCCCAATCCACCGCTATCATGAAATCAAAAGTCCTGATCATCGACGATGACGAGGAAATCCGCACCCAAATGAAGTGGGCGTTGGCGGCCGACTACGATGTGGCTGTGGCGGCCGAGCGCCGCGGTGCCCTCGATACTTTTCGCAAGCAACACCCTGAGGTGGTGCTGCTCGACTTGGGACTGCCACCCAGCCCCAATGACACTGCTGAAGGCATGGCCACACTGGCTGGGATGCTCACGCTTGACCGTGCGGCGAAGATCATCATCATCTCAGGCCAAAGCGAGCGCGAAAACGCCGTCAAGGCGATCGGCGCGGGTGCATATGATTTCCTTTGCAAGCCACTCGACCTCGGGCAACTCAAGCTCCTGCTGGAGCGCTGCGTCTTTGTGACCAAACTCGAGCGGGACTACCGGCGCATGCAGGACGAGGAGCGGCCCGACATGTTCGAGGGCATGCTTGGCGGGAGTGACGCGATGCAGGAGGTATTCAAAACCATAGTCAAGGTTGCTAAATCCAATGTCCCGGTGCTCATCCTTGGCGAAAGCGGCACCGGCAAGGAAATGATCGCCAACGCGATCCACCGCAGGAGTTCATTCAAGGCGGGGCCATTCGTAGCGATCAACTGCAACGCAATCCCCGAAAACCTCATCGAAAGCGAGTTGTTCGGCTATGAGAAAGGCGCATTTACCGGAGCGAACTGCCAACGCGTCGGGCTGGTTGAGACTGCTGCCGGCGGCACCCTGTTCCTTGACGAGATCGGCGACCTTCCCCCACCTCTCCAGGTGAAACTGCTGCGCTTCCTGCAGGAAAAGCGCATCCAACGGGTCGGCGGCCGTCAGGAAATCGAGGTCGAGGCGCGGGTGATTGCGGCGACCCACGTTGATCTTGCCAAGGCGCTCCTGGAGGGGCGATTTCGCGAGGATCTGTTTTTCCGCCTGGCGGTGGTTGCGTGCAAACTGCCACCGCTTCGGGCGCGGGGTGAAGACATCCTCCTTCTGGCTAAAGATTTTCTCAAGCGCTTTGGGGACCAGAATGGGCGGGACGGGCTTTCGTTCAACCCGCAGGCGATCCAAGCGATTGTCAGCCATCCCTGGTCGGGCAACGTCCGCGAACTCCAAAACCGCATTCAACGTGCCGTGGTCATGGCCGATGACCGGAAAATCACCGAAGTGGATCTGGAACTTGACTCGTCGGTTCACCCCGCCACCTGCCTTGAAGATCAAAGTGGCAACGGCCATTGGGATGGATCCACCACCACTCACGGCCTCAAGCAAGCACGCGAGCACTTGGAGCGCAAAATGGTTGCGGTGGCCATCGAGCGGCATGGAGGGAATGTCTCCGCCGCCGCCAAGGACCTGGGCATCAGCCGCCCGACATTCTACGAACTCATGAGCAAACTCGGCATCACCAAGGATTGAAACCAACAACTCTTGCATCATTCATATTAACCACTTTCCCAAATTATCCACCACCCATGAAATTCGTCCTATGTCTGCTTAGTCGAGCGGCAACCCTGCTGTTGCTTGTCACACTCCCGTCCGGATGCACCAAAAAGGCCAAGGCCGCAGGCAGGCTGGACGCTGCCAAGGAATATTTTGCAAAGGCCGACGACGCGTCTGCCGAAATCGAATTCAAGAATGTACTCAAACTGGAACCCGGACATCCCCAGGCACTCAAGGGTCTGGGCCTGGTCTGGGTACGGCAGGGCGCTATGCTTGAAGGCGGACGCATCTTGTCAGCGGCAAAAAGCAAACTTCCTGCCGACGACCAGATCGGAGTCAATCTCGCGTTGGCCCTCCTTGATCTCGGCTTTTTTGCCGACGGCAGGAAGGAGATTCTCGAAGTGCTTGACCGCACGCCAGCCCATGGCGAGGCCCTGATGTTGCTCGCCGAAACCTCCCTCACACCCAAGGCCATGACCGAATGCGAGGAGCGTATCACCCGCGCGAAGGCCGGCGATAAGGCCCCTGCCTTGCTGGCGTCCGCGCTCATTGAGTTGCGGCGTGGTCGCATCGATGCCGGCACACACACTTTGGAGCGGGTTCTTGAACTCGCGCCAAAAACAGCCCGTGCCTTGGCCTTGCAAGCGACCATCCACAGGGTGAATAAACAGCCGGAAAAGGCCCTCGAACCCATGAAAAAAGCCTCAGATCTCGCCGGACCCCGTTCCAGCGAGCGCGGCACCTACGCCAAGCTTCTCACCGAGCTCGGGCGCCGGGACGACGCGGCCGCCCTCCTCAAGGAGGCAACCCGGGCGGCTCCGGACTACCTGCCCAACTGGCGGCTTCTCGCACAACTCGCCTTCGATGGCGGCAAGGATGCCGAGGCTGCGGCGCATCTGTCCAAGGTGCTAGAGAAAAGCCCGTTGGATATCGAAGCGGGGCTCCTCCAAGCCCAGCTGTGGATTCGCGGCAAGGAACCCGCCAAGGCGGTGGAACTCCTCGAAAAGCTCGACGCCACCTTCCCGTCCCGGCCGCAGTTTGAGATCGCCCTCGGCAAGGCATATCTCGCGGCAGACGATTCCCCCAAAGCGACAACCGCCTTGGACCGTGCTCTCACGCTCGTACCGGGACAACCTGAAGCCACCCTGCTGCGCTCCAGCCTCTATCTCAAGGACGGCCGCCCTGGAGAGGCGATCCGCCTCGTCGAGCCTGTGTTCGTCTCTGAACCCAACAACCGAATGGCCCAGAATCTGCTTGTGGCAGCCTACAGTGCCACCAACCGCCTGGATGAGGCTGCCGCGATTCTCCGGCAGCAATCGGCGGCATCGCCCAAGGATGACGACCTGCAACTCAGACTCGGCCAGCTCCTCCGTGCCCAAGGCAAAGCCACCGAGGCCCGCGCCATCTTCGAAAACCTCCTGCAGCACTCACCAGACCTCATCGGCGCCGTCATCCAATTGGTCACACTCGACGAGCATGAAGGCAAAGGGGCCGAAGCATTGGCCCGCATCGACACTTATCTAAAAGCCCACTCGGAATCCCCCCAGGCGCACCTCTTCAAGGCTCAACTCAGCTACACCAGAAAAGATTTCAAGGCAGCCGAGGCCGAGGCTGTAAAATCCATTGAACTCCAGCCGGATAATACTCAGGCCTACGGCATGTTGGTAACCATTCAGACCGCTGACGGGCGATCGGAACAGGCGCTCGCTCGGCTCCGCAAATTGCTGGAAACCAGCCCCAACAACCTGGCGGCGCTGATGCACCTTGGCACGTTGCTCATGGAAGTCAACCGCCTCGACGAGGCAAAGACCTGCTTCGAAAAAATGCTGGAGGTATCGCCTAACTTCGCGCCGGCATACAACAATCTGGCCTATATTGAATCAACGACATCGGGAAATCTCGACCACGCTGTGGAAAACGCCCGCAAAGCCCGCGCGATCACCCCTGACGACCCATCAATCAGCGACACCTACGGCTGGATCCAATGGCTGCGCGGCGATTTCCGCCAGGCGCTGCCGCTCTTGCGGGAGGCCGCGATCCGTCTGCCCGCAGCTGCCTCGGTGCAATATCATCTCGCGATGGCTCACTACATGATGCATCAAACCCGGGAAGCCATTGCATCGTTCGATAAAGCCCTCGCGATTCCTGGCGCGTTTCCTGAAAAGGACCAGGCGGCGGGTCACCTTGCCCTCCTGCGCGACGGCGAACACTTGGATCTCGCCACCCTTGAGAAGCAAATCAAGGAAACTCCAAAGGATGTGGTTCTCCTGATGTTCCTGGCGAAAAAACTCGCCGCCGCAGGCCGCCCGCAAGACGCCGTTGGGGCCTACCAAAGCGCCCTCGCCATCAACCCGGACCTCGAAGCTGCCTATATCGGACTCGCAGAGCTCTACTCATCCGCCCTCAACCAGCCCGACAAGGCACTTGATGCTTCCAACCAGGCCCGCAAGATTGCCCCGCAAAGCCCGCGCGCGGCAGCGGCTCTCGGCTCGGCTCTCTTCCGCCTCGGCAAGCATGACGACGCCTACAACCTGCTGGCCGAAGCCGCCCGTGCCCTCCCGGAGGATCCGGGCGTCCAATACGATTACGCATGGGCCGCCTACAGCACCGGTCGCGTGGCCGATGCCCGCGCCACCATGGGCAAACTTCCCCCTTCCGACGCAGCTCGGACGGCCGAGGCGAACGACTTCCTTGCCCTGACCGAGCCGAATGCAGCAACCGGAGAGGACACTCCAGCCCTGCTGGAAAAGAAGCTTTCAGCCAGTCCCACCTATGTGCCCGCTCTGATGATTCGCGCCGCACTGCAAGAAAAGGCCGGTGAGAGCCCGCTGCCAATCTATACAAAAGTACTGGAGATTTCCCCCCAATTCTACCCGGCAAGCAAGGCCCTCGCCCGGGCCTATCTCGACGATCCCAAGCAACTTGAGGCAGCAGAGAAACTCGCCAATGCCGCCCGTGAGCGACTCAAGGACGACCCCGACCTCAGCGGCATCCTGGCCATCATCAATTTCCGCAAAGGCCAATACGACTACGCCTCCCAACTGCTCACGGAACTCTCCGCCAACCGCCCACTGCTCGCCAGCGAACTCTTCGCTCTCGGCATGTCCCAGGCCGCCACCAAACACAACGATGAGGCACGCCAGACACTCGCCCTCGCCCTGAAAACCAAGCTCCCTCAAACCGATACCGCCACGGCCAAGTCCACCTTGGACAAACTCGAGAAATCGGCTGCAAACAAGTAAAAATCAACCGTCGGATGGGTTCACTCCAACTGATGGAAAACTTTCCACCATGCCGCGGCAATCAAACATCGGAAATTCTACTGATCGCATAACCAACACGAAATTCATGAAATTCAAACTAGTTCTGATATTGGTGCTCGGCCCGTTCGCTGCCGCCAACATAGCCTCGGCGTTGACCATCATTCAAACCACGGCATCCGCTGATCTCTCGGCCGCGCTCGGTGGCGGCGGAGGCCTGGCAATCACTTCGGCGATCGTCGTCAACGGTGCGAGCGGCCAGTTTGGGACCTACTCGGGGTTCACTTCACCACCCGTCACCCTCGGCGATGGTGTCATCATGTCCACCGGTCAAGTCGTGCAGGCGACCCCAACGTACAACAACGGCACCCAGGGTGAGTTCACCACACCGAGCACCGACATGGTCGTGGGCGGAACCACCGAGTTCGATGCCTACGGCCCTGGCCACATCACAAACTTCGTGAATTCAAATGACGTGGCCGCTCTCCAAGTCAGCATTTCCTTGGCGGCCGCCAGCCAAATCGGGTTCAATTTCATCTTTGGATCAACCGAATATCCGGAGTATACAAGCAACTTCACCGATGCCTTTCTGGTCTTTCTGGATGGAACTGCACCCGAAAATCAGATCGTTTTTGACGCCAGCAATAACGCGGTCCAGGTCGGTACCACCTTCTCAAGTGCTTTGACCACTGGCGACACCAATACGGCGTTTGCCAATCCACACGGACTTTTGGCATTGACGACGTTCACAGCAGCAACTCTCTCCGCCGGACCTCATACGCTCACCTTTGAAATTGCCGACGTGAACGACCACATCTTGGATAGCGCCGTATTTGTTACCAACCTGCACGCCGGCACCGGCGGCAGCGGCACCAATCCAAGCGTGCCCGATGCAGCCACCACTGCCTCCCTCTTGGGATTGGCAATGCTTGGCATGGTTGGCCTGCGGAGCAAACTGAAACTGGCTTGAGACTGAATCGGCCCGGATTTCATCCGATCAACAGAATTAGACAGGGTGACGGTGAAAGCCGTCACCCTGTTTCGTTTGGGGGGCAAGCGTGATACTCTTCCGGCATCGATCAGACCGGCAACGGGGTATCGTGGCGACGTACCCGGTCCGGAAAGAGGCAGCAGTGCACCCCGGCATCGAGCCAAAGCGGTGTCGCGCTGGAGCTTGTCACGGCAGTCCACACTTGCGCGGCCCAGGCGCTGCCAATGCGTGGAGCGCGGCGCGAAGGACGAAGCCCGCCACGCCGCTTTGGCTCAATCGGGCGCGCTGCGGCGTTCCTCGCAGGCGCAACCCTCTGATGCCGCCACCCCTAAGTCATCCATAGGAAAACTTGAGAAACCGGCTGTAAACAAGTGCAAAATATCCGTCGGATTAATTCACTCCCACTGAAAAGATCCTTTCCACCATGCAGCTAGAAAGACCACATCCGAAAGTTATTAGATTGTGTAACTGGCTCTAAATTAAAGACTTCTGGATTCAATGATTATTTTGGCACATATTTTGCTAGATCCTTCCAAGGTGGTAGTTCACCTGCCGAATCGCGGTCAGGAAACACCCATTCATGCATACACTAACCAACCAAAACTAATGAAATTCAAATTAGCTCTGATAGCGGTGACCGGCTCGTTCGCGGCCGCCAACATGGCCTCGGCGTTAACCGTCATCCAAACCACAGCATCCGCTGATCTATCGGCGGCGCTTGGTGGCGGTGGGGGCCTGGCAATCACTTCGGCGACCGTCGTCAACGGGGCGAGCGGCCAGTTTGGGACCTACTCGGGGTTCACTTCACCACCCGTCACCATCGGGGATGGTGTCGTGATGTCGACCGGCCAAGTTGCGCAGGTCATTCCCACGTATAACAACGGCGCGCAGGGAACGTTCACCACACCGAGCACCGATATGGGAGTGGGCGGGACAACAGAGTTCAATGCCTACGGCCCCGGCCACATTTCAAACTTCATAAGTTCAAACGACGTGGCCGCACTGCAAGTCAGCTTCTCGTTGGCCGCCGCCAGCCAAATCGGCTTCAGTTTTATTTTCGGATCAGCCGAATTTCCGCAGTATACGAGCAACTTTACCGACGCATTCCTGGTATTTCTGGATGGGAAGGCGGTCGCCAACCAGATCGTTTTTGATCCCAGCAATAACGCGGTTCAGGTCGGTAACACTTTCTCGAGTGCATTGACAAAGGGCGACACCAATACGGCGTTTGCCAATCCGCACGGCCTTTTGGAATTGACGACGTTCACCGCCTCTGCTCTCACCGCCGGAAATCATACCCTGTGGTTTGAAGTTGCTGACGTGAACGACCATATCTTGGATAGCGGCGTATTCATTACCAACCTGCACGCCGGTTCCGGCACCCCCGGTACCAACGTGCCCGATTCCGGCACCACCGCCTCCCTCCTGGGATTGGCAATGCTTGGCCTGGCCGGGCTGCGGCGCAAGCTGAACCTGGCCTGAAACTGACCCGGCCCCGGATTTCATCCGATCAACGACCAACACACAGGGTGACGGTGAATGCCGTCACCCTGTCCATTTTTGTGGCGCGCGGCGATCTTGCACTGAGCGAAATGGCGGTTGCCACGGTGTTCCTCGCGCCCCCCCGACTTCAAGGTGGCAGCCCTTTGCTCTCGGCATGTTCCTGGCCGCCTCCAAACACTCTGATTAGGCGCCTGCCTGACACTCGCTCCGCCCCCCCCAAAAAATATCCAAGCGGCACCCTGCCGATGCCTTCACTGCCAACGCCATTCCCGTGCCACTCGAAGCCGCCGATGCCGATGGCGGAAACAGATGTCGGATATGTTTACACATGCTGATTGGAATCTTTCCACCCTCCATCCGGAGCCCTCTGATAAAA
>CAIVSK010000176.1 GCA_903908495.1 Akkermansiaceae bacterium
AGCATGCCATTTTCCGACGCCGAGCCATCCATGAAATGGGACGGTGAGTGGCACATCACCATCGAAGTCTTCCGGGACCTTGGCTCCGCATTTGCCGCCTGTTTGGTGTTGATCTATGTGCTGATGGTCGGCTGGTTCCGCAGCTTCATCACCCCAGCAATCGTGATGATCGCCATTCCATTCTCGCTTATCGGTATTCTCCCTGCACACGGTCTGATGGGTGCCTTTTTTAGTGCCACCAGCATGATCGGCTTCATGGCCGGCGGTGGTATCGTTGTTAGGAACTCGATCATCCTGGTGGACTTCATCGAACTGCGCTTGCGCGAAGGCATGGCCCTGAGCGAGGCGGTCATTGATGCGGGGGCCGTGCGGTTCCGGCCGATGCTGCTCACCGCCATGGCGGTCATCGTCGGTGCCGCAGTGATTCTGGCCGATCCCATTTTCCAAGGCCTGGCCATCGCACTGATGGCCGGTGAAGTCGCCAGTCTGCTCATCAGCCGCATGGCCGTGCCGGTGCTTTACTATCTCTTTAATCACAAGCGCTGTTGACGCCCAGCACCGCAGCACCCTCGCCGCCCTCGCCAAAGCCCTCGGCGGCGGGTGGAGCGGAAGACATACATCCTCGTGAACTCACAAACCATCGGCTTTATCGGCGGGGGGCGCATCACCCGCATTTTCCTTGATGGTTGGGCAAGGGCGCAAAAGTCGCCGCCCGACATCATCGTCAGCGATCCCAATGCTGATGTTGTCAGCTCGTTGAAGACGCGATTTGCCGGCATTCGCGCCACTTCGGACAATGCATCGCCGCCAGTCAGGATAACGCCTTGAGCACGCCGTCTTGGCGGTCCACGTCACCCATAGAGCCCGGTCTTTTTGCGCCTGCTGGTCCTGATCGTCCTCATTCGGCGCCATCGTGACATTTTGGGAGATTTTTGAAAATCTGCCGACCCGGGTTGGTTTTTCGGTGGTTTCTTACAATATCTTGTTGAAGACCATGCCAGCCACTGAATCCAACACCCGACTAGGGAGAGATAATCCCTCACAGTTGGAGTTTACCCGCTTGTTTGTCGCCAGCCAGGCGGCATTCCAAGGTTTTCTGCTGACGTTGGTGCACGACCGGCATGCGGCTGACGATCTGGTGCAGGAACTGGCGTGCCGCTTATGGGTGAAGTTCGACGATTACGAGCGGTCCCGCCCGTTTGTCGCGTGGGGGCTTGGATTTGCCCGCTTGCTCGCGTTCGAGTGGCGGCGTCTCCAGGCGCGCCTGCCGGTGCCGCTGGACGAGCCGACCCTGCAAGCGCTCGCGGATCTTGCGGCCGAGCGCTCAATGGCCAGCGATGAACGCCACGAGGCGCTGGGCCACTGCCTTCAGCACCTCACCAAACATCAGCGGCAGGTCCTGCAGGCCCGCTATTACGATGACCAACCGGTGGCGGAGATCGCCCGGCAGGCTCAGCGCACCGAAATGGCCGTTTACAAGGTACTCAAGCGCGCTCACCAACTGTTGCTGGATTGCATGCGCAAAACCCTCGCCTCCCCAACCCCGCCATAACCCATGAAGGACTCCGCCACCGATCCATCAGCCGACCTGGAGGAGCTGATCCTCCGGGCGCTGCATGGCCTCGCCGATGAAGCCGAGGGTGGGGCGCTGGCCACCCGACTGGCGGCGTCCAGCGAGGCCCGCGAACTTTTCACCGACCACGCGATGCTGCACGGGTTCCTCGCCACCGAGGCGCAAGCGGGTGGCTTTGCGGCGGACCGCGAGGCGTTCTTCGCCGCGCTGGAAAACCCGCCATCTGCGCCGAGAATCGTGCGCACCCGCAGATGGTGGTGGCTTTCAGCCGCGGCCGCCATGGTAGTCGGTCTGGTCTGCCTCACTCTCCTGCTGTTGCCGAACAACGCCGCCGCCGCGCTCGATCAGGTGATTGCCGCCCTCGACCGCTCTGTGGATTGCAGCTATGTGATCCGGGTGCTCGACCCCGGTGGGGACCGGCAGGGTGGAAATCCATTGGAAAAGCCTGACCGCGGCCGTTTTCCACCCGCCGCCTTCCTCGACGGTGCGCGCCTCCACTTGCGCGGCAGCAGCCAGTATGTGCTCGAACAAGCGCTACCCGACGGCGTCACCCGCACGCTGGGCAGCGACGGCCAAACCAGTTGGAGTATCCGCGGCGATGGACCAGTTAGGACCAGCACCGATCCTTGCCACTTCGGGGCCGGCGTGCTGGCGGGGCAGCAGAATACCCCGTTTCTCGAACTGCGAACCCAACTCGAAGACCTGCGGCGTTTCTATCAGTTGGAATGGTTCACGCCGCCAACCGACCCGGCCACCCCGGCACGATTGAAGGGCTTGCGAGGCTTGCGCCACTCCGCCGCCCAAGGCGGCCCCAAGGAAATCGAGCTATGGTTCGACCCGGCCACTGGCCAAATTCACCGGATGCTCCTCAACGGCCTGCCACGCGGTGCCGGCGGCCCGGCGAGCATCGCGCTTGAACTCGTCTCGACCGCGCCGCTGCCGCCGGATTTCTTCCATCACCAGGCGCACCACGAACCATCCCGCAGAGTGCAAGCCGAAACCACCCCTCACTCCCGCTAACCTATCTGGGACCACGCGATCCCGGATTGCAGCTCGGCCAAGAACGACTAGGGTGTCGTGACCCTCATCGGTAGCGATGAGGATTCTCATGTGAGATTCCCTGGCAAGCCTACCGCAGGGTCCCGGTGTTTGGACAGCCTGGAAATTGCCAGAACCTGGGAATAACCCGGGCAACCTGAAGTTGCGATGAAGACGCGGCAAACAATCACACAAGAAGGTACGAAGCTCGCGAAGTGAGGGTTGTCATCGCGCTCGTTTATGAAATATTTCCCACAAACAGGTTTGGTTTTCGGCGGTTTCTGACAATACCTTACAGACCGGGCCGGACACGCAGCCGGCTGGTTCGATTTGATGTCCATTGAATTTCCCGCCTGACACCATGAAATCCCTCATTTCCGCATTTCTTTTGTGCACCGTCGCCGCGTTCGGTTATGAACGCCTGCAAGGGCCCACCGAACTGCTCTTCTCTGATAAGGAGAAGGCGTTCAACGGCTACACGCTCTTTGGCGTCGGCAGCCGCACCTATCTGCTCGATATGGATGGACGCGTGGTCCACACGTGGCCGGTCGGGACCAATCCGCACCTGCTGGAAAACGGCCATGTGCTGGACGCCTCGAAGGACGATCCCAGCGGCTTCCAGGGATTCCAAGAAGTCGATTGGGACGGCAAGACCGTGTGGGAATACACCGAAAAGCGCGAGGGCTATGCACCACACCATGATTGGGTGCGCATCTTCAACAAGGCTCTCAATGCTCCCTGCACACTCTATATTGCGAACAGATCCATCACCAACGACCAGGCGATCGCCGCGGGTGCCGACCCCGCAAAGGGACCCTACCGCGAAGGACAGATGGACGCCATTGTCGAGGTGGACATGCAGGGCAAGGTGGTGTGGGAATGGTGGTTTTTCGATCACGTCATTCAGGACATCGATCCGGCGAAACCCAACCACGTCGGACCGGGGAAAACCATCGCGGACCATCCGGGGCGCATCAATCTCAACATGCCGGGCAAACCGTTGAAGCGCGATTGGTTGCACTGCAACTCACTCGATTACAATGCGGAGTCCGGCCATTTGGTCATCAACTCGGTGCAGGGCGAATTGTATGTGATCGACCATGACGGCACGTTTGTTGCCGACGACGCGCAGGCCGGCATCACCAAGGCCGCCAGTCCTGCGGGTGACTTTCTCTACCGGTTCGGTGATCCGGCGCGCTACGGGCAGGGCGATCCGCCGCGGGTGCTGGAAAACTGGGATTCCGCCACTTCCGGGCATAAACAAATGGGCGGCGCCCATGACGCGCACTGGATCCGCCCCGGTCTGCCGGGGGCCGGACACCTCATGGTCTTCAACAACGGCCAGTATCTCTATCAGCGTACGCCGCACTCGTCGGTTTTGGAAATCAACCCATTCCTTGACGCCACCGGCCACGATTCCGGCAAATACGTCAATCCGCCGCTCGCAGGCTACCGGCGCGAGACTTACGACCACGACACACACAATGAGCCCCGCCGGATTTCCAACCAAATCGTGTGGAGTTATCGCTCCGTCAACAGCCATAACTTTTTCAGTCACATCGGCTCCAGCGGCCAGCGCCTGCCGAACGGCAACACCTTCATCTGCTCCAATACCGAGGGACATTTCTTCGAAGTCACTAGCGACGGCAAATTGGTGTGGGAGTACATCAATCCGGTCACCCGCGATGGGGCGATGAAAGTGTTAGGAGATGTCCTGCCAATGACCAACTCCGCGTTCCGGGCTTTCCGCTATGGCGCGGACCATCCCGCGTTCAATGGCCGCGAACTGATCCAGCAAGGAACCCTCACCGACCGCGCGGCCCAAGGACTCGATGTCCAACCCAAGCGTCGTCCCCCCGGTGACCGCCCGCCCGGGAGTGGCGACCGGCAGGGCCGCCGCGGACAAGGCGGCGGACAAGGAAAAGGTGGCGGCGGTGCAAGTCGCGGCGGCGGTCAGAACGACCCGAATCAGGCAAACGATGCTATCAGGCCGACCCAGGAAAAGCGGGATGGAGAAGGGAAGGAGGGCAAATGAGACGGCCGCTGCTCTTTTTGCTGCTGGCCTGCGGTTTTGTAGTTGCACAGGGTGGCGGGGACAAACCAGGGCGCAAGGGTGGGTCGAAGCAACCCGTCCAAACCTCCAAGTGCAATGATGTTCCAGCGCATCCGTTTGACCTGATTCTGGGACGGCCCACCACCAAATCGCTTACGGTGAGTGTCCTGAGCTACGATGATGCGGAAGGTTGGCTCGCCTACGGAACCGAAGCGGGCAAGCTGGACACCAAAGCCGCCAAACGGCAGTTCAGGAAAGGGGAACCCGTGGAAATCGTGCTCACGCCGCTGAAGCCCAACACCGGATACCGCTACCAATTTCGTTCGACGCGCGGCAACAGTGCCGAGTTCGCATTCCACACAGCCCGGCCGCCGAGCAATCCGTTCACGTTCACGATAACTGCGGATTCCCATCTCGACGAACGCACCGAGCCTTCCATCTATCAGCGAACCCTGGCCAGCGCGCTGAATGAAAAGCCGGACTTTCATATCGACCTGGGCGACACCTTCATGTCCGAAAAACACCCGGATCGGGAGTCCGCCGCCAAACAATATCTCGCGCAACGGTATTACTTCGGGCAAACCTGCCAGTCCGTTCCGTTGTTTCTCGTGCTCGGCAATCACGATGGCGAAAGCCCGCGTGGACGCGGTGATGCGTCCGACAGCCTGGCCGTATGGTCCAACATGATGCGCAAGCGGTATTTCCCCAACCCGGTTCCTGACGAATTCTTCACGGGCAACGCCAACAAGCATCCCGAAGCCGGCCTCTTGCAGGATTACTATGCATGGCAATGGGGAGATGCGCAGTTCATCGTGCTCGATCCGTTCTGGTTCACCCAGCAACAGCGCGGCCACAAGGACAACTGGAGTCGCACACTCGGCACTGACCAATATCAATGGCTCAAGCGAACCCTCGAAACCAGCAAGGCGAAGTTCAAGTTCATCTTCATCCATCATCTGGTCGGCGGGGCGGATGACCAGTGCCGGGGTGGCTCGGAAGCCGCGCCATTGTATGAGTGGGGCGGAAAGAATCCCGATGGCACGGACGGCTTTGCGCGGAATCGCCCCGGTTGGGCGGCGCCGATCCATCAACTGCTGGTCAGGAACAAGGTCAGCATCGTGTTCCACGGGCATGATCATCTGTATGCAAAACAGGATCTTGATGGCATTGTCTATCAGGAGGTCCCGCAGCCGGGTGCGCCGGGCAACGGCAGGGCTCCACGGTCAGCCGCCGACTACGGCTACAAGGATGGCGTGATTCTCGGCAGTTCGGGGCACCTGCGGCTCGCGGTTTCCCCCAGCCAGACGAAGGTGGAATACATCGGCGCCGATCAGGCGGTAGCCCATTCGTACGTGGTTCCATCCACGGGCGGCAAATGAAGCCACCGTTAAGGCAACAACTTCTTCGAACTTTCTTTTTGCATTGTTAATGCAATTGTCCCCCGCCCAGAGCATTTCTTTTCCACACCTGCCGCATCACCATGAATTCCTCTTATCGCGCCTCTGAAAAGCCCAACCCATTCTATCAACAAGCATCTGGCACCCTCATGCGCCGGGAGTTTCTCGGACTGATGACCGCGACCATCGGCTGGACGTTCCTGCCTTGCGCCTCGGCTCAAGACGCAAAGGGCAAAGGTGGCAAAAATGGCAAGGGTGATGACAAGGCCAAAGCCCGCGGCCTCGCTTTTCAGGGCGAATACATTCTGCCCGCATCCTTGGCCGAATTCTCCAAACTTTCCGTGGTGCTCGGTCGCGCGACCGACACAGCCGTAACCGCCAGTGTGCTGGCCGCGGAGCCGATGGAAGGATTCTTCGAAATCGGCACGGCCCCAGGCAAGTACAGCCGCAAGACCGCAGTGACGGCCTTCCGTGCAGGCGATCCCGCCGAGGTGGTTTTCGACGGCCTCAAGCAGAACGCGGAATACTTCTACCGTCTCAGCTATCGCAAGACCGGAGCAAGCGCCTTCACCCAGCGCGCCGAATGCCGGTTCGCCACCCAGCGCGCGCCTGGATCCACGTTTGTCTTCACCATCCAGGGCGATTCGCATCCCGAACGTCCGCAGAGTAGTCATCCCGATCTCTATGCCCGCACCCTCCAGACGGCCGCCATGGACCGACCGGACTTCCATATCTGCATCGGCGATGATTTCAGTGTGGCACGGGTCCGCACGATCACGCCTGCCTCGCTCGCCGAACCTTACCGGCTACAGCGTCCGTTCCTCGGACTTGTCGGCCAGACCGCTCCGGTTTTCCTGATGAACGGCAACCACGAGCAGGCATCCCTCTTCAATTACAACCAAACCGACGAGCGCCACAACGTCGCCGTGGGCGTCCAGTTGGCCCGCAACCATCTCTACCCGACGCCCGCTCCCGGCGCCTTCTACTCAGGCAATCCCACACAGATCAAGGACATCGGTTTGCTCAAAAACTATTGTGCCTGGACCTGGGGCGATGCGCTTTTTGTCATCCTCGACAACTACTGGCACTCCGCAGCGCTAGTCGACAGCGGTTTTGCCCCGAAGGTCAAGGGCGATAAGGGCGGCGGCGGCGGCGGAGGTGATGGCGGTCGTGACGAGGATCGGAAGAACCGCAACTGGTGGGACATCACCATCGGCGACGCCCAGTACCAATGGCTCAAGAAAACCCTCGAAACCAGCAAGGCAAAATACAAATTCGTCTTTGCTCACCACGTCCTGGGCTCCGGCCGAGGCGGCGTTGACGAGGCGGATCTCTACGAATGGGGCGGGCAGGGCAGAAAAGGCGAAGGTTCCTTCGCGCAGAAGCGTCCGGGCTGGGAACTGCCGATCCACCAGCTCATGGTGAAGCACAAGGTGAACATCTTCTTTCAAGGCCACGACCACCTATACTGCCAACAGGAAAAGGATGGCGTCATCTATCAGGAAGTGCCGATGCCCTCCGACCATGGCTACGTTGCCTACAACGAGGATCGCTACGTATCCGGCAAGAAACTCCCCAGTTCCGGGTACCTTCGAGTGACCGTCGCTCCCCGGCAGGTGAAGGTCGAATACGTCCGCTCCTTCCTGCCCAAGGACGAGACCGCGGATACCAGGCAGGGATCCATCGCACACACCTACGATGTTAAATCCAAGTTTGCCTGACGGCTGGCATGTCGTACGCGGCTATCATAGCGGGCGGC
>CAIVSK010000177.1 GCA_903908495.1 Akkermansiaceae bacterium
GCCGAAATTTGCCAGCGCTACCAGATGGCCTACGCCGCATATGCCCAAGGGAGCTTCGCCTCGGCGCAGGCGCTGTTCGACCTGCTGCTGCGGGAAACTTCCGACGGTCCAAGCCGCGTCCTGGCGGCCCGCTGCGCGGACCTCGCGGCGCAGTCGCCTGCCACGTGGAATGGCGTCTGGAAAATGGATGCAAAATAGCTGGCGGCAATTTGCGCGGCACTTTTGTGATTGCCTCGGGCGCGGGCTCGCCTCACTGCTTTGCAAACCCACTGAATGAACCCGCATCCGGAATCGCCCCCATCCGACGCAACTCCAGCACCGGCAACTGGCATCAGGCAGACCGTGGCCTATGTCGGGGCCGCGTTGCGGGTGCGCTGGGGTGTGGGACTGCTGCTCTTGGGCGGGCTGCTGATTGAGATGGCGTTCAACTCCGCGGTCCCGCTGAGTTTCAAATACCTGGTGGACTATGCGATCCTGCCGCGCAACGAAACGGTCCTCATCGCCATTCTCATCGGACTGGCCGTCAGTCTTGTCGTGGCCGCAGTGGCTGGCCTCGGCTTGGACTACCTCTATGCCAAATTCTCCACCGGCGTGTTGAACGACCTGCGCTTGCAGATGTTCACCCACTTGCAACGGCTCTCAATGAACTTTTTCGCCCGCTCGCAGGCTGCGGATATCCTGGCGCGCTTTTCCAGCGACCTGGCGTCATTCGATCACGCCCTTGAGTTGCTGTTGGATGGCTGCGTGCTGCCGGCCTTGGATATCGCCCTGACGGTGGGGTTGTTGTTCATGCTCGACTGGCGACTCGGCCTCATTGCGATGCTGGCCCTGCCGGCCTGTTTCGTGGGTCCGCGGCTGATCACGCCACGGGCCACGGCGGCGGGTTACCTGCGCAAGCGCAGCGAGTCCCAGACGGCCAGCACCGTGCAGGAAAATATTTCGGGCCAATCCGTCATCAAGGTATTCAGCTTGGAAAAGCCGATGCTGGCACGCTTCGCCGAACGCCTCGCCCACTTGGCAAAGGTCTGCTTGCGGGTCAATTTCCTCAGCTCGCTCATCGAGCGCTCCGCCTACATTGGCACGCTGGTGGTGCAGGTGTTGGTGCTGGGCGTGGGCGGCTACATGGCGTTCCGGGGCCAACTCACCATCGGCTCGTTGGCGGCGTTTCAGGCGCTCTTCGGCAATTTCATCAATTCGCTCGCCAGCTTCACCCACTTTTACCCGACGCTGGTGCAGGCGGGTGCGGGCATGCAGCGCATCCAGGAGTTGCTTGCGGAGATCCCCGGCGTCGCGGACCAACCCGACGCCCAACCGTTACCACGCCTGGCGCGGGAGATCCGCTTCAGCGGCGTGAACTTCGGCTATAGCCCGGCGCGACGGATTCTCGACGATGTGAGCTTCGTCATCAAGGCCGGTGAATCCGTCGCCTTCGTCGGCCCGAGCGGTTCTGGCAAGAGCACGGTGCTGACTATTCTCACCCGCTTCTACGAACCCGACGCCGGCGTCGTGGCGTTCGACGGCCAGGAGTTGCGCACGGTGTTGCAGGACTCCTTGCGCCGCCAACTCGGCGTGGTGTTTCAGGAGAGCCTCCTGTTTGATACCAGCATCCGCGACAACATCCGTGTCGGAAAAGCCGATGCCAGCGAGAGTGAGATCGAAGCGGCCGCCCGCGCCGCGGAAATGCACGAACTCATCCTCGCCATGCCAGACGGCTATGACACTCTGGTGGGCGAACGCGGCGGACGGCTGTCCGGCGGCCAGCGCCAGCGCATCGCCATTGCCCGGGCGCTGCTGCGCGACCCGCGGGTGCTGGTGTTGGATGAAGCCACCTCGGCACTCGACGCGGCCTCCGAAGCGTCCATCAATCAAACGCTCGAGCGCGTCGCCAAAGGCCGCACCTTGGTGTCCGTCACCCATCGGCTGGCGACCATCGTCAACATGGACCGCATCTTTGTCATCGACAACGGCCACCTGGTCGAACAGGGCAGGCATGACGACCTGCTGGCCTTGGGTGGCGTCTATGCCACGCTGTGGGAAAAACAGCAGGGCTTCGTCATCGCGGACGGCGGCGGCGCCCGGGTGGAGGCCTCCCGCCTGCAGGCTATCCCGATGCTGCAGGCCCTCGAGCAGGACGTGCTGGCCACGCTCGCCGACAGCTTCATCACCGAACGCTGCCCGGCCGGCCGCGACGTTTTCCGCGAAGGGGATCCGGGCGACAAGTTTTACATCGTCGCACGTGGCAAACTGAGCGTCTGGGTCAATACCGCCGACGGCGGGCGCAGGCAGATCCGCAGCATGGATGACGGGGATTACTTCGGCGAGATCGCGCTGATGGAGGACAGCCCGCGCAGCGCCAGTGTGCGCACCAGTACGGATTGCACGTTTCTGACGTTGGCGCGCGACCCCTTCCTCAAGTTGTTGCAGCGCGAACCGAAACTCCGCGAGGCGTTCCGGCAAGTCGTCGCCGAGCGGCTCAAGGTTTCCACAGCGGTCCGGCAATCGTGAACCCGGCGGCTGGCTTCCGTCCCTGCGAACCCGACCCCGACCCCGCCCCGCCCTCAGAGCCAACGGAGCGCCGACCAGTTGATGAGCAGGTGGATCGTGTTGTCGGCGATCATCAACAGCGTGGCAGCCAACCAGGGCTCGAGGTCCGCCGGGTAGCCGGTGGCTTTGCAGTTGCTCCAGGCCAGCCTGCGGCAGTCGCCGCGCCATTCTTCAAGCCGGCTGGCGCGGGCGGCGGCACTTGCCGGCTTGGGCCGGGCGAGCGTCCGGCACAGCCACTTCGGCCACAGCCCCAGCACGATGTTCTTGGCCCAGATCACGTGGCGTGCCAGCCCGCATCGGTCGATCAAGAAATGACTGGCGCAGATCACGGCCCACGCGCTCCACGACGGCTGCAACAGCCAGAACGGCAGCGCGTAGGTGACCGCGTGAAAGCCGGCCCACGCACTGGAGTTCCGCTTGCAGGCGGCCATCGCCTCACTCTGCAACAGGTAATCACCGAGCAAATGTAAGATCAGTTGGAGCATGCAAATGGCTGGCTGCGGCAAAACCGCGGGCGGGGCATCGCCCACCAGGCGGGCGCAATCACGGCCCCTTCCTGGTGGGTTCAGTGACCGCAGGCGGCCGGATCACCGGCGGGACGGAAATCACCGGATCGCGGCTGAGAAACGGATAGCCAAGCGGCCCGACCGCCCCCTCCCCCGGAAAGTCCAGGGGGAACGACTCGTCGGCAGACGGATCCGCTGAATTTGGCAAATTCGACCCATTCGTCAGGACCGTCCCATGCCCGGGCCGGGTGGTGGTATCCAAGCCAAAGCCAGCCACCTCCAAGGACACCAGATCGGGCAGTTCGCCGGCCGCAATTTGCTGGTTTTGCATGCGAATCGCCGCCTCGATCAGCGGCGCGGACGACAAGCGGTGAGCAAAGCCGACAACCCCCAGCAAGCGCGACGCGAGCAGGCCCAAATTGAAATTCATCACCGCACCCATGGCATTGCCGTTGGCGGACACGACCACCAACTGGCCCGGCTTGAGGGTGACGGTCAGGCCGTTCTGCAACACCACCTTCACGCTGCCTTCCAGGTCGATGACCTTGAACTGACCGTCCGTCAGCACCTCCGCCAACTCGGTGGTGCCGACCACCGCGGCCGAGCTGCCGCGGTATTTGATCGCTCCGCCGCCGACACCCGCCGGGGCGTGAAACAAAACACCCCCTTGCTTCAGCTCGATATCGCGGCCGCCCGCTGCGAAGGTGAACGTGGTGTTCGCCCCCACCCGCGTGATGGTGTGATCCTTGGCCGTCAATTCAACCCGCGAATCCCGGCCGGTCCGCACCAGGTCCGGGGTCCTGAAAACTTCTTGTGCGCGGGCGGGTGAGCCAGCCTTGTTCGTCGCCGTCACCACATTCGCCTCATGGATCACCTCCGTGAAGGTGCTCTCCGTCAGCGGCATCCCCGCCCAAGCCGGCACGCTGCCGCCAAGGACACAACCGGCTAGGATTAGGTTCGGGCTCATGGGTTGATGCGCATCGCCTAGGCGCTGCGCGAATCCGGAATTAAAGGGCTTTTTGTACGCGTGTCAAGCAAAAGAGCCAAAAAGCCGCGCTGGACCTCCACCCCCCATGAGCCGTCGGCCATCGGCCGTGCCATGCCACATCCGCGAATTTTCCAGTGGCGCAATGCGCGGAGCGTGCTTTATTGAGCGCCAACATGACACGCAACAGCATCGAACTCGCCGTGAAGCTTTTCCTCGTCTGCCTCATCGCGGTTTTCGGATGGGCATTCTTCGGGCTGATGAAGGAAATCGGCTGGATCTAGCAGCGGCGGCGGCCTCCACCGCTATTTCCAGTCCACCGCGACCTCCGCGATGCGCCCGCCGCGGTCGTCGAATTTCAACACGCCGTGCTGCAACGCGTACTCGTGGACGCACTTGGTCACTTTCACGTCGAACGCGCAATACTCGGCGATCTTGCGCAGCGGCGCGAAATCGCCGGTTTTCTTGTGCTGCTGCCACCAGCGCAGGGCGTCGAGGCCATCGGCGGTTTTGCCGGTGCCGAGGCTGGCCGAGGCGACCGAATCGAGCTTGAGGCGGAACCCGAGTTTTTTTTCCAAGTCAGCCATCATGTCGAGGTTGAGTGTTTGCTCGGCGAGGGTGTGGAAGATGTACGGCTGCAGGACCGGATAGTCGAAGTGCAGGTGATTCCACCCGACCACCAGGTCGGCGCGCACCAGTTCCTCGCCGAGCCGTTCCATCTCGCTTTCCGGATAAATCTCGTAGCTGCCGCGGGCGGTGCTGTAGGTCACTGCCACCGACACGCCCATTTTTGATTTGTTGGCAAAGCCGCCGACGTCGCCGCCGCTGCGTTGGGTTTCCAGATCGAAATAGACAATGTTTTTGGCGGCCACGGCCGAGCTTAGGACGGCCGGCAAGAGTCCGGCAAGCCTGCGCTTGAGTCAATCGCCAGTGAGCCATCCGCGCATTGCTTTTACGGGGGGGCAAGAGTAGCCCCCCTCCCGCCCGCGTCTCTAGGCTTCCGCCGTCACATCCTTCAGTTCGCCGTTGACGCGGACTTTCACCTTGGCGGGCTTGGCGGCCCGGATGTGATAGGATGTGACCTTGCCATCCTGCCACGCACAATCGACGGTGAAGCCGCCCCGCGCCCGCAGCCCGCTGAACGACCCGCTCGCGGCCCAATCCTTGGGCAGGGCGGGCA
>CAIVSK010000178.1 GCA_903908495.1 Akkermansiaceae bacterium
ATACACATGACTCCCGGTGAACGCGGCAGCGGCGAGCACGGCGGCATTTTCGCCGAGGGGCGTGCGCCAAAGGATGCTGCCGTTGTGGCTGAGGTCGAGTGCGATGACTTCACCGTTGCGCACGGGCCCGATCGCCTTGCCGTCGCGGATGGCGATGGCACCGAGCACGGCGTCGGGGATCGCGGTTTTCCAGCGGATGGCACCGGTGGCGCGGTCCAGCGCCACAACGAGTCCTTCGGGATCGGGAGCGGCGAAGACGAAGTCGCCTTTGCCGCAGCCGATGATCACCAGGTCGCCGTCAATGCTAACCGCACCGGTGGCGGGGT
This sequence comes from Akkermansiaceae bacterium, assembly GCA_903908495.1. Lineage (GTDB taxonomy): Bacteria > Verrucomicrobiota > Verrucomicrobiia > Verrucomicrobiales > Akkermansiaceae > Luteolibacter. Next base: position 327 of record CAIVSK010000178.1, read on the forward strand.
AGGGGGTGGAGGTCTTCCAAACCAGCCGATCCAGCCGCTTGGTTTTGAGTTCCTCATCGGGAGCGATGCGCAGGGCACAAACGGCATTGCCATTGACGCCGCTGCCGATGTAGGCCACGCCATCGACGATTGCGGGCGAGCTTTCGGGATCTATCACCGGGTAAGTCCATAGTGGCTTGCCATCGGAGATGCGGGCGGCAAACACATAACCGGGATTACCTTCTTTCTCAGGGTCTCCCTTGGGTTTGTGTTCGGGCCCTTTTTCCACGGCCCCCGCCCCGGCCACCACGATGTCCCCTTCGATGGCAGGTGAGCCTTCGACGTGGAGTGGAGTGGGGATCATCCAGCGCACGGTGCCCGTCGCGGTATCGAGGCAGACGAGTTCGGACTCGAAATCGAGATGCAGCCCTTGGCCGATGACCAGGGATTTGCCATCCGCCGAGAGGGCGGGCGAACTGAAAAACCCCTTGAAATCCTTTTTTGTTCGCGGGTCTTTGAGGGGGGTGCACCAGACGGCTTCGCCAGTGGCGGCATTGAGGCGAAACACGGCCCCATAACTACCGGGCGGATCCAGCACGGTGGAGGCACCATAGACGGCATTGCCGTTAACGATGGGAGAGGACAGCATCATGGCGTTTTCTTCGCCGGGATATTCCCACAGGGCTTGCAATCCAACAGGTGATGGACCACCGGTATGTCCGGTCCGGGATGGACCTGCACGGAAATAGTTAGGCAGGTTGGATGCGCTTGTGGTGGTGTCAGGTTGACTCGCTTCCGGCTGGCTGGCGCCACGGGTCTCAGCTTGTTGGAGGTCGAGGGCGAAACGGACCCAGTGGGTTTCGCCGCTGGTGGTATTGTTATTGCGTGAGGATGCGGCGGGAGCGCGGGTGAACCAACCCGGCGCCAGCCAGAGCAGGATGCCGACGGCCACCATGCCCAGCGGCACGACCGGACGGGTGCGGCAGATCCGCAGCCACTCACTGGGCTTGAACAGAATGGCGGCCAAACTAATGGTTCCGCCGAGCACGGCGGGCAGAATGGCGGCCCCTGCATTCACAAATATCGGAACGACGGCGAGTGTGGTCATGGACGGCGGATCAAGGATTGCCCTCGCGGGTCAGACTGACGCTGGCGCGGACCCTGGGTTTGATCGTGATGCTCTTGGCACACGAAAATCCGTCAGAATAGCGGACTGTCAGTTTATATTCACCGGGTTGGCGCACGGCCAGGTTGAGGGTATCAGGGCCCGCACAACCGGTGGCGACATTGCAGCCGATGTCACGCACGCTGACGGTGTGTCCGGCCTTGTCCTGCAGGGTAACCCGGGCACCGATGACACCGCGCGGACCGACCACGCGGACGCTGACGATGCCGGTTTGCTCGAGGACTTTCTCCTGCGCGGTGGAGCTTTCCTTGGGTTCGCGCAGGCTGAGGGTGTCGTTGACCAGCAGGGTGAGTTTGCCGTCGGTCCCGCCTAGCAGAATATCGTTGGCCCCGTCGCCGTTCACATCGCCGATGGCCACGCCCAGCGCGCCTTGTTGGTGGGCCGGACCGGGGATGGCTTTGGCATTGTAACGCAGGCTGGCGATGAAGGAACCATGGCCGCGGTTGACGTAGTAGCCGTTAGGGGTGCCGGCTTGCCGACTGATGGCATAGATGTCCACGCGGCCGTCGGCATTGAGGTCCTCGGCGGCGGCGGCAAGGCACTCGCGGGTGGAGACGATGATTTCATTGCCGAATTGCCCGCCGTCAAAGGGTTTGCCGTCCACCCTGGAAAGGATGTTGATCCCGCCATCGTGGGCAAAGACATAATCGGAACTGTCCGGCATCCAGGTGGGTGCGAAACATCCGGCACCGGTGAGGGCGGCATCCTCCCCGAGTGAACTGAAGTCATAGCGGATTTTGCTAGCCAGCGGGCCGAATTTGCCCTGCGGATCCGGCACGAGCAGGAGCCCGCCTTTGACACTGTAAAACAGGGCGGTCTTGCCCGAGTTGTCCCAGTCACCGGGAATGAAAAATCCCGTTAGTCCGGCGCCGCAAGCTGGGGTGTCCAGTCCGAGGGCGGTGGTGGCGTCGGTGTAAGGACCGGGTTTGGTGCCGGGGTTGAGGTAGGCGTGGAGTCCGCCGTTGATTTTGGAGATCACGATGTCGGGATAGCCATCGCGGTTCAGGTCGGTGAAGGCGGCCATCTTGACATTTTGGTTGGCGCCGGCCGGGAGATCGGCGGAGGGATTGAATACTCTCTTGGCATCCTGGAGGTAGAGCTTGCCGTCGATGAGCAGATCGGGGCGACCGTCGAGGTTCGCATCGGCAACCGAGACGCTGCAACCGCGGATGCCATCAAGGCCGGATTGATGCGTGACATCGGTGAAAGTGAGATTTTCCTGTTGGAGATAGAGCCTCCCGCCGGCCTCGCTGGCGGCATAGATGTCCAGACGGCCATCACCATTTAAATCATATAAGGCGACGCCGCGCACCGGTTTGTCCAAGGTGCCGACGAGTTGGTCATCTTTGAATTGATCGAAGGGGCGGGCGGGGAAGAACGCACGGTTGTTAGCGCGGTCGACCATCAATTCCGCCAGGCGGGCGGGGTGACCGTTGAAGGTGCCATACATTTCATTGTCCAGATCCACCGTCCAATTCCACCGGGCCGGGGTGTTGGCGGCGCCTGGTGCGGTGACGGTTCCCTTCTGCCAGCGGCCTTCTCCGCCCAGATAGAAAAGCACGCTGTCCGCTCCCGCGCGGCCCTTGGCGCCGGCGTAGGCGACTACTGCCACGCCCGCGCCGGCCAGGGTGCGGAAGGCATCCGTGGCGGCATCACCCGTGGCGGTTAGAACCACTTGTTTGGCGGTCAATCCGCCTTTGGCCAGACCGGTGACTTCGAGCGTCGCCGTGGCGTTTTCGCTGTCCACCGCGATGATTTTGAGCAGGACGACGTTTTCGTAGCGGTCAAAAAGGTCGGCGGGCTGGAGCGTCGGATTGACGAGGCCGGACACGGTGGAGATGCCCAACGCGAAGGCTAGCAACGAGAGACTGAACGGGCGGAAAGAATGACGTGTCATGGGGAATGTATTACTTCGAATAAGTGCGGAAGGTTCCAAGGAGTTTCTCCTTCGGCAGCGTCTGGGTTTTGCCGCCGCGTGTTTCTTCGACGATGGTGCTGAATGGCAAATTGTGCCAGTAGAAGCCGATCGAGTAGAAAACGTCGGAGTTGACGGATTTGAACATTGGCGGGTCAAACTTCTGATTGTCCCAGGATTGGTAGGATGCGCCGCCGAGGATTTCCACCCTGGCTCCGTTGGTGGCGGAGAGGTGGGTGGTG
>CAIVSK010000179.1 GCA_903908495.1 Akkermansiaceae bacterium
AGCATCGCCGCATCCCATTGTGGCGAGTGGCTCACGGTCCAGGAAATGGCCGGATTCCAGATGTTTGCCGCCAAGATGGATGACGAGTTGCTGGAATACTACAACGCCCCGTGCCAGACCCCGGCACTGACGGTGAGGTGAGGGGTTTGCCCCTGAAAACCCCCGGGTGACACCGAATCAGGGAAATCACTCGTCCCGCGGTTCCAGGCTTGCATGCTGACGCGGGACGAGGACGGCCGTGGATGAATAATATCTGATACAATCGAGTCGATCGATTCGTATCGCCGGGTTCTGAAGCTCCGGAATGGAGGAAATCCCCATTCCCCTGAGCGCCTTTGTCCATTAGAGAAACCCTTATGAAAAACTTGCAGGCAATGATAGGTGAGGCAGTCGTGCTGGCATTGTTAGTTGCTGCGGTTGCCAGCGGCAACTTGCTGGCGGCTACGTCACCGGTGAAACTCGGCCCGTGGTACACCACCGGCCCCTTGAAGGCGCAGGCATTTGGTGATGTGTTCTTTCCGGAAAAGGCGATTGATCTGGCGGCCAAAGCCGCGGACGGCAAACCGCTCTGGACGGCGCACCCGGAGTGGAGCGACCGCAAGAACCAGGACTTGCCCGCCGACGGGCGGGTCTCAACCTATCTGTTTCGGACGCTCACGGTTGAGAAGCCCGCCCAGACGTCTGTGAGTCTCGGCAGCGATGATGGACTGGAGGTCTGGCTCAATTCCAAGAAACTCCTCTCGCAAGACGTCGCTCGCGGCGTCTCGCCTGATAGCGCCAGCGTCATCCTGGACCTGCCACCCGGTGAAAACAAACTGCTGTTGAAAATCCATAATCAAGGCGGCAGTCACGGGTTCTACTTTGCGCTTGGAGCCAGCCAGACTCGTCTTGCGCCTGCCAGCGCCAAGGAGTTTCCGGTGCTGTGCGGCGTGCCGGGCACCCGCGATGCGCTCGAGGACATGGTCGCCACCCACGGTGATAAATTCCCCAAAGGCAAGGAGTTGCTGGCCCGTCTTGGTGAGTTGGAGAAATCCATCAAGGACGCGGAAGCCGCCTTGGCCGGCGGCGACCAGACTGCCAAACAACGCATCCAGGAATTGGCTAACACGTTTGCCACCTTCCAGCGCGACGCCCTGCTCGCCAACCCAGCGATCGATTTCGACAAATTGCTGCTCGTTAAACGCAGCGCCAACAACCTGGAACTGCCGCAAAACTGGCAATCCAACGCCTCCATCGCCAAACAATGCGATAATGAAATCGACGTGCTCTCCCCGATCAGCCCGCAGGGCTCTCTCACCACCCTCCTCAAACCCGAAAACCATGGCTTCGTCGGCGATATGAAACTGGATTTCGGCGGCGACAAACTGCTGTTCTCGATGCCCGGCAAAAACGACCGCTGGCAGGTCTGGGAAATCAAGGCCGACGGCAGCGGACTGCGCCAGGTGACCCCGGGCGATGAACCCGACGTGGACAATTTCGAGCCCTGCTATCTGCCCGACGGCAAAATCCTCTTCATCTCGACGCGAGGGTTCGCTGGCGTGCCCTGCGTGGGCGGCGGCGACCCGGTGGCCAATATCTGCAAAATGAATGCCGACGGCACCGGCATCCGCCAACTTTGCTTCGATCAGGACCAGAACTGGTGCCCCACCGTACTCAATGACGGCAGCGTCCTCTACACCCGCTGGGAATACTCGGATACACCGCATTTCTTCACCCGCATCCTCTTCCGCATGAACCCGGACGGCTCCGGCCAGATGTCCTACTACGGCAGCAATTCCTATTGGCCCAACTCGTTCTTTTATGCCAAACCCGTGCCTAACCACCCAACCAAACTCATCTCCGTCATCTCCGGCCACCACGGCGTGCCGCGCATGGGCGAGTTGATCCTGTTCGATCCCGCCAAGGGCCGCTTCGAGGCCGATGGCGTGGTCCAACGCATCCCCGGCGCCGGCCAGGAAGTCAAACCCATCATCGCCGACGGTCTCTGCGACGGCTCGTGGCCGAAGTTCCTGCACCCCTATCCACTCAGCGATAAATACTTCCTGGTTTCCAGCCAACTCACCCAGGGCGCCAAATGGGGTATCTATCTGGTGGACGTGTTCGACAACATGACCCTCATCAAGGAACAGGACGGATTTGTCCTGTTTGAGCCGATCCCGCTGCGCGCAACCACCCGCCCGCCGGTCATTCCCGACCGCGTCGACCTGACCAAAACGGACGCCACCGTCTATCTGGCGGATATCTACCAGGGGCCGGGCCTCAAAGGCGTTCCTCGCGGCACCGTGAAGAAAATGCGCCTCTATGAACCGCACTTTGCCTATCAAGGCATGGGCGGCCATATTAATGTCGGCATCGACGGCCCGTGGGATGTGCATCGGATCCTCGGCACCGTGCCGGTGGAGGCCGATGGCTCCGCCAGCTTCAAGGTGCCGGCCAACACGCCGATCGCGGTACAGCCGTTAGATTCCGAGGGCAAGGCGGTCCAGCTGATGCGCAGTTGGTACACGGCGATGCCGGGCGAGAGTTTCTCATGCATTGGCTGCCACGACACCCAGAACTCCATCCCCCCGAGCAAGCCCACCATCGCCAGCCAGCGCCAGCCTTCGGTCATCACCCCGTGGTATGGTCCGGCACGCGGCTTTGATTTCAAACGTGAGCTGCAACCGGTGCTCGATAGATACTGCGTGGGTTGCCACAAGGAAGGTGCCCAAGCGGTCAACGGCCAGGCAGTGCCCGACTTCACCGCTAAGAAAGACAACGGTGGGGGCAACTTCACCAAATCCTACATCGCGTTGCACCCGTTCGTGCGGCGCCCCGGCCCGGAAAGCGACTATCATCTGCCAAAACCGCTGGAATACCACGTCGATACCAGCGAACTGGTGCAGATGCTCAAACGTGGCCACCACAACGTAAAGCTCGATGCCGAGGCCTGGGACCGCTTCATCACTTGGATCGACCTCAATGTGCCCGACCACGGAACATGGACCGAGCACGTCAATGGTGCCCGACCCGTGATGCAACGGCGCATCGACATGCTCGCGAAATACGCCAATCGCCATGGCGATCCGGAAGCCATCCCGGAACCCGCCAACAAGGAACCGATCCAGTTCATTGCCCCGGCTCCGCTGCCGTCCCGCCAGCCGCAGGACATCCACATCGCCGGTTGGCCGTTTGATGCCGCTGGGGCGGCCACGCGGCTAAGCGCTGCCAAACTGCCGCCAGTGCTCAAGATCGAGCTGGCGGATGCCAAGGTGTTGGATCTGGCGCTGATTCCCGCCGGTGAGTTTGTCATGGGCGACGCGGCTGGAGAGGCCGACGAGATTCCTGTTAGCCGCGTCCGGATCGGGCAGCCGTTCTATCTGGGGGCGATGGAAATCACCAACGCCCAATATGCCGCCTTCGATGCCAAGCATGACAGCGGCGTGGTCAGCGAGACCGGCAAGGATCAGGGCGAACGCGGCATTCCGGTCAACAACCCCAACCAGCCCGTGGTGCGCGTCACCTGGAACGAAGCCATGGCCTTCTGCAAGTGGCTGTCGCAGAAAACCGGCAAAATGTTCACCCTGCCCACCGAGGCGCAGTGGGAATGGGCCTGCCGCGCCGGCACCGCCACGCCATTCTTCTATGGCAATCGCGACACGGATTTCGCCAAGTTCGCCAACCTGGCCGACGCCTCGCTCAACCAACTGGATCGAGGCGACGCGCCGCCGTGGCATCCCAGGGACCGCCGCTTCAACGACGGTTGCGGGGTGACCGCCGAGGTCGGCCGCTATGAGCCGAATGCCTGGGGCCTGCGCAACATGCATGGCAACGCCGCCGAATGGACGCTCAGCTCATACCGGCCCTATCCATATGCCGACAGCGACGGCCGCAATGATTTGAATTCAGATGCGTTGAAGTCCGTGCGCGGCGGCTCGTGGTTCGACCGGCCGATACACGCCGGCTCCGCATCGCGCTTGCCCTATCAGCCGTGGCAGGCGGTGTACAACGTCGGCTTCCGCGTCGTGATGTCCGCAGAAGGTCAAGCCGCCGGTGCTCCGTCGCCAGCCACCTCTGCATCCACTCGCTAAGCCAGCCATGCACATCACACGCTGGGATTGGATAATTGTCGCCGTTTACGCGCTGATTGTCATCACCATCGGACTGCGCGCCGGGCGCAAACAACACACCAGCGAGGAATACTTTCTGGCAGGTCGCAAACTGCGCTGGCCGTTCATCGGCGCGTCGATCTATGCCGCTAACATCTCCACCGAGCACTTCGTCGGCCTGGCCGGCAGCGCCTATGTCCTGGGCATGGCCATCGGCGCGTACGAATGGATCGCAGTGTTCTGTCTGGTGCCGCTGATCCTGATTTTCCTGCCGCTCTACATCCGAACGCGCATCTATACCGTGCCCGAATTCTTGGAAAAACGCTTCGATCCGAGTGTGCGCCTGCTCTTCTCCGGCTTCATGGTGGCCATGTCCGTCGTGGCCAAAATTGCCATTTCGTTGTGGGCGGCGGCCATCGTGTTCTCGACCGTGCTCGGTTGGGATCGTCTAACAGTCATATGGGTCGTCGGCCTGGTTACCGCGCTTTACACCATGAAGGGCGGTCTCGGCGCGGTGGTCTACACCGATGCCATCCAGACCGTGGTGTTGCTGGCGGCGGCCATTGCGCTGACGGCCATCGGACTGCACCAGGTTGGCGGCTTCAGCGGGCTGCATGCCAAGCTCGACCCGGCGATGTTTTCGATGGTGCGGCCGGCCACCGACCCGGATCTGCCGTGGCCCGGGATTTTCATCGGGGTGTTTTTTGTCGGCTCGTTTTATTTTTCGATGGACCAGGTGCTGGTGCAACGGGTGTTTGCGGCCAAAAATCTCAATGAAGGCCGCCTCGGAGCGGTTTTCTGCGCGTTTCTCAAGACGCTCAATCCGCTGCTCATCGTGCTTCCCGGGCTGATTGCCAAGGCGCTCTATCCGCATTTGGAGCACAACGATGATGCCTATCCGACGTTGCTGCGGGAGTTGATGCCGCCCGGATTGCTCGGTCTGACCATCGCCGGGCTGACTGCCGCGCTGATGGGCCACCTGAGTGCCACCTACAATTCCATCGCCACACTTTTGACGCGGGATTTCTATTTGCGGATGCGGCCGCAGGCGACGCAGCAGCGGCAGATACGGGTCGGGCGCATTGCGGTGCTTGCGGTGTTTGTACTGGGTGCCTGCTGGGCGCCGATCATTGGCGGCTACAACTCGTTGTTCATCTATCTTCAAAGCATATCTGCCTACCTGATGATGCCCTTCGCGTTCATCTTTCTCTTCGGGGTGTTCTGGCAGCGCATCAACACGCAGGGGGTGATCGCCTGCATGCTGGTGTCGTTCGTTCTGTGCCCGGTGATGCTGTATAACAACCAGCTCAAGGCGGCGGACCAGTGGTTCCAGTGCCTCAATACCCCGCTTCTAACCCCCTGGTTGCATCGCGCCATGATTGTCACCGTCATTTGCGTGGCCGTGCTGGTGCTTGTCTCGCTGCTGACGCCGCGGCCCGCTGCCGGCAAGTTGGTGGACACGACCGTGCAGTGTTTGTGGAGCGGGCCGGCGGAGGCTGCCGCGCCGCACTGGTTCAAGGATTACCGCTTGTGGCTGGGTGTGGTGTGCGGCGGCACCGCCGTGCTGTGGTACTGGATGCGCTGAAAGATCCGCTAGAAGAGTTCGACGACATAGCCTTCGTGCAAGGACTCACTGGTGACGCGGACCCAATAGATGCCGCGTTTGGCCGGTTCGGCCGGCTCGAAGTTGATGCCATTCATCATGGCGCGGGAGACGTGGACCACCTTGACCACATGGCCGGGAATGTCACCGGTGGCAGGGAACGGTTGCTCCGGGCGCTTCGCCAAGCGAACGATCTCCACTTTCGGGAGGATGGTGCCGTCGATGCCGTAGAGCGACCAGGCATTGCCGCGCATGTATTCGAGTGGAAACATGCCCATTCCCGGATAGGACCAGGTGCCTTTCTGCGGGGTGCCGCTGCCATCCATGCACCACATTGCGGAAAATGCCTTGCCGCCGGAGCCGAAGCCGACCTTGCCCATCGGGGGATTGAGGCACCAGGCGCGGTGGCCGCGGCCGTCGCGATTGTTATCGCCGCCGTCTTCGATGTATTGGGCGACGGTGGCCACCATGTTGCCCATGCTGGACAAATTGCAGTGGTCGGTGGAATGGCCCAGACTGTGTGAAATGTTGCCGGCTTGTTTGCAGGCGAGGGCGGCATCCTCGGCGTTTTTCGAGAATTCCATATCGCCCTTGACGTTGGATGGCACGCCGCAAAGGAAGCGGAAGATGTTGAGTTGCTTGGTCGCCTCGTGAACCTCACTGCTGAGGTCCTTCGGCTTGGGCCGCTTGGCGATTTCCTTGATGCCCGCCTCGATCTCCTTGCGGGTGCGTGGATAGAGGTGGCTCGCATCGGTGGCGCCGGCAGGTGTGGCCGCGGGTGCGGTTGCGTCGGGAGCGGGTTGTGGCTTTGCCGCCGGGGTTGGTCCGTCGCTGTGTTGGAGGGCATACATCACGTCTCCCGGGCTCAATTTATCGAAGGGTATCGAGACTTGCTGGCTGTTGCCTTTGAGTTCGACGACCACCACTTCGGCATCCACCCGCAGCACCTTGCCAACCATGCGGCGGCCGCTGAGGTCGGTGAAAGTGTGCCAGTCATCGGCGGCGCGACACGGGATGGGAATCAAGCACCAAGCTCCGAAGAGCAAGCTTCGCATGGCAGTTTTCACAGCAGGTTTCATACGGACGAAACCCGTCCAATGCAACAGCATTAGCGGATTTTACTGGTGTTACCCGTGGTTGGGCCTAGCTTGCGCTCGAAATGCAATCTCCGCAGTCCTCCGAGCCCGTTGCAGAAACCCTCCAAGTTGCGTCCTGGGACCGGTGGATGCGCCCGGCTTACTGGCTGGCTGGCGCGCGCTGGGAGACGTTGCGGCATTGTCCGCCGAGCGAGCGGGAGCGCATCGCGGTGATTGGCAGCACGGTGTTGATTCCCACGGTGATGTCATTTTTAGGAATGATTTTCTATGCGAAGAGCCGGTTTGCCGAGCCGCCGTGGATGGCAGTGGTGGCCATTGCCATGGCTTGGTCGTTCGTGATCATGAACACCGACCGCATCCTGTTGGCCACCTATAGGCCGTTCCAACCGTGGTGGCGGCGCTGCATGCAGGTGATTTTCCGCTTTTTGCTCTCGGCGGTCATCAGCGTGGCGATCGGGTTTCCATTTTGCCTCGATCAGTACCGCCCCGCTATCAAGTATCGCATGCAAACCGAGTTGCAGGGGAAACTCAATGCCGTCTCCGAGGAAGAGTCGCTCAAACGCACGGAGTTGGCCGCCGAATTGCAAAAAATCCACGACGATGAAAGCAGCGGCCGCAAGCAAATCGTCGCCACCTACACCACCCAGCGCGAGTCACTCGCGGCCCAGTTGCCGGCCTTGGAAAAAGTCGGCCTGAGTCCGGAGGATGAGGCGGACAAGCGGACCGAAGAGGAACGCATGAAGGCGGCGGACCCGGATTTTGTGGCACCCGCCAGTGGCGAGACGCGCAACGTGCTGGCGTCCATTGAGGCGCAGAAGGAGACCAAGACCAAGACCAAGGCGGAGCTTGAGGAGAAGCAGGACTTGCACGGCCGCCTGGTGGAGGCCATCGCGCGGGAAACCGCGGGGCAGCCGAATGAATTCTATCCAGAGCCGAAAAAGTCCGGTGTCGGACCGCGGACCAAGGATATGAAGGACCGTGACAAAGATATCAGCATTGAGATCAAGCGCTTGAAAGCGGCGGCGAGCGCCCAGTTGGAGGCGCTTATCTCGAGTGACAAACAACTTGCAGCGGCTCGCTTGGCGGATCGCAACGCGTTTATCGACGGGTTGGTCGGCAAGCGCGAAGGCTTCATCGAAGAGGCAAAGGAGGCGGAAGCCCTCCGCAAGGAGCGGTTGGCCAAGCTCAACGCGGAAATCGATGCGGTGGAAACCGAGTATCCGCTGCGGCTTGCACGGCTTGCCGAGCAAACCGCCACCCTGGAAACCGCCCATGCCAGCAACGCCAAGCGTCACGACCAGCGCTATCTGCCGCAAATCCAGCGGATCGAGCGCAAGATGAACGGGGTGCTCGATCCGATGGAGGAAACCATCGGCCTCTATCATGTTATCTTTGTCCCCGCGCCGGACGCCGATCCCTTGGAGACGGGCGAGAAAGACCAGAAATGGATCGCCGGCTTGTTCCAATTTCTCGTCATCTTTGGCACCCTCTTTATTTTGGATCTGGTGCCCATCATGACCAAGATCTTCAGCCGGGCCGGACCCTATGACGTGCTCGTCGAGCATCCCGAATTCATCGCCAACGCCAACCTGCAGGCGCTCTTCGCCGAGTATGGCAAACGTGCCACGGATTGGGGTATCACCGGCATGGTCGATCAACCCAGCGGGCCCGACCTCGTCAAAGGCCGCCCGCGGGTGGTGCCTGTACCGCAGGATTCACAGGGCTGAGCGCGGTGGCTCAGTGCCGCACCGCGTCCAGAATGGCGTGATACACGTCGCCGGCGGTGGCGACAGGCCAGGCCGATCCTAACAGAACCGGGCGTTCCTCCGCCGGTACTTGGTCGCGGCCGTGGGAGCCGCGCACCAGAGAGGCGTCCAGCGGGATGACGTCGAGCAACCCGCGCAGGCCGAGCTTTTTCTGCAGCAGGAAGCGGGCGATTTTTAGTTTGGGCATGGCAAGCCGCGGATCGAGGAACAACTCGCAGGGGTCGTAGCCGGGCTTGCGGTGGATGTCGATGGTGCGGGCGTAGTCCGGTGCCAGCGCGTCGTCGTCCCAGAAGTAATAGGTGAACCAGGCGTCTGGCGCGGCGATGGCGATGAAGTCCCCGGCGCGCTCGGTGGCGATGCCGGAGCCCCAGATTTCCGCCGGGTGCCGGACCTCGGCGATGCCCGGGGTGTTTTCCAATAATTGTCGCACAGCCGGCCGCAGCGCATGATCATTGACATAGACGTGGGCGATTTGGTGGTCGGCGACGGCAAAGGCGCGTGATCCGCCGCAATCGAGGGTCTCGCGGCCGAGTTCGTCCTTGAGTTGGAGCCAGCCGTGCTGGCGAAACAAGCGGTTGAGGTGGAGCGCGCGGCTAACCGGCGAGATGCCGTATTCGGAGAGCACCAGCACCCGGATATTACGAGATTCATAGTAGTCGATGAGCGCGCTGGCGACGCGGTCGATGTTTGCCAGTTCGGCGGGGATTTCCGCGGCTTGGGGGCCGAATTTTTGCAGCGGGTAATCGAGGTGCGGCAGGTAGACCATGCTGAGCGTGGGTGCGTGCTGCGCTTCGATCCAGCGCGCCGAGGCGGCGATCCACTCGGACGAGGCGATGCCCGCGGCCGGCCCCCAGAAGGCGGGGAAGGGAAACGCGCCGAGCGCGCGTTTGATCTCGTCGCGCAGCCCCATCGGCTGGGTGTGGACGTCGAACACCTTGCGTCCGTCCGCCGGATAGAGCGGGCGCGGGGTGATGGTGTAGTCGGCCGTGGAGTACATGTTATACCACCAGAACAATTGGGCGCAGGTGAAGCCGGGGATTTCGCTGCGCAGGGAGTCCCAGATTTTATCGCCGCGCACCAAGTGGTTGCTTTGTTTCCAAAACCGCACTTCGGCGCTCTCGCGGTCGTACCACCCGTTGGCCACGATCCCATGCGCCGCCGGGCTGCTGCCGGTGAGCATCGACGCTTGCGCGGTGCAGGTGAGGGCGGGAAACGCCGGGGCGTGGGATTGCAAGCCGCGTTTTTCCGCAAACGCCGTGAGCCCCGGCATGTGCCGCCCGAGCAGCGAACTGGACAGTCCCACAACATTGATGACGGCAACACGCATGGCAGGGGCAGCATGCCACAGCCTTGCCTCGGTGGAAAGCAATTGCAATTTGTGCGCCGCGCTGTAGCGGCGGCCTGTGGCCGTCGCAGCGCAGAGTGGCCTTCGCGCAGCGACGCTCACTGAGCGACGCTACAGTCCGTGCACCGCTACAGTCCGCCCATGCGCCGCACTGTGGCGGCGGCCTCAGCTCCCGATCTGGCGTGCCGCCTGCAGGGTGTTTTGCATGAGCATGGCAATGGTCATCGGACCCACGCCGCCGGGCACCGGGGTGATGGCGGCACAAAGGGGCGCCACTTCTTCATAGGCAACGTCCCCGGTGAGCCGGTAGCCTGATTTTTTCGTGGCATCGGCCACCCGGTTGATGCCCACGTCGATGACCACCGCGCCGGGTTTGATCCATCCGGCTTTAACCATTTCGGGGCGGCCGACCGCGGCGATGAGGATGTCTGCGCGGCGGCAGATGGCCGGCAGGTCGTGCGAGCGTGAATGGGCGATGGTGACGGTGGCGTTGGCGTGCTTTGAGACCAGCAGGAGGGCCAGCGGCTTGCCGACGATCATGCTGCGGCCGATGATCACCGCGTCCGCCCCGGCGGTGGCGACACCGGCTGAGGCTAACAGCTTCATGCAGCCCGCCGGGGTGCATGGCACGAAGCCGCTGGGGTCTTCCAGCACCAACTTGGCGACGTTTTCCGGATGGAAGCCATCGACGTCCTTGCGTGGGTCGATGGCGCGGATGATGGCGGCCTCGTCGATGTGCTTGGGTGGCGGCGATTGGACGAGGATGCCGTGGATCGCGGGATCGGCGTTGAGGCCACGCACCACGTCCAGCAATTCCTGTTGGGTGGTGGCGGCGGGCAGCTCGATTTTGCGCGAATAAAACCCCAGTTCGGCGCAAGTGCGTGCCTTGGAGCCGACATAAACCTGGGAGGCCGGGTCCTCGCCGACGAGCACCACGGCCAGACCGGGGGTGATGCCTTGGGCATGCAAGGCGGCGGCCTCGGCGCGGCAGGCTTCAAGCACGGTGGCGGCGAGGGCTTTTCCATCGAGGATGCGGGGCGGGTTCATGGTGGCTGCCGAGTCAATAGCGCAATCCGCCCGCCGGCCAGCAGCAATTATCGCCCGGCCCGTGAAAAATCCGCAGCCGCCGTGGACCGGGCATCCTGCCCGGATTCAAATCACAACCCTGAGGCCGACCCGTACCCGGAGTGCCACCGCGCTCTGAGTTTCCCGCCGTCACAATGAATCAACAAACGTTTTCGACAACAGGAGACTCCTCATGTTTTTTCGTCAAGTGCCGGTTACGGCGAGGTGTCCGCCGAGCGGGCGGCAGCGTCTACGGGACGGGCGGCAGCGTCTACGGGACGGGCGGCAGCGCCAGCACGCAGCGGAAGCCGCTGTCGGTATTGCGCATCGAGGGCTGGTTTCCGATGCGGCAGCAACATGTCAAGTAGAGGCGCCCCGCGTCGTTCCATGAGGCCCCGCGCAAGACCCGCCACGGCTCGTCGGCACAATATCGGTCCTCGCACCACTCCCACACGTTGCCGCCCAGATCAAAGATACCAGCTGGGTTGGGCGCAAAGCTGCCGACCGGCGAAGTGTGCGGGTAGGGGTCCGCTTGTAACTTTCCTTCGTAATTGCCGGCACCCGCTGGCGGCGGCCACCCGCTGCCCCAGGGAAAATCGTCGACGAGTTTGCCGTCCTTGCTTAGCGGGGTCTCCGCAGCGTGCTCGCGCTGGCCGATGCCCACCGCGCAACTCCACTCGTGATCCGTCGGCAAGCGGTAGGTGGCGGCTGGCGGAATGCCCCCCGCGCCGCGCTCCACCCGGGTCAGCCACTCACAAAACGCCACCGCATCCTGCCAGCTCACCCGCACCACCGGGTGCGCGTCGCCCTGCCTAAAGCCGGTTTTCTGCCATGAGCCGTCCACTCCGGCAGAGGCTCCGGCATACTTGCGGTAATCCTGCACTCGTGTCGGCCAAATGCTGAAGAGCAGCGGTTGGCCGGCATCCGGCCCGCCGGAGATTGGCACTGGCACAAATTCCATCCCCAGGGAATTCACCAAGGATTGGCCCTGCGGTGGGACGCTGGCCGGTCCCGCCGCAGACCCGGAAACCGCCTGCCTGCGATTGCTGGAAAGGGGTGAAGGGGGCCGTGTCGTGGTGGAAGCGTCCATCTGTGTGGAAAGCACCCTAGAGCTACATTGGTCAAATTCAATAGCTATACCTTGGTATATTCGCGGCCGCCCTGCCCGGCACGGGTCGGCAGCCCGGCCGGGTCGGCTTTTGCCCTTCCCAAGCCACGCTGCCGGTGCTAGCGTCACAGCCTCATGAGCCTGAGCCAACTTGACCAGCTGAAGCAATTCACCACCGTGGTCGCCGACACCGGTGACTTCGAATCGATGCAGATTTATCAACCGCGGGATGCCACCACCAATCCCTCGCTCATTCTCCAGGCCGCCACCAAGCCGCAATACCGGCCCCTCGTCGAGCAGGCCATCGGCGAGCACAAATCCTCGGGGCTGGCGGGTTCCGCGCTCACGGAGGCGATCATGGACCGGATTCTGGTCCTCTTCGGGCTGGAAATCCTCAAGATTGTCCCCGGCCGGGTGTCGACCGAGGTGGATGCCCGGCTCTCGTTCGATACTGCGGGCACCCTGGTCAAGGCCCGCCACCTGATCGTTGCGTACGAGGCGGCGGGGCGCTCACGCGAGCGCATTTTGATCAAGATTGCAGCCACCTGGGAAGGGATCAAGGCGGCGGAGATTTTGGAAAAGGAAGGCATCCACTGCAATTTGACCCTGCTATTTTCGTTTGCCCAGGCCGTGGCTTGTGCCGAAGCCGGGGTGCAACTCATCTCGCCGTTTGTCGGCCGCATCCTCGATTGGCACAAGGCAGCCACCGGCCAGGACTATCAGGGCGCGGAGGACCCCGGCGTCCAATCGGTGCGCGCCATCTACAATTACTACAAGAAATTCGGCTACCGCACGGAGGTGATGGGCGCTTCGTTCCGCAACAAGGGCGAGATCCTCGCCCTCGCCGGCTGCGATCTGCTGACGATCAGCCCCACGCTGCTAGGCGAACTCCAGGTCTGCTCCGACCCGCTCATCGCCCAACTCACACCCGCTGCGGCGGCGCAGAGTGATGGCGCGCGGATCCAGCTGGATGAGAAGGCGTTTCGTTACGCGCTCAACGAGGATGCCATGGCCACCGAAAAGACCGCCCAGGGGATTCGCAGCTTCGCCGCCGATATCGTCAAACTCGAGGCGCTCGTCGCCAGCATGCTCGCGTGAAGCCCGAACCCGGGCACGGCTGGGTACCTGCCCGGCCACCCGCACACCGCAATCATGAGCAAGCGCATCATCATCATCGGGGCACTGTTGCTGCTGGCGGCCGGAGTGGCCGGCTTCCTGCTGCGGGACGCCTTCGATCCGACGGTGAAAATCAGCATCACCCAGGGGATGATCGACGCGGCGCTGGCTCGAAAATTCCCCAAAGACAGCACCTATCTGAAAATCGTGCGGGTCAGTTATCTCAATCCGCGCGCGGTATTGCTGGCAAATCAAGATAAAGTACTCGTGAGTCTGGATGTGCGGGTGACGGTCGGCATCACGGGCCTGGAAAAATCCTACACCGGCAGCGCCTCGCTGATCACCAAGGTGGGCTACAATCCGGCGGACTATCGGTTTTACCTGGAAGAGCCCGAGTTGCAATCGCTGGAGGTGGCCAAAATGCCCGCAACCTATCGCGAGACGTTGCGCGAGGGGCTCAACCTCATCGCCAGTGAATTCATCAACGCGGTGCCGATCTACAAATTGTCTAAAAACGACACCCAAACCAATCTCGCCAAGTTGCTTCTCAAAGACGTCACCATCCACAACGACAAGGTGGTGGTGACCTTGGGCCGCTAGGCGATTGAGTCGCGGCGGTGTGGAGTGCGGCGCGAAGGGGCGGAGCCCGCCACGCCGCTTTGGCTCAACCGGCAGCGCTGCCTACCTTCCCGGCAGGCGCAACCCATCTCACAGATCGGCATCGCTCTGGCCGACCACATGGCATCGTGTTGGCGGCACCGCCCAGATGGAGCCCGCAGTGCGTCCCGGCATCGAGCCAAAGCGGTGTCGCGCTGACGCTTGCCACCGCAGTCCACACTTGCGCTGGCCCTGCGCCGCTCACATGCGAGCAAACTGGAACCCAAGCATGCCCCCCATCTGCGCCGATCCGTGCGCTCCGGGCTTGCCCTTCGGCCAATCCGGGCCATGCTCGCCGCGTCGTGAATTTCATCCCGGTCGAACCATCCTTGGAAGCCTTCGTCGCCTTGGCGGCGCGGGGCAACGTTGTGCCTGTCTATACCCAGCTCGCCGCCGACTTCGAGACCCCGCTGTCCGCCTACCTCAAATTGCGCGACACCCGCCACTCGTTTTTGTTGGAAAGTGCCGAGAGCACCGAAAAGGCCGGGCGTTGGTCGATTGTCGGCAGTGGCCCGCGCTTGGTGTTCGAGGCCCGCGACAAGCACATCACCATTCGTGAGGATGGCGCGGCGACACGCAGTTTCACCACCCCGGACGATGTGCTGGGCGCGCTCGAACGCGAAATGGCCCAATACCGGCCGGTCACCCACGGCGCGCTGCCATTGTTTTCCGGCGGCATGGTCGGCTACCTGTCCTACGATGCGGTGCGCCAGTTCGAGCCGTCGCTGGGGCCGCCGCCGCCCGATCCGCTGGGCATTCCAGACGCGATGTTCGTGCTGGCCGACACGATGCTGGTGTTCGACCACCGGTTGCGGCGCTTGCAGGTGGTGGCCAATGCCTTCATCGACGAGTTCGCCACCCCCGCCGACGCCTATGCCGCCGCCCGCGGCCGCATCGCCGCGCTGGTGGAAATTCTCAACCGCCCCTTGCACGTGCCCGCCCTCAACGGCCTGGTGGAAGTGGAGCCCGTCGAGGCCGAAAGCAACACCAGCCAGGCGGAATACGAGGCGATGGTCCGCGCGGGCAAGGAATTCATCGTGGCCGGGGATATTTTCCAATTCGTGCCAAGCCAGCGCTTCGAGACGAAGTTCGAGCAGGCACCGGTGGATCTCTATCGGGCACTGCGCTTCGTCAACCCATCGCCTTACATGTTCCTGTTGGAGCTGGGGGATTTCGCGCTGGTCGGCAGCTCCCCCGAGGTGCACGTTAGATCCATCCACGGCCGCATCGATATCCGCCCGATCGCAGGCACCCGCTGGAGAGGCGAGACGCCGGAGGAGGACGACGCGCTCGCCGCCGAGTTGTTAGCCGATCCCAAGGAGCGGGCCGAGCACCTGATGCTGGTGGACCTCGCGCGCAACGACGTCGGGCGCATCGCCAAGCACGGCGCGGTGCGGGTGGACGACTTCATGATGGTGGAGCGCTACAGTCATGTGATGCACATCGTGTCCAACGTCACCGGCGAACTCGACCCGGCGCACAGCGCCTATGACGTCCTGCGCGCCACCTTCCCCGCCGGCACCGTCAGCGGCGCGCCGAAAATCCGCGCCATGCAAATCATCAACTCGCTGGAAAAACATAAACGCTGCGCCTACGCCGGAGCCGTCGGGTATTTCGGTTTCGACGGCTCGCACGATTCCTGCATCACCTTGCGCACTTGCCTGCTCAAGGGCGGCAAGGCGTACGTCCAGGCCGGTGCCGGGGTGGTTGCCGACTCCGATCCCACCTATGAATACAACGAAACTGTCAACAAGGCCAAAGGCATGCTCCGCGCCATCGCCCTGGCAAGAACACTCGAAGAAAAAACCGAAGACTTGAAAACACAAGACCGCTAACGCTCCAAGACTAGAAAAATGAGGAGAGATGCCGCAACGCCTCTTCTCTTGTCTTCTGTCTTCTGTCTTCTGTCTTCTGTCTTCTGTCTTGCAGCGTTAGCGATCTTCTGTCTTTTCCCTGACAACTGACAACTGACAACTGACAACTGACAACTGACAACTGACAACTGACAACTGACAACT
>CAIVSK010000180.1 GCA_903908495.1 Akkermansiaceae bacterium
GCGCCGAGGATAGCGTTGACAGCCGGCGGGAAGCGCCGTCCCCTACCCGTCC
This sequence comes from Akkermansiaceae bacterium, assembly GCA_903908495.1. Classification (GTDB taxonomy): domain Bacteria; phylum Verrucomicrobiota; class Verrucomicrobiia; order Verrucomicrobiales; family Akkermansiaceae; genus Luteolibacter. The sequence goes on from CAIVSK010000180.1 coordinate 53, forward strand.
GTCCGGGGCGTAGCTTAGCCTGGTAGAGCGTCTGGTTTGGGACCAGAAGGTCGCCAGTTCAAATCTGGCCGCCCCGACCAGCCTTCGCCGCCGCTTGCGCGGGGCTTCGGCTGGCAGGCCATCCTCCAGCAGACCGAGGATGTCGCCAGACAAGATGGGTCTACACCAAAGATTGGGGAGGGGGGCATAGTTTGATGGTTGTGGTTTAACCGCACTGGGCGATGACGCGCAGGCGGTAGTTGGCGAACGAGCGGAAGCCGTAGGCGCGGCGCTGGATGAGCTTCATCTTTCGGTGGAAGCCTTCGGTGATGCCGTTGTTGCGGGTGAAGCGCCACATGCGGACGATCTCCTCGGTCCACTCAGAGAGCGTCTTGGCCAGGGCCAGAGCGGGCTCGAGCCCGCTCTGGCGCAAGGTGGCGATCAGTCCGAGCAGGCGCTGGATGTGGCCGCGGCAGGCGTTTTTGGACTGATGCTTCAGCCGCAATAACGCCCAGAGCTGTTCCTTCAGCTCGTAGATGCCCTGCAGGAGCGGCTGGGTGGCGAAGAGCTGCCGGAGGCGCGGGCGCTGATCCGGAGCGAGGCGGTCGGCGCGGGTGCGCAGCAGCCCCAGCCAGCCGCGGTGCCAGCCGAGCGCCGGGCACAACTGCCGGGCCAGTTTGAACAGATGCAACCCCACTAGGCGGATCGTGTGGAAGCGGTCGGCGACGATGGCCGCACGAGGAAACCAGCGCCGGATCATCGCCCGGTAGGTGTTGGACAGGTCGATGCAGATCACCCGCACGCGTTCCCGGCCGCGGAGCGTGCGCAGGTACCTGGCCAGCTCGGCTTCGCTGCGGCCGGGGCTGAGGTCGAAGACCCGGTGGTTCTTCAGGTCGCAGAAGGTCGTCGCGAAGCGCTGGCCGCGGTGCAAGGTGTGTTCATCGATCCCGAGCACCCGGGGACACTCCAGGCTCAGGCGCTCCCGGGCCTGCCGCTCGGTAAACTCGGCGTAGATGCGCCCTACTGTCGCCGGGCCCAGGCCCTCGCGCCGCGCCAGCGTGGCCGCGCAGATCCCGTCGTGATGGCGCTCAAACATCGCCCGGCGCCACGGTTCCGAGCTGCGCCGGCCGGGCCGGATGCCCGGCAGGGGCTGCACGAAGCTGCGGGGGCATGCCCCACAACGGTAGCGCCGGCACCGAATCACCAGTTGGCTCGGATGCCCAAAACAGTCCAAGTGGCGCACCCGCCGTTCATACAGGCCCTTGCTGCGGAGCCGGACGGCTCCGCAGCAAGGGCAGACGCGAGGTGCCTGCAGCACCTCGAGGTAAACGTGCATCTCAGGGTTGCTCTCCACCCGGACGATGCGGTATCCAGGAAGCGTTAGGTTAATCATCATCGGGGACACGGTGGCTTAATTGCCCCGTGTCCCCAATCTTTGATGAAGAGCCGCCTCTTTGCTCTCGCGACTAATGGATTCGCCTCATTTGACCGATCTGGCCCGAATTTCGCGTCGGGACCGTCGGGCGGGTTCCGTTCCACGTCACGACGCGAAGATTTGATTCAGCGGTCAAATCCATGGGAGCCGCGTTTTATTCTTGTCGCGCTTACATGGAGCCAGTGCGATAAAACCTACATCGCGTCGTATATGTTCGCGCCCGACGTGCCGGGCTTCCTGAACTCAAACCGGCTAAAAAGGCGTGATCGAATCGTGGCGGAGACAAGTCCAGGCCCATTGAAAGGCGACCCGGCGCGTCAGGCGCCGGACCTGCACCGGGGCATTGAATTCCAGGACTGGCGGAGTGTGGAGGCATGGGTGAACTTGAAGGGGGGCGAGGCGCTCTACCTCGAAGGTGCGGAGGACTTCGACGTCGTGCGTGAGGGCACGGCAGACACGGTGCAGATTAGGGCAACCGCAGCGAAGATCTCTCTCTTCGCAATGACGTTGTTGCTGAAGCGCTGCTCAACTTCTGGAAGATGCAGCAGGATCATGCGGAGAAAGTCATCACCTACCGATACCTTACCAAGTCGGGCGCGGCCGAAGAGGACCAGCCGTCGCTGGGCGTTGGGACGAAGGGCTTGGAGCTCTGGAGACAATGCGCGGAGACCCGAGACGAATCGCTGGCGGATCGGCTGCGGGCATTTCTCGTCGATGACAAAACGGCTAGGACGAAGCTGGAACCGCCGCAGCTGAAGAAGGGTGAAACGAGATCACAGACGTTGCTTGAGTTCCTGGAGTCCGCGTCGCCCAAAGAGGTTCTCGAAAAGCTGATTCTTCGGATCAAGTGGGACCTGCGAAGCGAGGATAGTGACGTGGTGCGGGAGTCGGTGGTGATGCGGGTGAACGCGC
>CAIVSK010000181.1 GCA_903908495.1 Akkermansiaceae bacterium
CCGGCGATGAGCGCTTCGGCCTGGTCCGGCATTCCGCGCTTGCGCAGGTCCGCCAACTCCGCCCGCAGCGCCGCAATGTAGGCCCGCGAATACAGCAAGCGCAGGTGATCCAGCAGGCGCTCCTCGCCGTCGGTGCCTGCAAACTGCGCCACAAACCCATCGTGCGACGGCACCCGCGCGAGGATGTGGAAATGATTTTCCATCACCGCGTAGGTGTGAATTTCCAACCCGCCTGGAATCCTTGCAGCAAAAGGAAAATGACGCAATTGCAACGAGTTACGCCGCACAGTGCGGCACTGTGCGGCGCGGATTCGCAGAACATCAGTAGAACATTTGACGCGCTGTGGACCACTGTGCGTCACTTCTCGGGGATCACCCGCGACAACACGGCGTCGGCCCCGGCCTCGGCAAGCGCCTTGGCCACCTCGGGGTCGGGCGAGGTCGTCTTGTAGTGCGTGGTCGTGCCGTCGGGGGCGGTGATCGTCCCCTCGGTCGTGACGCAGGACGGCAGGAGGATCAGGCAGGCCAGTAGCAGGCTCAGAAGGCCGATGGACTTGGCGAGATCCGGCATGTACTTGACGATGGCCCAGGTCAGGGTGGCGACGACGAAGAGCGAGAGCGAGTCCGCGAAGGCGTCGGCCCCTTCGAGCGGGAACTTGAATTTGACGAGCAGGAGCACGATGAGCGTGACGATCAGATGGCGGATGTAGGAGGCGATGGGATTCATGGTGGTGGGGATTACTTCATTTTGGATTCGATACGGGAGAGCGTGCCTTCAACGTGTTCGAGAAGTACGGCGTTGCGTGAGATCGACGGCTTCATTTCCTCCAGGGCCTTCTGGTCGCGCACGTCGTTCTCGTGAACGGAGGTGGTGAGGTCGGACAGGATCCTGGCGTTGGACACGAGGATCCCGATGACCTTGTCGTCGAGATCCTGCTGCACCTTGGCCACCTGATTGTCGTGCTGCCGGCGGTCCCATACCTGGAACACGATGAGCGCAAGGCAGCAGGTCACGAGGATGCCGTTCTTGCGGATCATGTACTTGGCAACGGTCGTCAGCCTGAGATCGGCAGGGCCGTCGTCGGCGTCATACTCGTCCATCTGGTGCTTGGTGGGCTGGGTCATGGCAGGACTTCGAAAGCGACGAAAGTGATCGTTGAGGCGGCAGTCACCGTTTTCGGCATTCCAGATTGGCAAGCGTACCCGATATTCACGGTGTCACCGGCATTCACATGGATCATGCAACCGAACGGGACAATCGACCCGGCTGGTATGGAGTATCTGCTCATGCGCTTCACCGCGGTTCCGTTCACCTTGACCGCCACTTCGTCCAAACCGGTGCTCCCGGCAGAGATGTAAATGCCCCCGCTAATCCGGAGGAAACAGGCGTGAGGGGCGGTGAATGTGCTGCCAGCAAAACAACCATGCGTGTCATACTCCTCAGTGTCAAAAATGACGGTGGTATATTGAGAGGGAGTGAGGACTTGGTCGGCCCCGCTCTTATATGCCATGACCCGCGGGTAGGTCGGTAAGGCAGCAGGATGCTCGACCGTCTGCACCCAGTCAGTCAGGGCAGATCCGAAGCACACATATTCGTCGTATGGAAGGGAGTCACCGACAAAGCAGGTCTGCCCCATGAAGTCAGCAGTGACTCCGGCGCGACCGTCGCCAATCGACACGACAAGTTCGCCGCTTGCGGACCCGACGAACGTGACCCACTCCGCGTCCCACGGGTCGCATGGACCGCTGCTTGACCCCTCTGCGATTCTCATGCCCTCGTCCCCTGAATTGGAGTAGGTCACGACTACCCATCTCGGATTCGTGGGATCTTGGTTGGTGTCATAGAGCTGGACAATTGGAACGGTGAGGTCACCCACGGCCTTGTTTGAAAACCGGCGTGAGCCGCAGGGATCTGGGGCCAACTCGATCAGCCCGCAGTTCACGAACATCATTCCGGGCGGGCCAGTGATTCCGGACAGGACGACGGCACTGGCGACAGGGGGTCCAATGGGAGACCCTTCCATCGAGCTGCGGAAGATGGCAGGCGCGCCGACGGCGGCCCGGGTCGGATCAAGTCCGCCACCGCGAACCACGTCGTTCTCGACCACGATGCCAATGGTCCCGGTGGACGTCGGGCCGGCGTAGCCGTCGATCCACGTCATCTCACCCATCAGCTCGATCTGACCCTGCTCAAGTCCAACCCCCTCCCCGACGTGCATGGCCGCATCGAGTTCGAGCGTGTTGAAACTGGGCGAGCATACATAGACGGGGTTGGTTTCGCTACCGGTGGGCATCGTCCATTCGGTTGCATAGACCAGATAGCCAAGGTCGTAACGCCCCTTCACCTTCACCCCGAATTGGATTTGAAGGGATGCAGGGTTGCCGATGATCGTCGGCGTCGATCCACCGGTCAGGAAAGCGACTTCCAGCTTCACGGCGTCGCCCCGCTTGAAGCGAAGGCTCGTGACGGGGTTGCGGAATCCAGGGCCTTCGATCAGTTGCAGCGTCTCAAGGTCAACGTAGAGCTTCATGGCGCTGGACGGGTTGTCAACCAGTGGCGCAGAGCTGCGCTAGATCTCGAACAAGTGGGTCACGTCGATCTTGAGAACGCCGTCCAGGTATGCCGGGGGATCTCCTGCCCAGTAACCAATCGGCAGGCCGCCCTCGAACAGAACTACATGGGCCAAAACCGGATCCACAGGAAAGAACACCTGATCCGTGTAGGTGCTGATCACCACGCCGCCGTGGTCGGTCAGGGTCGAATCAACAACGTCCCGGGTGTTGTATTGCTGCGTGAACACCCGCAGGTAGAACGTGAGGCCGTTGGAGATTGCCACCTCGATCACATTCGCGTTTTCAGTGGCGGTGATCGGGCCGAGGCCCTTGATCGAGCGGAACTTGTATTTCCCATCCGTCTGGTCGAACTTCTGGAAAACGCGAGCCCCGTCCCCGACGTTCTCGCCGGTCCACAAATCGGCACCGTGCTCGATGTCGCTTTGCTGATAGACCTGGATCGCCGGGGAGTCCCCATCCATCACGAGCTGGAA
>CAIVSK010000182.1 GCA_903908495.1 Akkermansiaceae bacterium
GCCTCGCGGGTATCCAGGCCCGGCCGGATGATCTTGAGCGCGACCCGCCGAGGCACGGGCACATTCTGTTCTGCCATCCAGACGACGCCGAAGCCGCCCTCGCCGATCTGCTCCAGCAGTTTGTAACGGCCGACATGGGTGCCGGCCAGTTCCGCCGGCGGAAATGACGCCAGCTGAGTATGCGGAGCGCCGGCGTGGTTGTCAGCCGGCGGCGGCAACGGAGCACCGCCCAAGGCAAGCTGCAACAGACAGGCCGGGCAAATTTTACCGCAGCGGCCCTCGGTGCACACAGTGCCGCACGCCGGGCAGGTGGGAGAAGATATCATGGCGGTGTTCATGCGGTGGCAGTTCGATGAGTCAGGGCGTTTGGAACAGCGTGAACAAATACCGGATTTCATCGTCGATTTCAGCTTCGCTGGTGACCGTTTCCGCGATTGCGCGGCGCAGCACCGTTCGAAACCGCTGCCGCAGGCGGTGGGCGGCCGCCTTCACCGCCCCTTCGGTGAGCCCGTGGCAGATGGCAATTTCCTCATAGGAGCCGCTCTCGGCATCCAGGCTGATGAGACCTTTCAAGTCCTCAAACAGCGCGCTTCTGCCGTTGCGCTCAGCGTCGCGACGCAGCTCTGCCAGCGCTCCATCCAGCAATTCCAGCGCCCATCGGCGCTCGAACTCAAGCTCGGGCGTGATGCGGTGGCTGGGCTCTGCGACGTAGTTGCCCTCAACACGTCCAAAATCCAGCGATAACAGTCGCATGCCCCCACCGCGCTTGGCCGCACCCGCTCGTTCGCGCTCGTTGATCCAATGGCGGGTAAGCGCCTTGAGCAGAAAGGTGCGCAAGCGGCCATTTTCGGCCGCCACCGCCATTAGCGAGCCACGCGCCAGTAGCTTGGCGAAAAATCCTTGGGTAATGTCCTCGGCATCGGCCGGCGATTCGCCCTTGCGGCGCAAAAATGCGTAAACCGGAGGCCAGTACAGGCCGCAGAGCTCGTTGAGCGCGCGGCTCGCCCGGTCCCCATGGCCCTGAGCCGCTGCGACTTGCGTCCAACAGGTGACCGGAAAATTGGCGCATGCCATCTCGGAATACCAATCGTCCAAGGACATTTCAACACACTAGCCGGAGATGGCGGCCGGTCAAGCATTCTGCTCGTGCATTCTACTCGTGCATTCCGCACATGCGGTGGGGGGGCAGCCCGGGGACAGCCAATCGCCGAGCCTGCCACAATCCACCGCTTGCGAGAAAACATCGATTCACGCTGGGCATTTCTTGATTTATTCGCCTGAATCCGCGATATCCACGCCGTGACGACTGGCGGTTCGCGCAGCATACCCACTGACTGCCAGCCGCCGCCCCTGCCGAACCTACCGCCATGTTCATCTACGGAAAAACCGCCACCAACGCCATCGCTGTGATGAGTTACGTCGCCGCCGAGGCCCCCCAGCGCGTCGGTTCGGCGGTCATCGCGAAAGCGCGGAAAATCTCCCCGGTGCTCACCGCCAAGCTGCTCACCCAACTGGCCAGCGCTGGATATATCAGTGGCCAACCGGGACCAGGCGGCGGCTACACGCTCATCAAGGATGCGGATGAGATCCGGCTCATCGACATCGTCGCGCTGTTTGAGCAGATCGATAACAGCTCGCGCTGTCCATTCGGCTCGGAGTGGTGTGGCAACCAGGCCCCGTGTCCGCTGCATGACTCCATCACCGCTCTGACCGAGCGCAACCGCCGCTTCCTCGAGCAAACCCGGCTATCGGTCTTCCAGAAGAAACCCGCGGGCCACAAGCGACCGGCGGCGGAGTAACTGCCGAAACCTCATCGCCAGGGGTGAACCGATCAGACCGCGAGGCCCATGCGCGAGCCGACCCGGGCGTAGAGCTCGGTTTGGGCGGCGGAGTGGCCGCGCAGATCATCGTCGAGGCGGATCGCACCGGGCTCGAACAAAGTCATGGTGGAGGACCCCCCGAAGGCGAAAAACCCTTTCTCAGCACCCTTGGCCACCGGGCTGCCGGCAATGAAAGTTTGCGCGATGGAACCGACGCAGGTGGCACCAATCTCCAACAATAACACGGTCCCGAAGCGGGGGCTTTCCAGCCGGGTGAGCGTGCGCTTGTTAGTCCAGAGATAGGACAGATGCTGGCGCAGGGCCAGCGGGGAAACCGAGAACAAGGGCCCGCCGATCGAACGGGTCGGGCCCGGGGTACCGGCCACCGGAAAGTGATAGCGGTGGTAATCCACCGGGCACAGCCGCGAGAGCACCAGCGCGCCATCGGCGTAGCGCGCGGCGAGGGCGGCATCGCCTAACAAGGCAGCGAGGTCGAAGCACTGGCCCTTGACAAACACGCCGCTGATGGCCGAGGCCCGCGCAAACCCAAGATGGCGGCCGTCCGCCGGAAACACGGCACTGGCATCGTCGCCATCGATCGGGCGGGCGGCGGGCTTGAGTTTCCGATAGAAAAACTCGTTGAAATTGGCGAAGGACTCCGGCGGATCGGCGAACTCCGCGGGATCCAGCCCGTAACGGGCGATGAAAGGCGCGATTCTGGAGGCGGATTGCGGCCGGTTCATGCGGCGGCCATACCAGCGTGAAAACAGCGGCCGTTTGATGAGGGCGGCCAGCGCCAGCGCCCCGAGCGGATTGCCATAGGCCCAACGCAAGAAGCCCTCGCCATAGACTTGCTCAGTCTCAATGGTGCCGGTGTGCCGGTTGAAATAGCGAATCGGTTCCACGAGCGAGGTGTAAGGGGGCGGCTAACGTATGGCAAGAGGATTGCAGGCCGTTGCTTCAGGCGGGCTGAAAATTCCAAGGAGGGGTGATCTCAGAATCGCCCAGGACCATGATGAGTCAATGGCAAGGGAATCCTCCCACCATTGGCTCAACATGGTCAACGGCGGATCGGTGTCCGCCGCTCCCTGATCGCGGCCCTGCCGCATGGACTTACGGCAACTGCGTGACGCCCATCAGGAAACGGTCGCACTCGCGCGCCGCGCCGCGGCCCTCGTTGATCGCCCACACGATGAGCGACTGCCCACGGCGCATGTCCCCGGCGGCAAACACGCCCGCTAGATTGGTGGTGAACTTGCCGTGCTCGGCCTTGACGTTGGAGCGCGGATCGGCATCGACGCCGAACCCGGCGACAATGTTAGACTCGGGACCCGTGAAGCCCATGGCGAGCAGAACGAGTTGGGCGGGAATGACACGCAGCGAACCGGCGACGTCTTGCGGCACGAAGCGGCCTTGTGCGTCCTTGGCCCATTCAATATCGACAATCTCCAATCCGCTCAACTTGCCGGCGGCATCCTTGAGAAATCGCTTGGTCTGCACCAAATACTGGCGCGGATCCCCACCCTGCAGGGCGGCGGCTTCCTCCTGGCCGTAATCCATCTTGTAAACCTTGGGCCATTCCGGCCACGGGTTGTCCGCCGCGCGCTCCAGCGGCGGCTTGGGCAAAATCTCCAACTGAGTGACCCGCTTGCAACCGTGGCGCACGCTGGTGGCCACACAGTCGGTGCCGGTGTCGCCGCCACCAATGACCACCACCTCCAGCCCGGCAGCGTTGAGCGCGGGCAGAGAACCGTCGAAATCGTGATCCAGCTGGTGGCGCGTGTTAGCTGTTAGGAATGCCATCGCCAGATGAATCCCCCCGGCCTCGCGGCCGTCAATGGGCAGATCGCGGGCCTGGCTGGCGCCGCAGCACAGCACCACCGCGTCGAAGTCCTGGCGCAGACGCGCCGGCGACCATTCGGCATCGGCACCGATGCAGATACCGGTCTTGAACTCGACGCCTTCCTCGCGCATGAGGTTGACCCGGCGCCCGACCACGGCCTGCTTGTCGAGTTTCATGTTAGGGATGCCATACATCAGCAGGCCGCCGATGCGGTCATCGCGCTCAAACACGGTGACGTGGTGACCGGCCTGGTTGAGTTGATCGGCGCAGGCGAGTCCGGCGGGGCCGGAGCCCACGACCGCCACTTTCTTGCCGGTGCGATTGGCGGGGATTCTGGGGGTGACCCAGCCTTCGGCCCAACCGCGGTCGCTGATGGCGCATTCGTTGCTCTTGATGGCGACGGGCGGCTTGATCACGCCTAACACGCAGGACCCTTCGCAAGGGGCGGGGCAGACCCGACCGGTGAATTCCGGGAAGTTGTTGGTTTTGTGCAGGCGCTGCAGGGCTTCCTTCCAGCGACCGCGGAACACCAGATCATTCCATTCCGGTATCAGGTTGTACACCGGGCAACCGCTGGCCATGCCGGCCACCAGTTGGCCGGTGTGGCAAAACGGCGTGCCGCAATCCATGCAGCGCGCACCTTGCTCGCGGCTTTGTTTCTCGTCCGGATGGATCTTGAATTCGTTCCAGTGCTTGATCCGCTCCAGCGGTGCGGTTTCGGAATCGGTCTTCCGCTCCAGTTCCATGAATCCTGTTGGCTTGCCCATGATTTTCTTAAGTGTGTAGGTTTTCGGTGTTCAGGGGGATCGGAAGGAGAAAACGGATGAAACCACTGATCGCACTGATTGTACTGATTATTGAAAAGGTGAATGAAGAGGTGAGTGAAGTAATGATATTCCTGAGAACCTATAACTAATATCCGATAACTCAATTCCCCCCGACGCGGGCGAGGTCGTTGAGGTTCTCCTGGAAGGCGGCCATCGCGGCCTCATCGCCGGTCAAGCCTTGCTGCTCGACTTTCTTGAAGCATTCCAACATCCGCTCGTAGTCGCGTGGCATGACCTTGAAAAACTTCGGCAACTCGGCATGCCAGTTGTCCAGCAGCCACGCGGCGCGTGCCGAGCCGGTGTGGGCCAGATGCATCCCGATGGTGGCCTTGACCTTGGCGATGTCCGCGTCGCTCGATTCTATCAACCGGTAGAGATTGACCATTTCCTTGTTGAGGCGTTTTTCAAACAGCCCGTCGATGTCATAGACGTAAGCCACGCCGCCGGACATGCCCGCGGCGAAGTTGCGGCCGGTCTCGCCGAGCACGATGACTTCGCCGCCCGTCATGTATTCACAGCCATGGTCGCCGATGCCTTCGACGACGGCTTGGACGCCGGAGTTACGCACGCAGAAGCGTTCTCCGGCGATGCCGCAGATGAACGCCTGGCCTTGGGTGGCACCATAAAACGCCACGTTGCCGATGATGACGTTGTCGGCGGCCTTGAAGCGCACGCCGCGCGGCGGATAGACGATGATTTTGGCACCCGACAAGCCCTTGCCGACATAGTCGTTGGCATCGCCTTCGAGCTTGAAGGTCATGCCCGAAGGGGTGAAGGCGGCGAACGATTGACCGGCGCTGCCACGGAATTTGAGCTCCACGGTGTCTTCCGGCAGCCCCTTGCCGCCATGTTTGCGGCTGATCTCACTGCCGGTGATGGTTCCCACCACGCGGTTGACGTTGGCGATGGGCAATTCGATGCGGACCTTTTCGCCACGCAGGATGGCCGGCTCGCACAGCGCCAGCAAGTGCGTGTTGTCGAGCGCTTGCGCCAGCCCGTGGTCTTGTGCGATCTGGCAATAAGTGCCGACGCGGTCGACCACGTCGGGACGGTGGAAGATACTCGTTAGATCAACGCCCTTCGCTTTCCAATGGTTGGTGGCTTCGGCGGTGTCGAGGCACTCGACGTGGCCGACCATGTCGTTGATCGAGCGGAAGCCGCACTCGGCCATGATTTCGCGCATTTCCATGGCGATGAAGCGCATGAAATTGACGACGTGCTCGGGTTTGCCGGCGAAGTTCTTGCGGAGTTCCGGGTCCTGGGTGGCGACGCCGACGGGGCAGGTGTTTTTCTGACAAACCCGCATCATCAGGCAGCCAACACTCACCAGCGGGGCGGTGGCAAAGCCGTATTCCTCGGCACCCAGCAGGGTGGCGATGGCCACGTCGCGGCCGGTCTTGAGCTGGCCATCGGTCTCCAAAACCACGCGGCTGCGCAGGTCATTGAGCAACAAAATCTGGTTGGTCTCCGCCAGGCCGAGCTCCCACGGCGCGCCGGCGTGGTAAATCGACGAGGTGGGCGAGGCACCGGTGCCGCCGTCGTGGCCGGAGATGAGGATGACATCGGCATGGGCCTTGGCGACGCCCGCGGCGATGGTGCCGACGCCCACTTCCGCCACCAGCTTCACGTTGATGCGAGCGCGGGGGTTGGCATTTTTCAAGTCGTGGATCAACTCGGCGAGGTCTTCGATCGAGTAGATATCATGATGCGGCGGCGGCGAAACCAAACCCACGCCCGGGGTCGAGTAGCGCACCTTGGCAATCCACGGATAGACCTTGGAACCGGGCAATTCCCCGCCTTCGCCGGGTTTGGCACCTTGCGAGATTTTGATCTGGATTTCATCGGCGTTGACCAGGTACTCGCTGGTGACGCCGAAGCGGCCCGAGGCGACCTGCTTGATGGCGGAGCGCTTGCTATCGCCATTGGCCATGGGCTTGAAGCGCTCGGGGTCTTCGCCGCCCTCGCCGGTATTGGACTTGCCGCCGATGCGGTTCATGGCGATGGCCAGCGTTTCATGGGCTTCCTGCGAGATCGAGCCATATGACATGGCACCGGTCTTGAAGCGCTTGGTGATGGCTTCGATGGACTCAACCTCATCCAGCGGGACGGGCTTGAGGTCCTTGCGGAAGCACATCAAACCGCGCAGCGTGGAGATGTTTTCACTCTGCAGGTTGACCTTGGCCGCGTACTGCTTGTACACCTCGTAGCTGCCGGTGCGCACTGCCTTTTGCAGCAGGTGAATGGTTTCCGGGTTGAAGAGATGATACTCTCCGTCGGCGCGCCATTGATAGATCCCGCCCGGATCCAGCGCGGCTTCCGCGGCCTCGATGTGGCGGGCCGGGAAGGCGGCGCGGTGGCGCGCCAGCGATTCCTCGGCGATCTGGTCGATACCGGACCCCTCGCAACGGCTGGAGGTGCCGGTGAAGTACGCGTTGACCAGTTCGGAGCTGAGGCCGATGGTCTCGAAAATCTGCGCGCCGCGATACGACGCCACGGTGGAAATGCCCATCTTGGCCATGGTCTTGACCACACCCTTGATAGAGGCCTTCAGATAGTTGTAAACCGCCTTGTCGAAGGGCATCGCCAGCATGTCGTCCTGGATCATCTGATGCAACGAGTCGAAGGCCATGTAGGGGTTGATGGCGTCGGCTCCGTAGCCGATGAGGGAGGCAAAGTGATGCACCTCGCGGGCCTCGCCGGTTTCCAGAACGATGGAAACCAAGGTGCGGGTGCCGGCGGCCACCAGGTGGTGGTGGAGCCCGCCCATGGCTAACAAAGTCGGGATCGCCGCGTTGGAGGCGCTGATGTTTCTATCGGACAGAATGAGGATGTTGCAACCGTCAGCGATCGCCTGGTCGGCGGTTTCGAACAAGCGCTGCAACGCCGCAGTCAGGCCCTCGCCGCCTTGCTTGGCCGGGAAGAGCATGTCCAGCGTGATGGACTGGAAGCCCGCCAGTGCGATCTCGCGCAATTGGGCCAGGGCGCGGTTGTCGATGAGCGGGTTGTCCAGACGGACCATGCGGCAGCTCAGCGGGCCGGGCTGGAGCAGGTTACCCTCGGAGCCGATGAAGGTTTCGGTGGCGGTGACGAGTTCCTCGCGGATGCAATCCAGCGCCGGATTGGTCACCTGCGCGAAGATCTGCTTGAAGTACTGATAGAGGTGCTTCGGCTTGGACGAGAGCACCGCCAGCGGGGTATCGTTGCCCATCGAGGAAATCGGTTGCACCCCGGTGGTGGCGGACGGCCCGAGCAGGATGCGCAGGTCCTCGTAGGTGTAGCCGAAGGCGAGTTGGCGTTCGCGGACGCGCTCGGGTTCCACCACTTTGGGCGTGGCGGGAGCGGGCAGTTGGCCGAGGGTGACGCGGTTTTCGTCCAACCACTGACGGTACGGCTGGGCGCTGTAGATGCGGCGTTTGACTTCCTCATCGGGAATGATGCGGCCCTCGTTCATGTCCACCAGGAACATGCGGCCCGGCCGCAGGCGGCCTTTTTCCACGATGGAGAGCGGGTCGATGTCGGGCAGCACGCCGACTTCCGACGCCATGATGACCAGGTCGTCATCGGTCACGTAGTAGCGACTCGGGCGCAGGCCGTTGCGGTCGAGCACGGCGCCGATTTGCTGGCCATCGGAGAACGTGATGGAGGCCGGGCCATCCCACGGCTCCATCAGGCAGGCGTGGAATTCGTAGAACGCGCGCTTGTCCTCCTCCATCATGGTGTGGCGTTCCCAGGGTTCGGGAATCATCATCATCATCGCATGGGTGAGGTCGTAGCCGCCGTAGTGGAGGAACTCGAGGGCGTTGTCAAACCGCGCGGAGTCCGAGCCATCCTCGTCGATGACCGGGAAGAGTTTGTCGATTTCCGCGCCGAACACGTCACTGGCACACAGCGCCTGGCGGGCGCGCATGAAGTTGGCGTTGCCGCGCACGGTGTTGATTTCGCCATTATGGGCGATGAACCGGTTGGGATGGGCGCGCGACCAACTCGGAAACGTGTTGGTGGAAAAACGGGTGTGCAGCAGGGCCAGGGCGGACTCGAAGGCCGGGTCGTGCAAGTCGTAGAAATAGTCCGACAACTGGCAGGCGGTGAGCATGCCCTTGTAGATCATCGTCTTGGCGGACAAGCCGGTGACGTAATAATAATCCGCGCCGGGGAAGGTATTGCCGCGGTTGCCGTGGACATCGCTGAATTTGCTCGGCATGTCGTTGGTGCGGATCGCGTGTGCCACCCGCTTGCGGATGACGTAGAGTTTGCGCTCAAACTCCATCGGATCGGTGATCTCGGGGCTGCGCTTCAGAAACACCTGCTTGATGACCGGCTCGTAACGGCCGGAGGTCTTGCCGAGGATTTCGCTGCGCACTGGCACGGTGCGCCAACCGAGGAATTTCTGGCCTTCATCGCGGATGACGTGCTCGAAGAGCTGCATGGCCGCTTCGCGCACGCTGGATTCCGGCGACAAAAACACCAGGCCGGAGGCATATTCGCCTTCCGCGGGCAGTTCGATGCGTTGTTTGGCCAACTCCTTGCGCAGGAATTTATCGGGCATCTGGACGAAAATGCCGGCACCGTCGCCGGTGGCCGGATCAGCCCCACTGGCCCCGCGATGGTCCATGTGGCTGTTCATCAGCAGGGTTTTCTGCACGATGTCGTGCGAGCGCTGGCCTTTGAGGTGAGCGATGAAACCCACGCCACAGCCATCTTTTTCTTGCGACGGATGCCACAGGCCTTGCGGTGCAGGCCAGCCTAGCGGTGAGTTTTGCAGTTCAGACATGTGGGAGCGGTGGATTGGGGTGAAAGGAAGAAATCGGGCATCAGCCAGCCGATTTTGGCATGGCGCGGGGAAGATAGCTGGCATTTCCATGGGAGCAAGCGGATTTTGAGGGGGACAGGGCCGGGCGATCGCCAAATCCCCCGCCACAGGAGGGGCGATCTCCGCATCGCCCTCGACCATGAGCGGTCAATGGGAAGCGTTTAGACTCCACCCGTTGGCTCCTCATGGTCCACGGCGATTCTGAGATCGCCGCCCCTTGACGGCTGGCGGACCTGTCGTGGGATTCGTGATTTCGGGACCAGTTCGTCAATTTGATCAAGGGACAAGCAAGCACCGTGCCATTTGGCCACGCCGCCCTCAAAATCCGCGAAAATCGGGGTTGATCTCTTTGGCTCCGGATAGCGCCGTCATCTTGGCGGCATTTCCCGGCGGCCCGCCGGGAAATCTGGAAACGCCCCCCCAAGGACAACTCTCGCGAAATCACCCAAAGAGCGATCCGCAGGATGCTCCCCGCAGCCGCTCGGACAAAAACGCCAGAGTGCCGCTAGACTTCTTGTTCGGGCAGAGTGATCTCGAAGCTGGTGCGCACTCCCGGGGCGGACTGACAGGTGATGCGCCCGCCGTGGGCCTCGATGGCCCGCTTCACGATGGACAGGCCCAGCCCGGTGCCCTTGATCTCATTTTGCGAGTGGTGTTTTTCCACCCGGTAGAACCGCTTGAAGATGAACGGCAGATCCGCCGCGGGAATGCCGATGCCGTTGTCAATGACCGCGACTGCCAAGCCCCCGCCGCGCGCTTCGCTGTGAATGGTCACTTGCAGGCCGGGCTTGGGGTTTTGCTTGAGAGCGTTTTCGATCAGGTTGAACAAGATTTGCGTCCAATAGAACCGATCGCCGTGGAGGGTCACGCTGGGTTCGTGGAGTTGGATGACAACGGTGGCATTTTGCGAGCGGATCAGCGATTCGAGGCGGTCGATGATGTCCTGCACGCATTCAGTCAGTTCGAAGTCCTCCATGCGCAGGGTCGATGCATCGCCCGATTCAATGCGCGAAATGAGCAGCATGTCCTCGATGATGCGGGTGATGCGCCCGGTGTGCTTGCGCATGATGCCCAGAAAGCGCAGCGCGGTGGGCCGGTCATCCAGCAACTCGGGTGCCTCCAGGAAGGTTTCGAGGTAGCCATCAACCAGGGTGATGGGGGTGCGCAGCTCGTGGGAGGCGTTGGCGACGAAGTCCTTGCGGATCTGTTCGAGCTGGTGCTCGGCCGAGAGATCGCGCAACAGGATGCGGATGTGCGGCGCGGCGTCGGCCTGGGCCACCGGAGAGGCGTCCACCAACCACACCGATTCGCCGCTGCCGGGGTCCTGGCTGCGGGCGGGGGCGGCCTCAGCGGGCAGCAGGATTTGTGCGGCGCTGGGCTCACCCGTGTTGCGGCATGCCAGATAGGGCGCGGCCAGCCGCGCGTCACCCAGCGCCTCCAACACCGTCCGGCCGGTAGGCGATACCGGACCTAACAATTTCCTGGCGGCTTGGTTGCAATGTTGGATGATGCCCTGGGCGTCGGCGATGAGGAAGGCATCGGGAAATGCATTGAGCAGGCCGTCGCGTTCGCTGCGGGCCGAGGCCAGCGCGCGCAAGTTCTGGCCATGCTGGCTATGGAGCGGGTGGAGCAAGCGGCGGATGAGTACGCGCTGGCGCAGCCCCCAGACCAGCAGGCAGAGGATGGCGAGCGAAAAGAGGATGAGGGTTGGGAGCATGGCGGGTTGCGGGCAACCTAGCGCCGTGGGTGGCTGCCTTCACTCTTAATCAGCGGATTCTTTGTGACAATTCACCCCAGCGCGGTGCTTTTCCGACTCGATTCGCCTCGGTTTGGGCCGCCCGTGCGAGGATGCGACGGGCTCGGACCGCTGCTACCCTGCCTTCGAGGACACCTCCGTGATGCCGAGTTTGGCACGCACGGTTTCGATTTCCGCGGAGAGTTCGCCCCATCGCGAATAGCTGGTTTCAAGCCCTTGGGTGACCTTGTCGACGGCGTTGGAGGCATCGCGGAGGATGTCGGGATTGGCGGCGCAGGCGTCGCTGGATAAATGTTGGGTGAGGGTGACCTGTGCGGCCTCGAGACCGGCAATCTTGATTTCGAGGGCGGCCAGTTCGGCTTCCCGCGGCTTGAGGACTTTGGAGCGCAACTCGCGGGCCTCCGCTTCCACGCGGCGCTGATCCTTGCGGGAAAGTCCGCTGCTATTGCCAGACCCGCCACCGGTGCCGGTGGAGGCGCGGACCGGCGCACTGCGACCCGCGGCGAGGGCTTGGTCGGCGGCGGACTTGTCGATGTAGTACGAGATGTTGCCGTGATAGAGCAACGGCTGGCGGCCGGGGCGGAATTCGAGCGTTTTGGCGACCAGCGGATCGAGAAACGCGCGGTTGTGGGACACGATCAACACGCTGCCCGGATAGTCGATGAGCGCGCGCTGCAGCACATCCTGCGATTGCATGTCGAGGTGGTTGGTCGGCTCGTCGAGGATGAGGAAATTGGCGGGGGTGAGCAACATGCACACCAGCGCCACCCGCGAGCGCTCGCCGCCGGAGAGCACCCCCACTTTCTTGAACACGTCGTCACCGCGGAACAAGAAACAACCTAACAAACTCCGGGCGTGCGGCATGCTCTCGCGCGACGCTGCCTTTTCGACGGTTTCCAGGACGGACAGTTCGGGATTGAGTTCGTCGGAGTGGTTTTGGGAGAAAAACGCGGGAGCCACCTTGTGGCCGAAGCTGTGGGCACCGGCATCGGGTGCCTCGCGGCCGGTGATGATGCGGCAAAACGTTGACTTGCCCGCGCCATTGGGGCCGACGATGGCGATTTTCTCGCCCTTGTTGATTTCGAAATCGAAGCCGCTGAAGACGTTGAGCGCGCCATAACTCTTGGCGACGGCATCCAGCTTGGCCACCAAATGACCGGAGGCCGGAGGCGCGGGAAACTTGAATTTCACCATCGCGTCGTCCTGCTCGGGCGCTGGAATACGCTCGATCTTGGCCAGCAGCTTGATGCGTGATTGGACCAGCGTGGCTTTGTTGGCCGAGGCGCGGAAGCGGTCGATGAAGTGCTGGGACTCGGCAATCTCGCGCTGCTGGGACGTGTATTGCTTGAAGAGGATTTCGCGCCGCAGCACCGACTCGCGCTCGAAGAAGGAAAAGTTGCCGGCATATTCCTCGGCGCGGCCGTGGTGGAACGCGATGGTGCGGGTGCACAACATGTCCAACAAGGCCCGGTCATGCGAAATGAGCAGAATCGCGCCGGGATAGTTCACCAAATATTGCTCGACCCACAACTGGGTGTCGATATCGAGATGGTTGGTGGGCTCATCTAGCAACATCACCTCGGGCTCCTGCAAAAACAACTTGGCCATGGCGATGCGCATCTGCCAGCCGCCGGAAAACTCGGAGCAATCCCGCGTGAAATCGCTCTTTTGGAAGCCCAACCCCTGCAGAACCGACTCGATGCGTGGCTTCATCCGCTCCGGGTTGGTGGCATCGAGTTGGAGTTCGAGGCCGCCGATCTCCTCCAACATCTCGCCGTAGGGCGACGAGCGGGGGTCGAGCTTGGTGAGCTCGCGCGACAGGCGTTCGATTTTCTCGCGCCAAGCGACGGCCTCACCGAAGGCCCCCTCGGTTTCCACCCACAGCGAGCGGCCGCTGACGTGGATCCCCTCCTGCGGCAGGTAGCCGATGCGGGTGCCCTTGGGCGCGTGAATCGCCCCGGCGCTGGGTGGCAGGATGCCGGCGATGCATTTCATGAGGGTGGACTTGCCCGCGCCGTTGTGGCCGGCGAAGGCGATGCGCTCGCGCGGTTGCACGGAGAACGCAAGATCGTTGAAAAGCACGCGAGCACCAAACTCGACGCGGAGGGATTGAACTGAAATCATCGGGCGCGGAGGTTGCACGGGCCAGCGCAGAGGTCAAGGCCGGAGATGGGGCGGGCGGCTCAAGCGCACGGATATCGGGCGAATTGAGCCACGAATTGATCGGATTTCCACCCGAATCACTCATAGTTCGATCCCATTTCTCATGGTGAAATCATTGGGATTCCGCGTCTCAACCGCCATTTCTCAACGAATCGACCGGAAAATGTGGTCTTTTCACCCCCACATCGCCATCATTTGCCGCACATGCCAGCACCCGCATGATTGCCCGCTTTTCACTTTACGGATTTCTCAAGAACCTGCGGTTTTTCGAGGCCTTCCTGATTCTCGCGCTGCGCGAACGCGGACTCGACTTCCTCGGCATCGGCGGCCTCATCGCCTTGCGCGAAATCGCCAGCAACCTCAGCCAAATCCCGTCCGGGGCACTCGCCGATGTACTCGGCCGCCGCCGCTGCATGATCGTGAGCATGGCCGGCTACGTCGTGTCCTATCTGGTGCTCGGGTTCGCCTCCAACAATTTCCTGCTGATGGCGGGGATGGTTTTCTACGGCACGGCGGATGCCTTCCGCGATGGCACCCACAAGGCGCTCATCTATGCCTGGCTGCGCCAGCAGGGCCGGGAGGACGAGCGCACCAAGGTCTACGGCTACACCCGATCGTGGTCGAAAATCGGCTCCGCGCTGTCCTCGTTGATTGCCGCGGCGCTGGTGCTTGGCACCGGCAATTTCGCCAGTGTCTTCATCCTCAGCGCCATCCCCGCAGCGCTCAACCTCGTCAATCTCGCCACCTATCCGGCCTCACTGGACGCCGCCATCCCCGCCGGCGGCGGGCTGCGCCAAACTTGGCGCACCTTGGCAGAAAGCTGCCGGGAAGCCCTCGGCAAGGCCTCGATCCGCCGCCTCATCGTTGATAGCGTGGCGGTGGAAGGCAGCTACACCGTGGTCAAGGACTACCTGCAAGTGGTGGTGCAGGCGTTTGCCGTCGCCATGCCGCTGCACCTCGCAATGAACGGCGACCAGCGCACCGCAGTGCTCGGCGGCCTCGCCTATGCCCTGCTCCATTTGCTCTCCAGCGCCGCATCCCGCCGCTCCCATCAATTTGAAACCCGCTGCGGCGGCACCGAACCCGCGGTGCGGCGGATCTATCAACTATCGGGCGGCGCGATGGGGCTGCTGGCGGTCGCGCTGCTAGGGGGGCTGGGCTGGCTGGCGGTGGCCGTGTTCATCGCGCTGGGCTTGCTGCAAAACCTGTGGCGGCCCATCCACATCGGCCGCTTCGACCGCGACGGCGAAGAGAGCCGTGCCGCCACCCTGCTGAGCATCGAATCCCAAACCTCCTCGCTTGCCGCCGCCGTGTGGGCCCCGCTCATCGGCTGGCTCATCGATGGTCTGGCAAAATGCCCCGGAGCCGTCCCGCTCACCGCCCTGTGGCCGGTGTGCCTGGCGGGCTTGCCGATGCTGGCGGTGATGGTTTGGCGGAAAATCAAAGGATCTTGATGCTCCAAAGGAAATTGACCTTGGTGATTCGGGTTGCTGGAATCCCTGACACGTGCCCGGTCGAGCCAAAGCGGCGTGGCGGGCTTGCGCTAGGCGTCCGGCGGCATGGGAACCGGGACATCGTGCGGGGGCATCAGCGGGTAATCCGGCAAAGGAATGGCCGGCACGAGGTCGGCTATCTCCACAGCCTTGCCGCTGATGAATGAGTAATTCGCCGCGATGCCTGTCAGAATCGAATAGGCCCCCCCGCGTTGATCAGACGCGCGGAGATATTTATCCAGCGGTTTCTCGGGCAGAAACAAATCATCGAGCATCACATTATCGCCGCCGCCGTGGGAGCCTTGGCCTTTCCAAATCTCGGGCTCATACGCCGGGGCGCGCATCGGGTAGATGCGGATGTACGTGCCGTCCGCTTTCACTGCATGCGGCAAGGAACCGTCTTTTGAGAGATAGGCCTTCTCCTCCTCCTTGTGTTCAAGCCGGCCTTTGGTTCCGTTGAATGAAATATGATACCCCTCCCAGGCATTGAAGGCGTTGAGCGAATAGGCCATGGTGACGCCGGTGTTGTAGCGCACCTGCACGTTCATGGTGTCCTCAATGTCAATGTCCGGCCGGAACACGCAGCGATCGCGGAAATAGCCGTCGTAACTCTCCTGATCAAGATAAAGTTCCTTGAGCCCGGGATCGGCGGCCAAGTCAAGGCGGAAGGTGCACTTGGCCTTCTCCGGGCAGGTGTGGCAGCGCTCGTGGTGGCTCTCCAGCCCCAGGCGTTGCGCCATCTTCGGCGTGTAGAACTCGCGCTTGCCGGTGGCCATCACGGAAACCGGAACCGCAGACAACCACCAGTTGACCAGATCGAAGTGATGGGTCGCCTTGTGGACCATCAGGCCGCCGGAGTTCGCCTTGTTAGAGTGCCAGCGGCGGAAATAATCCGTACCGTGATGGGTGTCGAGCAACCAGTGGAAATCCACCGACAGCACATCACCGATGACGCCGCTCATCAGCAATTCCTTCACCTGAGTGCGATGTGGCGAGTAGCGATAATTGAAAGTGACCCGGCAGCGGCGGCCAGTCGTGCGCTGGGTTTCGAGAATGGCGCGGCACTTGACTTCGTCGGTGGTCATCGGTTTTTCGGTGATCACATCGCAGCCGAGTTCCATCGCGCGGATAATGTACTGGTTGTGGGTGGCGTCCTTGGTGGTGACGATGACGATGTCCGGCTTCTGCTCACCGATCATGCGGTCAAAGTCCTTCGCCTCGTAAATAGGCACCGTCACTCCCGCCATCTTCTGCGCCTTGGATTGAGCCAGCTTGAGCCGGCCCAAATTCAGATCGCAGAAACCCACCATCTCGTGGTGCGCGGCATAATCCTTCAAAATCGCCTGCCGATACATGCCCGAACGCCCGCCGACGCCTACCAGCGCGTAGCGTTTCTTCCGGCCATCCACCGTCGTCACGTTGAATGATTCTGCCAGCGCCGATGCGCCGAGCAGCATGCCGGTGCCGGCCAGGGCACCGACGGAAATGAATTCCCGGCGCTTGAGTAGGGTGGACTCCAAAACCCTATCCGATTCTCTGGATTTTTTCTTCATATTGACTTCATTTCGTAAGCCAAGCGCCGGTGGCCACTGGCAACCAGCGAGGGACTTTTTTCTGCGTGCACCACCATCCTAGCCACCAATCAAGCACAGCGCAACAGTTTTTCCCGAGCGGCAAGCTCAGGGCATTTCACCTCCAGCTGGTGACGGAGTTGACAAGTGGCCATCCCCGCCGATGGTCTGCGGACATGAAGACTCTCACACTCCTCGCCGCTCTGATGCTGGGCCCACTCGCCAGCGCCCGCGCGGACACCATTTACGACGTCAAACTCAAGGACATCGACGGCAAGGACACCACCCTGGCCGCCTACAAAGGCAAGCTGCTGCTCATCGTCAACGTCGCCTCCAAGTGCGGCTTCACCAAACAATATGCCGGTCTGGAAGCGCTCTATCAGAAGTACCGGGACCAGGGTGTGGTGGTGCTCGGCATGCCCTGCAACCAGTTCGGCGGCCAGGAACCCGGCAGCGCCGAACAGATCAAACAATTCTGCTCCAGCACGTACCACGTCACCTTCCCGCTCTTCTCCAAAATCGAGACCAATGGCGAGCAACGCCATCCGCTTTACGCCGCGCTCGCCGGCAAGGACTCGCCATTCCCCGGCGACATCAAGTGGAACTTCACCAAATTCCTCGTCGCCAAGGACGGCAAAATCCTCAAGCGCTTCGAGTCCGCCGTCACCCCCGAGTCGCCAGAACTCACCTCCGCCATCGCGGCGGCCCTTTAAGATCGAACCCAACCTTGCCCACGCAACCGTTCACGGCAACGACGCGGCGCTCTCACTGATAGGCAACACAGCGGCTTCCATATTGATGGTGGGGAGCGTCGGCATCCTGCCGGCCGGGTGCGCCGACCCAGACGGCACACTGCTATCCAGTTTCCGCAATCTCCGCCATCACAGGCTCACGACCCGCACCCGCCACTGGCCCACCTCGATCCAGGCCGGCAGGCACGAGGGGGCTCTCCAGTTCGCCATTTACCAGAAGGCCATTGAGATGGTGGAACATGGCAAACTGCCCGAGTCAAGACTGGCCGACGACTCGGACATCCTGCGTCTGGAGGCGCGGATGCGTGGGAAGAAGCTCGTCCTCTACTTCGGCAACAGCCGCAACGTCGAGGTCATCGACGGGAATGAACGGCTGGTTCGATTCTATCCCGGGGACCTGGTAGGCGGACACAGATTGAGCGTCGGCGATCGACGGCGACCGGATTCTCAGCACCTACAAACTGGGCGGCGGGCGACGCCTTTACATCATCACCGAGGGTGACCGGCAGTCCACCTGCTGTCTGTTGTTTGAGAACTATTGAACCGGGCCACGATCCGCTCGATGCTGCCGATTTCCAACAAGCATTGGCTCATTTCATGGGGTGGGAAGGGCGAATTATGGCTTCGATCTGCCCTGGGGTGAGGAATTTACCGGCCTCCTGGGTGATTTTCACTTTATCCGCCGCCACCCGTTTCATTAACTCGTCATAATCTTCCTCTTCATCCGGCTGCGTAGTCACACTTTCGGCCGATTTGGTGAAAACTCCGTTGATCAAATCCGCCAAGCGATGGGCCTGGTTGTCGGCGAGTTTCTCGTCCTCAGGCAGCCGATCGTTGCCTAGTGAAACCTGTTCATAGCTGAGTTTCAGGTTCTGGTAGGTCTCGTATTGCTTTCCCAACAAACCTTTGAGTTCCACATCCAACTCATCTTGATACGGCTTCAGCCCAGCGAAGGCGGCGTCATCCTCGTTGGTCAAGGAGGCGGCTTCCATGGCCCGCTGGTCGCAGGCATTCTTCTTCCGGATGACGGCGATCGCCTGCTCCTCCTCGGCCTTGCTCAAACCAAGCCGCTGATATAGCCACGGGTTCGTGGCTCGCTCGGCCGCATTCAATTCGGTCTGGCTGGCAGAGATGTTTTCCTCGATGAACTTGCGCGTCACGTCGAGAATGTGTGGCATCACTTTCGTGGCGATGACTGCCTCATCACTCGATTGGTTGGCAGCGACAGGCCTGATGGGGTGCCATCGATTGGGCACCGATGCGGAAGGCTGGCCCTTCCTGCCCCGTTCGACGTCCCCAGATGGGATAGTCCCGTCTCGCGTGCGGTTGGTTTGGCCCCTGCCAGAATCAGGCGCAAGGTACAGCACGAACACCGCAACTGCGGCGGCACCGATCAGGCTGGCGGCGGCAACGAGCAAAGTCCTTTGACCGGGTGCCTTGAAGCTTGCATTGGATTTCATAATAGGCGTGGGATAGGCGGTCATACGCCAGTGAGGCGACTGATCTTGGCGCACCGGAGCCGTAGTAGCACGCGAGGTGGATTGCAAGGCGAAAGGATCAACGGTGCGCGCGAATGCAGTCCTTTTTTTGGCGCGGCAACGCGCAGGAAGTGACAAGTTCATGTTGCCCGATGAATCCCGACCAACGCCACGATCCGCTCGATGAGTCCGATTGCCAACCGGGCGGCGGTCATCCTCAACGCCCGCCCGTTCCCATGAATCTTCCAGCCAAGGCCCCTGAGTATTTGTTGGCGTTTCTGCTATCCGGTCTCCGGGTCGAATCTAGCCGCTAGAAGCAACCGCATCCGTGATCATGCCGAGAATCCCAAACCGGACGCCACCATCGCTGCATTGGTGAGTAGATGCGTGAAATGAGGCGAGAGTAAGCACACCAGGGTCCGGCGCTGCGCGCAATCGGCCTCTTCGCCGGCCTGCGCCCAAGTGAAATCTCTGATCTCAAACCGGATGACATCGGCGAGAAGGTCATCGGTGTTCCACGGCCCTAACCTGGAGCCCAAGACCACTGTTCAAGACCGGTCTCAATAACAGAATCTGGGCTGTGGAACATTCCTGGCCGGATTGACGCCGTCTTTCGGGGAGGATTCATACAGTCACAATTCGGCCTAAAACGCCCCGAAAGCACGACCAGAGGGCGGCCGTTCACACGGTGTGAAAGGCCGAACTGTCATCGAGTCGTTTTACCAAATTGTCGTCGTAGGTGTTGGGCCCCTACTGGTCATCCAGGGACCCGATTGAAGAAGAGGGGGGAGCAAACCTGTATACGTTTGTCCAAAACCATCCGACCTATGGGTTGGACATTAGTGGTCTTATAGAGACCGACGGGATATGTACGAATGGAAACGGCTTGGGAGACGCTCTTAGGTCTGCGGCTGCTTTCAGATGGGATGGCGCAGGATGGCGGACGGGCTGCAGCCGAATTCCCGCTTGAAGGTTTTGCTGAAGTGGAACGGGTCGCAGAAGCCCAGCGATTCCGCCACCTCGGCCACATTGAAGTCGCCGCGCAGAAGCAGTTCGTAGGCGTGGCATAGTTTCAGGTGGAGCCGGATTTGGGACGGCGTCTTGCCTAACATTTCCCGGCAAGCCGCCCGCATGGCCGACGGGCTCATGCCGCTGGCCGCCGCCATGTCATCAAACGCCCACGGCAGTGACGGCTGGATTTTCAATGCTTCCAGCAAGCGGCTGACGCCGGCCTTGTCGCGCGAATTGGCCTGTTTGACTGTTCCAATTTCGTCGCACCAAGCGAAGAACAAGCCCTGCCACGTCGCGGCGGCGAGGCGGCGGGCTTCGATCCGCTCGGAACCCAGTTTCGCGAACACCTCCTCGCAGCGTGCCTTTTCGCCTTTGAGTATCGGCACCTCCCACACCCGGTGTGTTGGCAACAAAAGAGGCTCCTGCGCCACCAACTCGACCCACCAGAAATCCCAGCGGGTGCCGTGGGTGTGGTATTCCTCCAGTGAAGGGAAATCAAACAGCACCAGTGACCCGCGCCGGAGCAGGTGGCGGCGGCCCCTGGTGACAATCATCCCCTCGCCGGCGTCGGTCCTGAGCGCCACAATGTTTTTTCCCGCCTGCCGCAGAAGAACCTCTGAATCAAGCCGCGAACGCCTCGCGACCCTGCGGTATTCCGCTCCGGCCCTGACCCTCCACATCGTCAGCAGGCGAACTCCGCAGGCATTCACGGGTTCATGGGGAAACGAACAACGGTTTTCAGACGCAATCACTGCGGCTTGGCTATATGGCTGCCGGATTCCTTTCAAGCAGATAATCCGCAAGCGGCACAACCGGCAACCCGCCGCCCAATCGGGCATGCAGAAAAACACATGAATTTTGTGGATCCTGACATGGCCGGATAGGGGCGAAAAAAATAGCTTTGCGGTTTGGCAGGCACAATTACCACGAAAGCAATTTGCTAGCAATCATCACGCACAAATCCATGAAACCGAATCGTTCCAATCGCTTGTTCCTCCGCTTGTCCCGTGGCAATGGCCTCGGCACCGTCATCGCAATCACCCTTGCCGGCATCGCGGCCCACTCCCAAGTGCAAGCTGCCAGCCGCTACTGGGACGGCGGCACGACCAACGTCGCGGGTGCTGGTGATGGCATCAGCACCGGTGGCAGTGGCAACTGGGATACCACGATCCAAAACTGGGACGACGGCACCAGCCATGTGGCATGGGCCAACGCCTCGCTGGATGGCGCGGTGTTTGGCGCCCTCGCCGGAGGCACCGTGGCGCTGACCACTGGGATCTCTGCCAACTCGCTAACCTTCAACTCCGCCGGCTACGTCGTCTCCGGCAACACCGTGGCCCTCGGCGGCACCACGCCCACCATCACCACCAATGCCGACGCCTCGGTGGCCTCGACCATCGCCGGATCCGCCGGGCTGGTCAAGGCGGGTAACGGCATCCTGACCCTGACCGGCCAGAGCAGCTTCTCCGGCGCCCTCAACGTCAACGCCGGCACCGTGAACATGCCAACCGCCTATAGCGGCGGCTCCAAGACCGTGAGCTGCGCCACCATCAACCTCGCGCCGTTGACCGCGCTGACCTGCAATGCCGGGGCTTTCGGATGGTACGCCAACAACAACGCCGCCGGTCTCACCATCAACATCGACGAGGGAGCCACCTGCCAGGCCAACGGCGCCTTTGGCGTCGCCTACACACTCAAGGGCGGCAGCATCATCGGCACCAACAGCCAGCGCCTCGATCTGGGCAAAAGCAGCACCTTCAACGCGTCGGTCACCAGTTTTGCCAGTGCCACCACCAGTGTGATCAACCCCACCACGCAGGTCTACTTGCGAACCGATTCGGGTCAAACTTCCTACACGTTCACGGTGGCGGATGGCAGCGCGTTGATCGATCTCGATATCCAAAAGCCCATCAACACACAAGGCGCGTCGACCGGCATCGTCAAGGCCGGCGCAGGTGTCATGCGCCTCAACTCCACCGCCAACGGCTACTCCGGCCCGACCAGCATCAACGCGGGCACCTTGGCTCTCGGCGCCACCGGCACCATCCTCGCCAGCACTCCGGTCACCGTGGCGCCGGGCGCACTGCTTGATGCCTCGGCCATTGCCGCCGGTTACACCGTGGCCACCGGCAAATCCCTGGTCGCCGGCCGCCCGGCCAATCCCGCCACCGACATTCTGGGCAACGTCGTCCTCAACAGCGGCACGGGCAGCATCCGCCCCGCCGGCGATGGCATCAACGGCACCATGACCATCGATGGCAGCCTCACGCTCAACGGCGGCACGCTCGCCTTTGATCCCACCGACCTGATCGCCCTGGCGGGAGTCGGCCGCACCTTGACGCTGGCCGGCACCAACACGGTGACCGCCGCGCAGGGGTTTCTGGCGGCGGGCACTTACACCCTGGTCAACGGCTTTGCCAGCGCCACCGGCAGCGCCACCAATTTCGCCTACGGCTCACCCACCCGCGGCCAACTCGCGTCCTTCAGCGTCAATGCCGGCGACGTCAAGATGATCCTCGACAGCGGTGCGCCGGCCGCCCTCACCTGGACCGGCGCCGCCAACGGCTTCTGGGAAAACAGTTCCGTCCTCAATTGGAACAACGGCACCGCCGCCCGCTTCTACAGCCTCGATAGCGTCACTTTCGATGACACCCTCAAGGCCAACCTCACCACCAATCTGACGGCCGCAACCAACAACGACCTGCGCTACACCGCGGTCACCGGCGGCAACGACGCGGTTTCCATCGCCTACGTCAACCCCGCAACCCCGAGCGCCGTCCTGGCCATCAGCGTGACCGGCAACGCCATCACCGTGAACCTCGGCACCGATGCCGCCTCGGTGGTCACCACCACCGCCGCCACCGTCAAGGCCCTGATCGACTCCACCCCCGCCGCCGCCGCACTCGTCACCGTCGCCAACGAAACCGGCAACACCGGCACCGGTCTGGTCGCCGCCATGACCACGTCCTATCTTTCCCGCGCCAACCCGATTTCCATCAATGGATCGCTTGGGTTTGCCGCACTCACCTTGGCAAACAACGCCACCGCGCTGACCCTGCGTGGCGGCACCAGTCCGGTGCTTGCCGGTCCGGGCGCGCTGACCAAGACCGGCAGCGCCCAGGTCACCTGGTGGCATCCGTCCGACATTTTCACCGGTGGTGCCACGATTGGTGCCGGGACGTTGTTGTTCAACAGCGGCGCGGCATTGGCTTCCGGCAGCTTCACTCCTCTCGGAACCGGAACCATCGCCCTCAACGGCGGCGTCCTCCAGTTGAATCCCGGCAACAACTCCGGCGGAAACTACGCCTTCCCCAATGCCGTCACCCTCAACGGCGGCACTATCTATCAGGATGACGGCGTCAACACGTTCTCCGGCCCGGTCACCGTCGCCGCGGCCAGCACCATCCGCGGGCATTACGCCACCAAGGACCTCTATCTTGCAGGTGGCTTGGCCGGCGCGGCCCCGCTCAAAATCTCCAACACCCCCGGCAGTTATGGCCCGGCCTCGGTCCACCTCACCGCGGATGGCAGCTACAGCGGCACGATCACCATAGATAACTCATCCAATATGGACGGGTCGCTCTATGCCAGAAGCAACAACGCCTTGCAGTCGGCCAACCTGGTTCTCAACACCACCAACTCGATCATCGTGCAAAACGGCACCTACACCGTCGGCCTCACGCTGGCAGGGGCGGCCACCAATGTCACCCTCGCGGGCCTGAGCGGAACCAACTCCGCCGCACGCGTCCACAATGGTGACGGCTCTTCCCGCACGCTGACCATTAACCAGAGCGCCGACTCCTCGTTTGCCGGAGGCATCGGGGACGGCACCGGCAATGGCAACAAGATCGACCTGGTGAAAACCGGCGGCGCAACCCTCACGCTGGCTGGTCAGGACTCCTATACCGGCAGCACCACCGTCGCCGGTGGCAAGCTCGTGATGAGCACTCGCAATACCGGCGCGGCCAATATCACCGTCGCCGACGCTGCCGCCCTCGGTGTCAACAGCACCGGGGTTGCCCTCGCGATGGGCAATTTGACGCTGGGAACGGCCGGGACCACCACTCTGGCCATCGGAAACTTCCCGGCAAATGCCGCCGTTCCCGTGATCGAAGCCGTCGACGTCGTCAACAACAGCACAACTACTATCAGCGTCAACGGAAGTCTAACCACAGGCTCCTATCCATTGCTCGCCTATTCCTCCCTGTCCGGCCCCGGCTCGTTCGTGCTCGCTCCCCTGCCCCGCGGCGTCGCCGGAAACCTCTCAAACAGCGGCTGGTCCATCGACCTCAACATCACCGGTTTCAACCAACTCGTCTGGAAAGGCACGGCGGGCAGCGCATGGGACGTCAACAACACCTTGAACTGGAAACTTGGAACCACTAATCCCGATAAGTACCTCGACGGGGACAACGTGCTCTTCAATGGCAGCGCGGCCAGCACCTCGGTCGAGTTGAACACCAGCGTGGCACCCGCCAGCGTGAACTTCGCGTTTGACGATCCGGCCAGCTACACGGTGACCGGCACCGGGGCCATTGCGGGCAGCACCGGCATCGTCAAGAGCGGCACCGGAACCCTGACCCTGGCAACTGCCAATACGTATACCGGAAGCACCGCCGTGAACAGCGGCGTTCTGGTGTTAGGCAACCCGGCGGCGCTCGGCTCCACCATTTCCGGCACCACCGTGAGCAGCGGTGCGGTCCTGGACCTCAACGGCCAGAGTGTCGGCGGTGAGTCACTGATGCTGGCCGGAACCCTGCGCAATAGCAGTGGCTCGGCCGCAGCGTTCGCCGGTTCCATCTCGCTAACAGGCGATAGTTCCATCGGCGGCACTGGCAACCTGAGTCTGAGTTCCGCGATCACCGGAGCGTCGGCTTTGGCAAAGACCGGCAGCGGCAGTCTCACCCTGACCAATTCATCATCCGCCTTTACCGGCACGGTAACGGTCAGTGAAGGCGTGCTGGTCATTGGCGCATGGCGCTCGTTGGAGAACGCGCCAATCATCGTTGGCAACGGTGGCACGCTCAGAGTCACGGCGGACAACGGTTTCCAGTTCCATGCCCAACCGGTCACCGTGAAGGCGGGCGGCATCCTCAGCCTGGCGGACGCGGGCACCTGCAATATCGGGCCGGGCGGTTCTTTCACCATGGAAGGTGGCGCCACCTTGGCGTGCGCCAACCCGAATGGCAACTGGGGTTCGTGGACCATCAATAACAACACCGGCGGCGCGACCGTCATCACGGTGGCGGCCGGCAACCCGGTCGCCGCGGAAATCAGCGCCAAACTCGTCACCCCCTCACAGCCGGTCCTGATCCTCAACGTGGCGGATGTCACCGGCAGCCCGGCCGCCGATCTGGTGGTTTCCGGCTCGCTCGGCTCACCGGCCACCACCGGCTTCGCCGTCACCATCAGCGGCGGCGGAACCACCTTGATCAATGCCGCCAACACCTATACCGGCACCACCACCGTGAACGCCGGCTCCACCCTCGGCGGCATCGGCTCCTTCGCCGGCCCGCTCCACGTCGCCGGCACAATCGCGCCGGGCACCACCGGCACCGGCACGCTCTCTGGCAAGTCGCTCGTCCTGACCGGCAGCTATGCCTGTGACGTCGATGTGGCGGCCTGTGACTCACTCGCGATCAGCGGCGACATTGATGTGACCGGCGCCACGCTCGCCGTCACCGCTCTAGGCGCACCGGGCGCGGCGAGTTATGTCATTGCCAGCTGCACCGGCACCTTGACGGGTACCTTTGCCAGCGTCACCGGCATGCCGGCGGGATACCTCGTCCAGTACGACTCCACCGCCAAACAGATCAAACTGGCCAAACCAGGGTTCTCGGCGTGGGCGGACAGTTGGACCGGTCCCGCGCTATCCGACAAATCACCCGGAGGCGATCCGGACGGCGACGGCATCAGCAATCTGCTCGAATATGTCCTCGGGGGTGATCCCCGGGTTTCGAGCACCTCCATCCTGCCTTCCGTATCGCAGGTCGGCACCGATCTGGTTCTCTCCTACAAGCGCAACGACGACTCGGTGTCCGACACTATCCAAATCGGCCAATGGAGCAGCGATATGATCGGTTGGACTGATGTGACGCCGGTGGTGGTGAATGAAAACGGCACGGCGCCTGACGACATGACCGTCACCGTGCCAACCGCCAATGCGGTGGACGGCAAACTGTTCCTTCGTCTCAAGGTCTCCAATTGATCCAACGGCTCTCCCCTGCTGTGTTCCGGGCGGGCCTTGGCACATCCCTCCCGGAATGAAGTCCCTCACCAGCCCGGCGGTTCACGATGTTGCTAGATGGGAAAATAGGACAACCATGAAGAAACTCCTCCACATCGTCATTATACTGGCTGGCCATTTGGGGTGCGCCGGAGCAGTGCCATTTGATCCGGGTGCCTACAACACAATCTGGCTGTCACCAAGCACCGATGAAGCCGGATCCATCCCCTTGGGCAATGGCAATGTGGGAATGAACCTGTGGGTCGAAGAGGGCGGCGACCTGCTTTTTTATGTTTCCCGCGGAGATGCCTACAGCGAGAACCTGACATTGTGCAAACTGGGCAAGGTGCGGGTCAGCCTTTCGCCCAATCCGTTTATCAAGGGCCTGCCCTACCGGCAGGAACTCAAACTGCGCGACGGTCGCTGCGAGATTGAAGCCGGGGAGGCCGGTCACAAGGTGAAGCTATCGGTGTTTGTGGACAGCGACAGCCCGACGATTTATCTAACTGGAGACTGCGAGGCTCCCACGCTGGTTTCCGCGACGATCATCAACTGGCGCGCGGCGAAACGCTTCGCCACCGGTGATGCGCTCATCCCGAGCATGAACGGCGCGTGGATCATGGGCAGCCCGCCAGCCAATGTGCCGTGCTGGGAATCCGCGGATCTATGGCAACGCGATGAACCCGGCGCACTCACCACTTATCATCGCAACGCCTATTCGGTGGTGCCATCACACATTGATGCCCAAGGCATGAAAAATCATGCCGACAAGGTGCTGCCGCTCGATCCGATCCGTGACAACACCTTCGGCATGCGGCTCGCCATCGGGTCTGCTGACGGTTGCGGACAGGTTGGCGGGGATACCTTGCGCATGAACAAACCCGCCACGCGTTTCGAAATCCGCGTGACGACCCATGCGGCGCAAACCCCTAGCACCGAAGCATGGCTCACCCAATTGCATTCCCTCGCGGAAAAAGCCGTTCCCGCCAAGGTTGCCGGGGAACGCAGCGCAACATGGTGGAATAACTTCTGGGAGCGATCCTGGATCTCGGTTTCCGGTGACAAACCGCTGCTTCCACCCAATCCTTTTTCGATCCGCCTGGGAGCGGATTCCTCCGGTGGCACGCGATTTTCCGGCGAGATGGGAAGAGCTTCGCTGATGGCCCGCGGTCTATCAGACCGGGAGATCGCCAAGCTCGCCGCAGCCGACCGCAACGCCGAGGCGCCTGCCGATCACAAAATCCGTGTTTCCACCGTGGGCGCGACCCGTTCCGGTCTAACGGCAACCGGTCAGGTGCTGCCGAAGTTTGCCGGCGGATGGTATAAAGCGGCGGGTTCCGCGGCTTGGGATTTCCCCGATGGCATGACGCTCGAAGCCTGGATCAAGCCCGACGGACTAGGCGGCCGCATCTGGGACAAGTGCCAGCCCGGTTCGGAACAGGGGTTCACTTTTGATATTTATGACAGCCGGATGCGTCTCATCATGGGTGCGAAAACGCTCCTGTCCAAGGAACCCCTCAAGGCGGGTGAATGGACGCACGTCGCCGCCAGAATGGATTCCAACGGCGGCATGTCCATCTATCTGAACGGACGCGAGAGCGCGGGGATTCCCGCCAATCCGGAGGAATCCACTCCCTCGATGGTCACGCGGGCTTATGTGCTGGCGAAATATCAGATGGCGGCGCAGATGAGGTCACCCTATCCCGCGCATTTCCAGGGTGGCATTTTCACCGTGGATCCGCACTTCGCGTTTTACGGCCTGGATATCCGCAAGCTGCCGATGTCTCCGGACTACCGATATTACGGCACGAACTACTGGTGGCAGAACCTGCGCTTTCTCTATCAACCGCAACTGGCGCAGGGCAATCGGGAGTTCCACCGCTCGTTGATGGAGTTCATGAACAAACTCGCGCCCGCCATGAAGAGCCGCGCGGAGAAATACTATGGTGCCAAGGGCATCTACTTCGAGGAGTGTTTCACGCCGTTCGGTCTGCCCTCAATGTTCGATTTCGGCTGGGGAGCGAAGGAGTATTCCGAGTCCTACGCCCGCTGGACCTGGCAGCATTGCCTGGAGGCCTCGGTGATGATGCTGGATGACTACGCCTACACCGGCGACGGGAAGTTTCTCAAGGAAACCATCCTGCCGTATTGCACCTCGTCGCTGGAATTCTTCGATACCCGCTTCAAGAAATCCGCCGCCGGCACCATCCGGATCTTTCCCACCCACGCGCTGGAAACCTATTGGAATGATGTGGTCAACGACACACCTTCCGTGGCCGGTTTGCATTATGTCTGCCGCCGTCTGCTGGCCTTGCCCGAGAGCATGGCGACCTCCGATCAGCGTGCCTTTTGGAAAAAAGTGCAGGCCGCGCTGCCGCCCATTCCGAAAACCACCGTCAACGGCAAGGTGGTTCCGGACAACGCCGAGGTCTATCAGTCTCAACATGAGAACCAGGGCCGGAAGGCCCGCGCCAACTACGAGGCTCCCGATCTCTACACGGTTTTCCCGTTCCGCATTTATGGGCTGGAGTTGAAGGATCAGGATATCGAGGAGGCCCGCGCAGCCTGGCGGAACATGCCCGTTCCCAATCACGTCTGCTGGTATCAAACCGGCATCTTCGCCGCCCGCCTCGGCAATGCGGAGGGTGCGAAGGAAGATGTCATGCAGCGTTGTGCCAACCGCATGTCGCGCAGCGACGGCAAGCCCGGTCCATTCCGTTTTCCCGGATTTTTCGGCTCGCCGCATGATTCGTGCCCGGATTATGACGGCCCCGGCAACATGATGAGCGTCATGCAGGAAATGCTGCTGCAAAACGGCGAACACGGGGAAATCCTGCTGCTGCCCGCCTGGCCGCAAACGTGGGCCGTTTCCTTCAAACTGCATGCCGCACGCAACACTGTGGTCGAAGGCGTCTATCACGACGGCAAGTTGGATCAATTGACCGTCACTCCGGAATCACGCCGCACGGACGTGGTCTTGCCGAAGGGCTTTTGAAGATATCATTCCGCTGCCAGCCCACCGGGATGAATGCAAGAGTGATTTTGGATTTTTGGATTTTGGATGGCAGAGCAGCTGCGCGAAGCGCTTAGGCTCTTCATCCAACATTTAAACCTAAAAAGGACAATGGAAATGGTTGCAGCGACGTTTTTTTACCACAGCTTCCTCCGAATCAGCCGACCGGCGGGATGGCTGTTCGCGCCCTATCTGGCCTGGGTCACATTTGCGGCCGTGCTCAACTTCACCCTCTGGTGCCTCAATCCGCTGTGAAACATGATTTCCGCAGCATGCCCCAC
>CAIVSK010000183.1 GCA_903908495.1 Akkermansiaceae bacterium
CCCGACGGGGTGGCCCGAATCTTGTGGAACATCTCGTGGAACATTCCAAGTCCCCGCAATTCGGATCGAATCGGAGCCGCTAGAGCTTTCGGGGAGTTTATTCACCGCCGTCCGAAGAAAAAACCTTGCCAACAAACTCGCTTGGAACTATGTGTCTCCCCGTTAGCCAGCCCTACGGGCTTCTAGCAGATTAACGGAATTCTGAACGCCCCCAAAAACTCGGAGGCTATAGCTGACGTGGCGGACGACACGCAGGCCCAGGACATCCAGAACTTCATGACAGGCAGCCAGTGGGAATATGATGATGTATTTGCACACGCGGCCAGGCAAGCCAACCAGCGTATAGGAAATCACCCTGACACCATGCTGGCGATTGACGAATCAGGCTTCACCAAGAAAGGCATATCCTCAGCCGCGGTCACTCGCCAATACAACGGTCGCATGGGCAAAGTCGACAACTGCCAGGTTGGCGTGTTCAGCAGCCTATCAAACGGTGCCAATGCGACCCTCATAGGAGCAAGCCTGCTGCTTCCCCCCGACTGGGCCAAAGACAAGGAGCGCTGCCTGAAAGCGGGTATTCCGAAGGAGAAGATCAGGCACGCTACCAAAATCGACCTCGCCCGCGACCTCATTGAGCAAGCGGACGCTCACGGCGTTCAATACGCTCGCATCGGAGTCGATAGTTTCTACGGACGTGACATCTCACTGCTTTGCTGGATTGAAGATCGCGGCCGTGAGTTTTACGCCGACACCCCCAAGAACACGTACGTTTGGCTTAGCAAACCCCAGGGCGACAAGCGTCCTACTAGTCCAGGCGAACACGGAGCAATCAAAGTCAGCGAACTTTCCAGCCCCAAGGGGTCGTGGGAAAAGTCCAGGCGCATCAAGATACGGGATAGCGAAAACGGCCCTGTCATAGTCGAGAGCTTGGTGTGCCGCGTGTGGATATGGCCCGGCGGGATGCCGGGACGGGTGTGCTTTCAGGTGGCGATGGGGACTTGAAAGCGGTTTTGGAAGGCAGCAGCCGGACAGGGGCAAGCGGGGAAGGCCGCGTCGAGGTGGCGGAGGTTGTGGGGATCGGGGAGGGAGTCGGTTTTGCCCGGCGGGTGGCAGACGGAGCAGAGCCATGTTTTGATGGACGTGGCAAAGCGTGCCCAGCGGGAGAACCAGCGGTAGGCGCCGGTGAGCGAGATGGTGAGCGTGGTTGCGGCCCAGGCGGCGTGGCGGCTGGGTGCGGCGGCCAGCGAGGCACCGGGGATGACCTCGTCCCAATGGGCGGAGAAAGTGCGCCCGCAGCCGGAATTCGAGTAGCGGTCGGAGCAGAGCAGGCGCAGACCGCGGGACCCGGCGCTGGCGACCACCGAGAACGGGGCAAAAGCACGGGTATTCTTCGCCAATGATGGCAGGAGCCGGGGCAGGGTGGAATTTTTGAAGATTTTCAGTTGTGCAAACGCGGGGATGGGCGTAAACAGCCGTGGTTTGAGCCGCCGCGCCCAAATGCCGTTGAATTCCTCATTCTGATCCCATGCAACTATCATACACCCCCATCACCGCCCACGGCGGCAGAGACTATCCCACCGGCTACTCGCTCATGAACAACGGCCTGCTCAACAAGGGGACGGCCTATTCGGACGCGGAACGCGATGCCCTGGGGCTGCGCGGCTTGCTGCCGGCGCGGATTTTTCCGATTGAACAACAGGTGAAACGCGCCCTCAGAAACCTGCGCGCCAAGAACAGCGATCTGAACAAATACATTTTCCTCAACGCCCTGCAAAACCGCAACGAGACGTTGTACTATCGGGTCGTACTCGATCACCTCGAGGAAATGATGCCGATTGTATACACCCCCACCGTGGGGCAGGCGTGTTTGGAATACGGAGCCATTTTCCGCCGTCCGCGCGGCTTGTGGATCACCATGAAAGATCGCGGCCGGGTGGCCGAGGTGCTCGCCAACTGGCCGATCCAGGACGTGCGCCTGATCGTGGTGACCGATGGCGAACGCATCCTCGGGCTGGGCGATCTGGGTGCCCTCGGCATGGGCATTCCCATCGGCAAACTCTCACTCTACACCGCCTGCGCCGGGGTCAATCCGTATTACTGCCTGCCGATCACATTGGACGTGGGCACCGACAACCAGTCGTTGTTGGACGATGAGATGTACATTGGCATCGATCAACGCCGGACCCGCGGCGAGGAGTACCAGGAGTTCATCGAGGAATTCGTGCAGGCGGTGCAGACGCGCTATCCGCGTTGCCTGCTGCAGTTCGAGGACTTCGGCAACCACAATGCGTTCGATCTGTTGGCACGCTATCGCAACCGGGTGTGCTCGTTCAATGACGACATCCAAGGCACCGCCAGTGTGGCGCTGGCGGGCTTGATCGCTGCGTCGCGCCTGCAAGGCGTCAAGCTGGCCGACCAGCGGGTGTTGTTCTTTGGTGCGGGCGAGGCGGCCACCGGCATCGGCGAGTTGTTGGTGGCGGCACTGTGTGATGAAGGCCTGTCTGAAGCCGAGGCGCGGGCCAAGTGCTGGTTTTTCGACAGCAAGGGCCTCATTGTCACGTCGCGCAGCGGCCTGCCGGCCAACAAGAGTGCCTTCGCGCAGGAGGCGGAGCCGCTGGATGATTTTCTGGCGGCCGTGAGGCGGATCCGGCCGACAGCGCTGATAGGTGCCGCCGGGGTGCCAGCGGTCTTCACGCAGGAGGTGGTGGAGGCGATGGCGGAGTTCAACACCCGTCCGGTGGTGTTTGCCTTGTCCAATCCGACCAGCAAGGCGGAATGCACGGCCGAACAGGCCTACACCTGGACCAAGGGGACGGCGATTTTCGCGAGCGGCAGTCCGTTTCCGGCGGTGGAATACGAGGGCCGCACGATGGTGCCCGGGCAGGGCAACAATGTGTATATTTTCCCCGGGGTGGGCATGGGCGTGCTGGCCAGCGCCAGTCGCGTGGTCACCGATGACATGTTTCTGGCGGCGGCCAGGTCACTGGCGGCGATGGTCACCGACGAGGAGTTGGCGATGGGGCGGGTGTTTCCCACCCTCACCAACATCCGGGCGGTGTCGCTGCGGATTGCCACGGCCGTGGCGCAGATTGCGCACGACTCCGGCTATGCACGGGTGCCGCGTCCCGACGACATCGAAGCAGATATCAAGCAGCGCATGTTTGTGCCGGATTACCCGTCCTACGTGTGAGGCGGGAGCCGGCCTGCAGTTGCTGCGCAGGCGTGGTTTGACCGTCGCTGCGCATGGGGACGCCAATGCCCTGTGGCGGCGGTCTGTGACCGTCGCTGCGCATGCTGAAGCACATGTCTTCGGCACGACGCTCACAGGGAGCCGCCACAATGCCGCCCTGAAGCGGAGGTCTACGGCAGGCAACGCAGCAGTTGTTGGGCGGCGGTGGCGGCGGGGATTTGGTGGGAGGCGACCTGGCGTTCGAGGTCGGGGAGGAGGAGTTGGATGCGGGGGTTGCGGAAGAAGCGCTGGCGCAATTCCTCCTCGATCATGGCATGCATCCACTCCACTGCCTGGCGCTCGCGGCGGGCGGCAAAGGCCCCGGACGCGCGGGTGGCGAGGACGAACTTGTCGATGGCGCCCCATAATTCCGTTAGAGTGGCGGGAACGAGGGCGGAGCAGGTGGTGCAGCGGGTTTTCCAGCCGGCGGTGGCCGGTTGCAGGAAGCTGAGCACGCGGTTGGATTCGGCGGCGGCGAGGTTGGCCCGCTGGACGTTGTCGCCGTCGGCCTTGTTCACGGCTAACAGGTCGGCGATTTCGATGACGCCTTTTTTCATGCCCTGGAGTTCGTCGCCGGCGCCGGCGAGCATGATGAGGAGGAAGCAATCGACCATCGAGCGGACGGTGATTTCGTTTTGGCCGACGCCGACGGTTTCGACCAGGATGACGTCGAAGCCGGCGGCCTCGCACAGCAACATGGTCTCGCGGCTTTTGCGGGCGACGCCGCCTAACGAGCCGCCGGAGGGCGAGGGCCGGATATAGGCGTGAGGGTTGCGGACGAGGTTTTCCATGCGGGTTTTGTCGCCGAGGATGCTGCCGCCGGTGACGCTGCTGGACGGATCCACGGCGAGCACGGCGAGGCGGTGGCCTTGGTCGCAGAGCAGGCAGCCGAGGGTTTCGATGAGGGTGCTCTTGCCGGCACCGGGCACGCCGGTGATGCCGACGCGGGTCGAGTTGCCGGTGTGTGGGAGCAGGCGGGTGAGGAGTTGTTGGGCGAGTGCCTGATGGGTCGGGTGGTTGCTTTCCACCAGGGTGATGGCCCGCGAGAGAATCCCGATGTCGGCGGCGAGCACGCCTTGGGTGTACTCGTCGAGGCTGAGTTTGGGGCGCTTGGCAGGCGGCGGCTGGATCGGGGGTGGGGAGTTCGGAGCGACCCCGGCCATCACGCGACAGGCGAATTTCGGGTCCAGCTCGGAGCCTGGCGGCACCCAGTCAGGCAGCGAGGCCGCCGCGCTGCGGGCGGGATCGGGGAATGTGGGGGCGGCGGGGTTAGGCGAATCCGTGCTCATGACGATGGGAAAGGGGCGTGGTGGGAGTGACAAAACGGTTGGGCACGAATTACGCGGGTTTTGCCGATTGAGCAAGGGTTTGCTGTGAACCGGTAG
Source organism: Akkermansiaceae bacterium (assembly GCA_903908495.1). GTDB lineage: Bacteria > Verrucomicrobiota > Verrucomicrobiia > Verrucomicrobiales > Akkermansiaceae > Luteolibacter. The sequence continues at coordinate 4,615 of CAIVSK010000183.1, forward strand.
GATCGACACTCGCCAAGCGCCGCGGCAAGGGGCCGCCGTTGCCGGTTGCCCGCAAGTGGTGGGTTATTTGGGCAGATGCGTTGTGATCCACCCGGGCGTTGTGAATCTGCTTGGTGGGCTACACTAGCGACGACGCTGGGCCGGGACGCAATTTGCGGGGCATCCCGCCGCAGTCTTCGAGTCCGAGCGGTGGAAGCGCAGATGCACGACGCGTGCCTCTGTCATTCAACCTGTCATGACCGCCCGCTGCCTGTCATGACCGGAATTTATGGAGACGTGGACTTTTTATTTGTCAGAATTTGCAGGTATTGCTTACTGGGTTAGGGCAGCTCGATTGAAGAATTAATATTCTTGATAGGGTCGAATTTCCCTGCGTTGCCAACCCACCCACCGTAAAAACCATGAAATTAACCCCGTTTGCTATAGGCGCGCGTTGCGCCGCCCTGTTTTTTCTGGCAGCGCCCGGCCTGCAGGCCGCGCAACTGGCCTACGAAGGCTTCGATTATCCCGTCGGTTCGTCCAGCCTGACCGGGCAGAGCGGCGGCGCTGGGTGGAGTGCGGGGTGGCTGACCAATGCCGGCGGCAGCGCCGACATTGTGGCGGGCAGTCTCCTCGCCACCGGCCACGCACCGGCCAACTTCGACGTGGCGTCGCTGGGCAACAGTTGCAATCTGGCGACCACCCACCGGGTGGGACGCATGCTCGACACGACGGCAGGGGGGCCCTTCGGCTCGCGCGGTTATCGCGATGCCAACGGTCGCATCGGGGCTGACGGCAAGACCCTCTACATCAGTTTCCTGCAACAACCCAACGGGTCCACCAGTTATTACGAGTTTGAATTCCACCGGGACGACTTGGGCGACCCCGGCCGGATCGGCGGCATCGGCAATGACCAGGGCTCCAACACCAACGTGTTTCTGCGCTCGGGCACGGCCCAAACCGCCGTCGGTCCCGGCAACTTTGCGGTGAATTTCTATGTGGTGCGCATCGATTTCAAGGCGGGCAATGATGACGTTTATGTCTATCAAAATCCCACTTCCGCCACCGAGCCCGGAGTGCCATCGCTGACCAAGCTGGCGGCTTCCGACATGTCGTTCAACGGCATTTCGCTCGGTGCGTTTCTCGGCAGCCGCACGGTGGCGCACGACGAAATCCGCATCGGCGAGACGTATGCGGATGTGGTGTCCGGCACGAGTCGGCCGCCGCCGATACGGATCATGCCGGTGGGCGATTCCATCACCCAAGGTGCCGGCGCGGCCGGCGGCTATCGCAACAAGCTCTATCAATCGCTGACGACGGCGGGCTACGCGGTGGACTTCGTCGGCAATGCGAGCGACAACGCCGCGGCCACTCTTCCGGACGCGGATCATGAAGGCCACGGCGGCTGGATCATCTCGCAAATCGACCAGAACATCACCGGCTTTTTCAACACCATCGCCGACCCGGATGTCATCCTGCTGCACATCGGCACCAACGATTTCGGATCTAACAACGACACCGCCAACGCGATCAACCGGCTCGACGCGCTCATCACCAAGATGGCCACGCTGCGGCCGTATGCCCACATCATCGTCACCAACGTGATGGAACGCGGCGAACCCTACAACACGACCATCCAGGCTCAGTTCAATCCATTCATCCAGGCCCGCGTCGACGCGCAGGTCGCGCTCGGCCGCCGCGTGACCTTTCTGGACATGCGCTCGGCGGTGCCGCTGGCGGAAATGCCGGACCAGCTCCACCCCGGTCAAGTCGGCTACGACCACATGGCCGACGCCTGGCTGCCCGCCATCCAGGCAGTGGTCGGCCCCCTCGGCGACACCATGGCACCGGGGATTTTGCGGGCCCAGGGCATAGCCGATCTCACCCACGTGACAATCACTTTCAGCAAGCCCGTCACCGATGGCTCGGCCAGCCCGGGAAATTTCTCGCTCAGCGGCGGCCTAACGGTTTCTGCGGCATCGCTGGATCCCACCAAGCGCATCGTCACGCTGACCACCAGCCCCCAGACCAACGCCACGCCTTACACCGCCACCGTCAATGGCGTGCAGGACCGGACCGACTTCGCCCTGCCACTGGCGACGGACAGTATGGTGTCTTTCAACGGAGCCACCCTGCGTGGTTACTTGAATAATGTGCCCGAGGCCGCCGGCTACACGCTGGCCTACTCGTTGGATATCCCCAATGCCGCCAATTACACCATCAGTCCGGTGGCCTACTCGGTGGACAGCCACAATGCCGTCGGCCCGTTCTCGCGGGTGGCCTATTATCTGGAACTCCAGAACCCGGGCGGCGATGTGAAATATGTCTGGGCCTCGGTCAATGCCTTCACCAGCGATGCCGGAAAAATCGCCGTGCCAACTTATAACTCGGGGGCCGTTTTCCAACAGCCCGTCACGGGCATGAATGTGGTCTCAAATGTGGCCGGGGTGACCACCGGCACCGGTCTAACAGGCAATCTCGAGTTTTGGCCAAACACGTATTCCGAGGGAAATGCCGCCGGGGTGGCAGGGGCCAGCGGCACCACTTACGACTTCGGGGACACGCGCACCGGCGGTGCCTACGGCTCGATGCAGCTGCACAACACGGCTGCCGCGCAAACCGTGTTCGCCTTCAACAACTGGGGGACGTCTCCGACCACCGCCAACATCGACCTCGGCATCGGCAACGGCACCGGCGCCAATCCGGACTGGACCTTTACCAACAATGCCGGCGGCTACACGATCAAGACCCTGCAAGTGCTCGTCCGCACCATCGGAGACACCAGCGCCCCGACCATCACCTCCGCCAATGCGACCTATGGCCGCACCCAGGTGCTCGTGCATTTCTCCGAATCGCTCGCTCCGGTCTCCGTGCTGCCGGGCAATTTCACCCTCAACAACGGTGTGCTCGTGCTCGATGCCACCCTCGCACCTAACCAACGCGACGTCTATTTGGTGACCACACCGCAGCCTGCGGCCACGGTGCTGACCCTGAGCGTCAGCGGCGTCCGCGACACTTCGCCGGCGGCCAATCTCATTACGCCGGCCACCACCATTGCAGTGACGGCACCAGTCCTGCCTGCTGAAATCGTCACCAACATCGGTGCGGCGGCCGCCAGCTATCAGCTTGTGGCGTCACTCGAACTGCCGGTGCTGGGGAATTTCAACGCCGGCAACGCCGCCTATACCTTCGATGATCGCACCGCCCCCGGCAACTACACCAAGGTGGCCTATTACTTGGAACTGCAGAAAACCGGCCAGACAAGCCAATACGTCTGGGCGTCGATGGATTCATTCACCGGCAACCGTGCCAAGCTGGGCATTCCCACCATCGCCAACGGCGCCGTGTTCCAACAGAACGTGACAAACCTCAACGTCATTTCCAATGTCTCCGGCGTGGTCACCGGCAGCACCGCCAACGGTGGCAACATTGAGATCTGGCCCAACAGTTATACCCAAGCCAACGCGATCACCATTCCCAACGCCAGTGCCACCAACTACGACACCGGCGACACCCGCAGCAGCACCACCGCCGGCTACGGTTGCCTCCAGATCCACAACCACGATGCCGGCGCGAACCAAACGGTGCTGGCGGTGAATAATTTCGGCACTGACGGCAACCCTCTGGACGTTGGCATCGGCAATGACTTGAGCCCTACCAACGGCGGCGTGGACTGGACATTTTCTAACAACGCGGCCGGTTTCAGCCGGCGCATCCTGCATGTGCTGGTGTTGCCGGGCACCACTGCGGTGCCGGCCAATGTGGCGGCGAATGTGCCCGCCTCCGCTGGCTACCAGCTCGCCTACTCGATCAATATTCCCGCCACCGGCAATGCCACCAGCCTTTCCTACAGCGTGAACAACAGCGCCGCGATCGGCTCGTTCAGCCGCATCGCCTATTACCTCGAACTGCAGACCGGCACGGCCACCCCGAAGTTCATCTGGACTTCGATGAATGCATTCACCACCGACCCGACAAAAATCGCCATACCGACCGCCGCCTCGGGTGCGTTTTTCCAGCAGAACGTCATTAACATGGACGTGCTCTCCAACGTCGCCGGCATCATCAATGGCACCACCGCCACCGGCGGCAACATCGAGTTCTGGCCGAGCGGCTACAGCCAGGGTAATACCCTCAACATTCCCAACGCCAGCGGAAGCACGTTTGATTTTGGCGACGGCGGCGGGAACACGTCGGCGGGCTACGGCTCGATGCAGGTGCACAATCACGCCGCGAGTCAGACGCTGTTTGGCTTTAATAATTTCGGCACGACCAGCGGGACGCAGACGTTTGACCTGGGCATCGGCACCAATCCCTCACCGGTCAATGGCGGGCTGGACTGGACTTTTGCCAACAACGCCGGCAGCTATTCCAACCGCACCTTGCATGTGTTCGTGCTGCCGGGAGAACCGGACCTCACCGGCCCGACCCTCGTGCGGGCCACGCCTTCCACCCAGTTGAACCGCCTGGTGGTTCTGTTCAACGAAACCGTCTCGGATTCGTCGGCGATCCCGGCGAATTTCAGCATCCCCGGTCTAACCGTCACCGGTGCGACGATTCTAGCAGGCAGCAAGGAAATCGCCCTGACCACCAGCACCCAGACAGCCGGCACGGTTTACACGCTGAATGTCACGGGGGTACGCGATCGCTCGAGCGTGGGCAATCCGATTCTGGCCGGCACCTCCACCACCTTCACTGGTTACACCCGGCCGGCAATTCTGGCAAATATTCCGGAGACAAGCGGCTACAACCTGGTCTACCGGCTCGCCCTCCCCAGCACCGTGCCGCAGTGGAACGTCAATACCATCCCGTACAGCGTGGACGAATCGAAATACGGCGAGCAGCTCTTTGATCGTGTCGCCTACCTCATGGAGCTCGATGGCAAGTGGGCCTATGCCTCGTTTGATCGCCACACCAACACCATCACAAAAGTCGGCATTCCGACGCTCAACGTGACTGCCACGCCCCTCCAACAGATCGTCACTCACATGAACGTCGTCACCGACGCCGCCTCGAGCGCCGCCGGCGTGGTCAACGGCACCGATATCGCCACCGGCAATATCGAGTTCTGGGGTGGCAACTACACCGGGGCCAACGGCCTTGGGATCCCCAATGCCAGCGTCTCGGCGTATGACTTCGGCGACACGATGACGGCCGGCGGTCACGGCTGCCTGCAGGTGCACAACTACGATATCGATGGCACCGGGCCCGGCGTCATCGGCCAGACCATCCTCGCCTACAGCAATTGGGGGTCTAACACCACCGGCACCAGCGAGATGGGCATCGGCACCAACCCGAATGCCGCGCAGGCTCCGGACTGGACATCCACCAGCAACGCGACCAGCTACACCACCCGCAACCTCTACGTGCTGGTGCGCCCCGCCGGCTCGGTTACGGTTGTCGGAGCCGCTCCCACGCTGTTGTCCCAGCCCGCCTCGCGCCTGCTCAATCCTGGTGATAACTCAACGCTGGCGGTCGGGGCCACCGGCAGCACTTCGTTCACCTATCAATGGCGCTTCAACGGTGGGGCCATCTCCGGTGCGACCAAGCCATGGTTCGACCTCGTCTCGTTCGGCAATGGCCAGATCGGTTCCTATGACGTCATCGTCACCGGTGCCAACCAGGCCTCGACCACCAGCCTGGTGGCCAGCGTCGGCTTGAATCATCCGCCGAGCTTCAGCGGCTATGCGACGAGCACCGCCAGGAACACCCCCGTGGTCATCGCCAAGGCGAGCCTCCTGGCCAACGCCAGCGATGTCGACGGCCAATCCCTTGATATCTCCGCCGTCAGCGCCGTCAGCGCGCATGGCGGCAGCGTGGTCTTGGATGCGACCCAGGTCACCTACACCCCGGCGCTTGATTTCGCCGGAAGTGACAGCTTCGCGGTGACCGTCGCCGATGGTTCCGGCGGCTCCGCCAGCGGCACCGTGAATGTGACGGTGACCCAGTCGTTGTTTGATGTCTGGATGAGCGGCTATCCATCCATCACAGGAGCGGGCAGACTCTTATCCGCCGATCCCGACCACGATGGCAGGATCAACTTGCTGGAATACGCCTTTGGCACCCATCCCGCAGTGGCAGCGGGCGGCCTGCTCACCTTCGCCGGCGGGGTGGTGAGCGCGCATGGCCAGCCGTTCGCCAGCACGAACAACGGCGTGGACTTTCAAGCGGTGTTTGGCCGCCGCAAGGATTATGTGGCCGCGGGGCTGACCTACACGGTGCAGTTCAGCGCGGGCTTGGACCAGTGGGTTGACAGCAGCGATGTGCCAACCGTGCTCGCTTCAGACGCGGAAATCGACGCTGTGAGCGTGCCCTATCCACTAACCATTCCGACCGCCTCCGGCGCAGCCAAACCGCTGTTTTTCCGCGTGTTTGTCACATCCGGCAATTGAATCATTCCTTCGCTGGACCCGCCAAAAATTGCCGTCGCGGGTGGATACTCCATAAACAAGGAGGTATCCACCTGCGGGATTTTGCGCTTCTCTAACGCATCCGCCGCCGGCGTTGAAATGCCAGCGGCGGAAAAATCCCATACCCATACCCAATGAAATTGATATCTCCAAAATCCAGGGCGAAGTGTGCCGCTCTTCTAGCAGGATGGCTGCTGGCTCCCGCCGGCCTGCAGGCCGCGCAATTGGCCTATGAAGGCTTCAACTATCCGACCGGACCGGCCACCCTCACCGGGCAAACCGGCGGCACCGGGTGGAGCGCGGGCTGGGCGACCATTGTCGGCACCAGCGCCGATATCGTTGCTGGCAGTCTTGCCGCCACCGGCCACGCCCCGGCAGGATTCGACGCGGCGTCGCTTGGCAACTGCTGCAATCTGGGGAATAATCGGCGCGTCGGCCGCATGCTCGATACCACGGGGGGCGGGGCATTCGGCTCGCGCGGTTATCGCGATGCCAACGGCCGCATCGGCGCCGACGGCAAGTCCATCTACATCAGTTTCCTCCAGCAACCCAACGGGTCGACCAGTTATTACGAATTCGAATTCCACCGGGATGACTTGGGAGACCCCGGCCGGATCGGCGGCATCGGCAATGACCAGGGCTCCAACACCAACGTGTTCCTGCGCTCGGGAGCGGCCCAAACCGCCGTCGGCCCCGGCAATTTCGCGGTCAACTTCTATGTGGTGCGCATCGACTTCAAGCCCGGCAACGACGATGTCTATGTCTATCAAAATCCCACCTCCGCCACCGAGCCCGGCGTGCCGACGCTGACCAAGCTGGCCGCCTCTGACATGTCGTTCAACGGCATTTCGCTCGGCGCGTACCTCGGCAGCCGAACGGTGGCGCACGACGAAATCCGCATCGGCGAGACGTACGCGGATGTGGTCGCCGGCACGACCCGCCCGCCGCCGGTCCGGATCATGCCGGTGGGCGACTCCATCACCGACGGTGCTGGCGCTGCGGGTGGTTACCGCAACAAGCTCTATCAATCGCTGACGACGGCGGGCTACGCGGTGGATTTCGTCGGCAACCAAACCGATAACTCCGCAGCCACCTTGCCGGATGCGGATCACGAGGGACACTCCGGCTGGATCATTTCGCAGATCGACCAGAACATCACCAGTTGGTTCAGCACCATCGCCGATCCGGATGTCATCCTGCTGCACATCGGCACCAATGATTTCGGATCTAACAATGACACCACCAACGCGATCAACCGGTTGGACGCCTTGATCACCAAGATGGCCACGCTGCGGCCCTACGCCCATATCATCGTCACCAACCTGATGGAACGGGGCGAACCCTACAACACGACCATTCAGGCCCAGTTCAATCCCTACGTCCAGGCCCGCGTCGACGCGCAGGCCGCGCTTGGCCGCCGCGTGACCTATCTGGACATGCGCTCGGCGGTGCCGCTGGCGGAAATGCCGGACCAACTCCACCCCGGCCAGGTCGGCTACGACCACATGGCGGATGCCTGGCTGCCCGCCATCCAGGCGGTGATCGGCACCCTCGGTGACAGCCTGCCACCGGGAATCGCGCGAGCCCAGGGCAACCCCGACCTCACCCATGTGGCCATCACCTTCAGCAAGCCAGTGGCCGATGGCGCTGCCACGCCAGCGAATTTCGCGCTCAGCGGCGGCCTGACGGTTTCCGCGGTGTCGCTGGATCCCACCAAACGCATCGCCACCCTCACCACCAGCACCCAGACGAATTCGACGCCCTACACCGCCATCGTCAACGGCGTGGTGGACCGCACTGGCGCCGCGCTGGCGCTGCCGGCTAACAGCACTGTGAGCTTCAACGGCGCGACCGTGCGCGGCTACCTCAACAACGTGCCCGAGGCCGCCGGCTACACGCTGGCCTACTCGCTGGATATCCCGAATGCCGCCAATTACACCACCGGCGCGGTGGCCTACTCGGTGGACAACCACAACTCCATCGGCCCGTTCTCGCGGGTGGCCTACTATCTGGAACTCCAGGCACCCGGCGGTGACGTGAAGTATGTCTGGGCCTCAGTGAACGCTTTCACCACCGATGCCGGAAAAATCGCCGTTCCCACCTATATTTCGGGGGCTGTCTTCCAGCAGGCCGTCACCAGCATGAATGTGTTTTCCAATGTGACGGGTGTGAGCACCGGCAGCGGGCTAACAGGCAATCTCGAGTTCTGGCCCAACACCTACACCGAGGTCAATGGCGCCGGCGTGACTGGGGCCAGCGGCACCACCTATGACTTCGGCGACACGCGCACCAGCGGCACCTACGGGTCGATGCAACTTCACAACACGGGCTCAGCCCAGACGGTGTTCGCTTTCAACAACTGGGCGACCTCTCCCACCACCGCCAATATCGATCTCGGCATCGGCAACGGCACGGGTGCCAATCCGGACTGGACCTTTATGAACAATGCCGGCGGCTACACGGTCAAAACCCTGCAAGTGCTCGTCCGCACGACCGGGGACTCCGCCGCCCCGACGATTTCCTCCGCCAACGCCACCTTCGGCCGCACCCAGGTGCTCGTCCATTTCTCCGAACCCATCTCCCTGGCCTCGGTGGTGCCGGGCAATTTCACCCTCAATAACGGCGTGCTCGTGCTCGATGCCACCCTCGCGGCCAACCAACGCGACGTCGTTCTGGTAACCACGCCGCAGCCTGCCGCCACCCCGCTGGCCCTGAGCGTCAGCGGCATCCGCGACAATTCGCCTGCCGCCAATCTCATCGCCCCGGCCACCACCGTCGCGGTGACCGCCGCGGCGCTGCCTGCGGAAATCGTCACCAACATTGGTGCCCCGGCCGCCAACTATCAACTTGTGGCGTCCCTCGAGCTGCCGGTGCAGGGGAATTTCAACGCCGGCAACGCCGCCTACACCCTCGATGATCGTGGCGCCATCGGTGCCTTCAGCCGGGTGGCCTATTACATGGAACTGCAAAGAACCGGCCAGACCAGCCAATACGTCTGGGTCTCGATGGACGCCTTCACCGTCAGCCGCGCGCGGCTCGGGGTGCCTACCGTGACCAACGGCAATGTCTTCCAACAGAACGTCACCAACATGACCATCGCCTCGAACGTGGCCGGCGTGGTCACCGGCACCACCGCCACCGGCGGCAACATCGAAATCTGGCCTAACAACTATACCGAGGGCAACGCCATCTCCATCGCCAGCGCCAGCGCAACGGTGTTTGACACCGGTGACACGCGCAGCGGCACCAACGCCGGTTATGGCTGCCTGCAGGTGCACAACCACGATGCCGCCGCCAACCAGACGGTTTTCGCCCTGAACAATTTCGGCGTTGACGGCAACATCCTTGATGCCGGCATCGGCAATAATCCCGCACCCGTCAATGGTGCCAAGGACTGGACCTTTTCTAACAATGCAACCAGCTACAGCCGCCGCATCCTGCATGTGCTGGTGCTTCCCGGCTCGGCGCTGCCTGCGAATGTGGCGGCCAACGTCCCCGCGGCCGCCGCTGGCTATCAACTCGCCTACTCCATCGCGCTGCCTGCCACCGGCAATGCCACCACCCTGGCCTACAGCGTGAACAACAGCGCCGATACCGGACCGTTCACCCGCATCGCCTATTATCTGGAACTTCAAACCGGCACCAACACCCCGAACTACGTGTGGTCGTCGATGGACGCGTTCACCACCAACGCCGCAAAAATCGCCATCCCGACCGTGGCCTCGGGGGGCTTCTTCCAGCAGAACGTCACCAATATGACCGTGCAGTCCAACGTTGCCGGCATTGTCAACGGCACCACCGCCACCGGTGGCAACATCGAATTCTGGCCGGGAAACTTCACTCAAAGCAATGCCCTCGGCATCCCCAACGCGAGCGGATCGACGTTTGATTTCGGCGACGGCGGGGCGAGTGCCAGCGCGGGCTATGGTTCGATGCAGGTTCACAATCACGCGGCCAGCCAAACGCTCTTCGCCTTCAACAACTTTGGCAATACCAGCGGCACGCAAACGTTCGACTTCGGCATTGGCAACGACCCGAGTCCGGTGAACGGTGGGGTGGATTGGACCTTCTCCAACAATGGCAACGGCTATTCCAGCCGCATCCTCCACGTGTTCGTGCTGCCGGGCGATCCGGATGTCACCGGCCCGACCATCGTGCGGGCCACACCATCAACCACGCGCAACCGCCTGGTGGTTCTGTTCAACGAGACCGTGTCGGACTGCTCGGCGATCCCTGCCAATTTCAGCATCCCCGGCCTCACCGTCACCGGTGCCACGATTCTGGCCGGCAGCAAGGAAATCGCCCTGACCACCAGCACTCAAACCGCCGGCACCGTGTACACCGTGAACGTCAGCGGAGTGCGCGACCGCTCGTCGGTTGGCAATCCGATCCTGGGCGGTGCCTCCACCACTTTCACCGGCTACACGCCGCCAACGATTCTGGCCAACGTGGCCGAGACCAGCGGCTACAATCTCATCTACAAGCTCGCCCTTCCCAGTGCCTCGCCGCAGTGGAACCTCAACACCATTCCCTACAGCATCGATGAGACCCGTTATGGAGAACAGATCTTCGACCGCGTCGCCTACCTGATGGAGTTGGATGGAAACTGGGTCTATGCCTCGTTTGACCGCCACACCAATACCATCACCAAAGTCGGCATGCCGACCTTCAGCGTCACCGGCGCCGGCACGGCTTTCCAACAAAACGTCACCAACCTCAACGTCGCCTCCAACGTGGCGAGCATCGTCACCGGCACGGGGCTAACGGGTGGCAACATCGAGTTCTGGGGCGGCGACTACACCACGGCCAAAGCCATCGGATATTCGAATTCTAGTGCATCGACCTATGACTTTGACGACACGATGACCTTGGGCGGCCACGGCTGCCTGCAGGTTCACAACCACGAAGCCGCCCAAACGTTGTTAGCCTATAACAATTGGGGATCCAATACCGGCACCGCCTCCATCGGCATCGGCAACAGGCCCACCAGCCACCCGGATTGGACCACTGCCGACAACGCAGCCAGCTTCACCACCCGCAACCTCTACGTGCTCGTGCGCCCAGCCGGCTCAACTTCGATCGTAGGTGCCGCTCCGACGCTGCTGTCGCAGCCGGCCTCGCGCCTGCTCAACCTTGGCGATAACTCGACGTTGGTCGTCGGGGCCACCGGCAGCACCGCCTTCACCTATCAATGGCGCCTCAATGGCGGGGCCATCTCCGGCGCGACCAAGCCATGGCTCGACCTCAGTGCCGTCGGTTACGCCCAGGCCGGTTCCTATGATGTGGTTGTCACCGCTGCCAACCAGGCCACCGCCACCAGCCAGGCGGCTGTGGTCACCGTCAATCATCCGCCGACCTTCAGCGGCTACGCGGCGACGACCCTCAAGAACACCCCCGTTGTGATCGCCAAGTCGGGCATCCTCGCAAACGCCGCTGACGTCGAGGGCCAGGTCCTCGATCTAACATCTGTGGTTGCCACCAGCGCGCATGGCGGCAGTGTGAGCTTGAATGCCACCAGCGTGACCTTCACCCCGGCACTCGACTATTTCGGCAGCGACAGCTTCACGGTCAGCGTATCGGACGGCTTCGGTGGCAGCACCAGCGGCACCGTGACCGTGACGGTGACCCTCACGCCCTTCGACGCCTGGCTGAACGGCTATCCCTCGATCACTGGCGCGGGCAAACTTTCCGGCGCGGATCCCGATGGCGATGGTTTCAGCAACCTGATGGAATACGCCTTCGCCACCCATCCCACCGTAGCATCGTCGGGCCCGATCACCTATGCGGCCGGAGTGGTGACCGCGCACGGCCAGCCCGTCGCGCTCAACGTCGCCACCGACGGCGGGGTCGACTATCGGGCGGTGTTTGGCCGCCGCAAGGATTATGTGGCTGCGGGGCTGACCTATACGGTGCAGTTCAGCGCCGGTCTGGACGTTTGGGTGGATAGCAGCGACGTGCCCACAGTGGTGGCCTCCGACGCGGAAATCGACGCGGTGAGTGTGCCCTATCCGCTGTTCATTCCCACCGTCAGGGGCGTGGAGAAACCGACGTTCTTCCGGGTGAGTGTGGCATCCGCCAACTGAGGATTATGCCGGAGTTAAGGAGCAGCACAATTGAGGCAGCGAGCGACCCGAGTTCCCGTGAATCGACATCGCGGGGACTTGCCAAGCGGCGCTCATTCCAATATCGACCCCCCCCACCCTGCTTTAAGTAAGCCCATGAATTTTCCACTTCGCGCCATCACAGCCGCTTGCAGCCTCAGACATCCTGATTTCGAGGGAAACGACATGAGTTCACGTGCAATTTGGCGGTGGGCAGGATGCCCGCGCCACCGTGGTCCTGACATCCTGCCCGGATTCAAACGGGTTCAATCAATTTCCCTGACCTCAACCCTTTTCCGGCTGAGGTCAGGATGTCTGAGCCTCGCCGGCTTGCCCCGCTTGCTCGGCCATGGCGTCGCCGCCCTGCTAGGCTGCGCCGCCGCCCACGGCGCTCTCGTCAACACCAATGAATCACTGACCACGGCGGCCGGTGCCGTGCCGGCGTTCACCCTGCCGAGCGGGACCAATTTGTTGAACAGCGGCAATGCCTTCACCCCTGCCGCCCCCACCAGACCCGACGTCAATTATGGCGGGGCCAGCTGGGCCCCGTTGACCGATGGCAGCCTCGGCACGGCCGGTGGGACCAGCACGGCCACCACCACAGGGAATGGTTCCTCATTGGTCATTCCATTGAATCTAACGGTCAACACCCACGGCTACGACCTCACCCAGTTCGATGCCTATGGCGCGTGGAGTGACAGTGGCCGCGACAACCTGGACTTCTCGATCCAATACTCGACGGTCGATGCCCCGACGATTTTCTCCACCCTGGCAGCTGTTAGCAATCATACCGCCGCGCCGGTGAATTCCACCCACACCCGGCTGACGGACGATGCCTCGGGCATTCTCGCGCGGCGCGTGCACTCGGTGAGATTCACTTTCGACGGTCAGGAAAACAGCTGGGTGTTCTACCGGGAATTCATCCTTCTGGGAACTCCGAGTGCCGCCGCCGCCCCTTCTGGCAGGGTGCGTGTCATGCCCCTGGGGGATTCGATCACCTACGGCATGGGTGCCGGTGCAGGCCAGATCGCCGGAGGTTATCGCGATCCTCTGGCCCGCGCGTATGTCACCCAAGGCAAGTCATTCTCGCTGGTGGGCAGCGACTCGACCAATTCCACCGCCTACCTCGTGGCGACCGACCAGCAGTACAACGAGGGCCATACTGGCTATCGGATTGATCAGATCCAGGCGCTGATCAATTCCTGGCAAACCGGTGCCCGCCCCGACGTGGTCCTGCTCCACCTCGGCACCAACGACATCCTGCAGAACTACAACCTGGGCAGCGGCGTTGGCAACGACACGTCAAGTGCCATTGCCCGCTTGGGCAGTCTCATTTCCACCCTGTATGCCAACAACAGCTCGCTCAAAATCGTGCTGTCAACCTTGATACCCATCCAGGATATTATCGCCTCTGGCGTCGGAAAAGACGCTTATGTAAAGAATTTCAACGGGCTTATCGCCTCTTCAATCATGCCCACCTTCCTGGGGCAGGGCCGCAATATTGTGCTGGTGGACAATTACGCGAATTTCGTCAATCCCGATGGCAGCTGGATTGGCAGTCGCTACGCCGACTACGCGCACCCCAACGCGATGGGTTACGGGACGATGGCCGCCACTTTTGCCGCAGTCGCTCTGCCTGCGGCCGATGGCATCGTCTTCACGGCGGCTGCGAGTGCGCGCAACAATGGCGAAGACCAGACCATCGCCACCAATCTGGTGCGCGCGGGTCAAAGCACGCTGCTGAGCGTGACCGCCCCGACAGGGAATTCCAGCGCCACCTTTCCCGTCGCCGGCCTCAACGATGGAAGTGCCGCCGGAAATTCGAATGACACCTATTATTCGGTGCTCGGCGGCACCACGAATCTGCCGGATGCCGTGACCTTTGAATTAGACACGAGCGCCAACACGGCGGGCTACGACATCACCCATGTGCAGGTGATCAGCGGTTGGACCGACCACAGCCTGGGGGCGCACAGCTTTCAGTTGTATCTTTCCGCCAATCACCAGGAATACATCAACTACGGAACCTACACCAATGCCGCTTTGGTCAATGCGGGTTACTCGTCGAATCTATCGAACGTGGGGCACACCAGCGGGGTGCTCGCGCGGAACGTGACGGGAGTGCGCTACGTTTTTCTCAATCCGGATTCCAGCAGTGGTGCCGGGGTGGTGGGTGCCCTCCAGGCCGGATCGAACGGCGGCACCCTGATCCGTGAGTTGCAGGTGTTTGGCGCGGCTTCTGTGATTCCGCCGCCCTCACCCTACACGTTCACGGCGGAATCAGCGGCCGGAATTGCGGGCAAGGACGCTGCCCTCGCCGTCAACCTGTTGCGTGCCGGCCAAAGCACGCTCAGCAGTGTTTCAGCGCCGCCCTGCGCACTCAGCGGATCATTCTCCCTCGCCGGCCTCAACGACGGCAGCGCGGCCGGCACTGCCAATGAAACCTATTACTCCGTGACGGACTTCAGCAATGGCTCGACGCCAATGCCAGTTACGATCACTTTCAACCTCAACACCAACATCCATCACTTCGGCTATGATCTGAGCAGCGTCCAGGCAATCACCGGTTGGGGCGATCACAACCTGGGGGCCCAGCGCTTCCAATTGCTGCTTGCTAGAAACAACGGGGCCTTCGAGGACTGTGGAACCTACACCAACGCCGCCACCGTGAATGGCGGGAATTCCTCGTTTCTATCCACCGTTACCAAGGCATCTGGAGTCATCGCCAGCAACGTGACGGCAGTGCGCTACATTTTCCTCAATCCGGATATGAGCAACACCGCGGGAAGTGTCGGAGCCAGCCAGGTCGTATCCTCCGGCGGCACGGTGATTCATGAGTTGCAGGCATTCGGCAGCCCATCCGCCAGTTCACTGGCGTTCAATACCTGGGCGGCGGCCGCCAATCTGGCCGGTGCAAATGCCCTGCCCGCCGCGGATCCCGACCTGGACGGCTGCACTAACTTGCAGGAATTCGCCTTCGCCACCAACCCGAGCGTCGCTTCCTCCGCGGCAATCACCTATGCGGCCGGGGTGGTGACCGCGCATGGCCAGGCCATTGCCAGCAACCTGGCCATTGGCGGCGGTGTGGATTACCGCGTGGTGTTCGGCCGCCGCAAGGACTATGTGGCTGCGGGACTGACCTACATGGTGCAATTCAGCGCGGGTCTCGACATCTGGGTCAACAGCGCCGACACCCCGGGCGTGGTGGCCTCCGACGCGGAAATTGACGCGGTGAGCGTGCCCTATCCGTTGTTCATCCCCACCGCCAGGGGCTTGGAGAAACCCACCGTGTTCCGGGTCGGAGTTTCCAGCAACTGACCCATTCCGACCATCTGAATTTCAGCCCCCCTTCCCTCTCCAACCCACAGCATTCCCCAATCCTCATGAAAAGCCATCGTCCATTCCTTTCAATCGGCATTGCCGTCTCACTCATCGCTCCCGCGGTTGGGGACACGATCTATAGCAATCTTCTGGATACCCCCATTTCCACCGATTTCACCGGCGTAACCCTCAACATCGCCGGCGGCAGCATCAACCCGTTCTTCGGTGGCGTGGCCGTTGCTAACAATAACTTGTTGCAGCCGGTCCGCAGCAGCACGGGAAATTTGGCAGCCATCGCCAATCTATCCGCCGGTTCGGTCATCGATGCGAGTGCGATGTTCGCCACGGGTTTTGGCGGTAGCCAGACGCATCTGGGAACCACCTTCACGGCCGGGCAGGAAGGCAACATCGGGTTTCAGCTCAATGGCAGCAATTACGGCTGGTTGCGGGTGGTCTTCACCAACAACACCGGCGGGGCTGTGATCAAGGATTGGGCATACGATAACAGCGGCCAGCCCGTCGTCGTCGGACGGGTGCACCAGGGTGCGGTGGCCACAGGCACCCAACTGGTCACCCTGTCCCCGGGCAGCGGCGAGTCGTTCGTGCTCGGCTCGGCCCTAGCCAATACCGGTGGCAACGTCAATAGCCTGAATAAAACCGGCGCTGGAACCGTGACCCTCAGCCAAGTTTCCACCTATACCGGCAACACCACGGTCAATGCCGGCACTCTCATCGTTGCCGCCAATTCGGCCACCACCTTCGCGGATACCTCCACCGTTTCCATCGCTGCCACTGCGCTGCTCAACCTGCCCAACCCTGATACGGACACCATCGCGAGTTTGGTCATCAACGGATCGGCCCTGCCGGACGGCATCTATGGCGCATCCAGTCCGGCCACAAGCGGTTACCTTACCGGTGCCGGCATGCTTCAGGTCGGTACCGGCGGTTTTGACGGCTGGGCCGCCCTCAATGCTGGCGGTCAGACTGCCAGTGAGGACTTTGACCTGGATGGCGTTGCCAACGGCGTCGAGTTCTTCATGGGTGCCACCGGCAATGCGTTCACCGCCAGTCCGTCGGTGGTGACGGTGGGAGCGGTTAG
>CAIVSK010000184.1 GCA_903908495.1 Akkermansiaceae bacterium
CATGAACAGGGGTGGCTTTTCATGGCGGCGTTTCTTGGGTGTCTCTGCCGCCCAATCCAGGCTGTCCCGGGCCATCGGCATTCCACTGAGCAGGAGCGGTCGCCAACAGAAACTCGGCCGGATGCTCATGGGCGGAGGTCGGCGCGGCGGCGGCAGTGGTTGCAGTGGCTGCGCGTTGATCATGATCGTAGCGCTGAGCGCCGGGTGGAAAGGATGCAGCGCCATTTTCAGTCCGCCATCAAAGCCGCCGGCAAATAGTAGCGGCACAGCTCCTGTCCAGGCTCCTGTGCCAGCGCCAGCCCCCGAGAAGGCTGACAACCCGAAGGCTGATGGTGCCAATGAAGGGCAACCGCCAAATTCACGCGCCCCCTTCAAGAAAAGGGAACCTTCGCCAGACCCTCTGTTGCTCAAATCTCTGGAGGGTGTGCAGTTGCCGGCGCACGTGACGTCAATCGCGCCGCTCAGCCTATTGGACCCGGCTGGCAAAGAGGTCACCATCCCCGTGAACTCCACCATCAAGGTCGTCAAACGCAGCGAGCATGGAACGCTGACCGTGGAAATCCACGGCACCGTGTTTGTCGGCCACGAATACCGCCTCGCGGATAAGGTGAGGTTGCGGTAGGCGGGACCGATTCCTGCAGCCCCAGATCCGGGCACATTCCATTTGACCCAATGCCCCTCCCGGTGCATCCCTTCTCCTTGTGGAGCGCCCCCTCACAGCCTTGTTCGTCGATTGCGATTCGTATTTCGCGTCGGTCGAGCAGCATCTTGATCCCGCCCTGCGCGGCTGACCGGTGGGCATGGCACCGGTGATGGCGGAGACCTCGTGCTGCGCTGGTTGGAAGTTGGAACTTCATTGACAAGCCTGCCGGCGCTGCATAGAGCCACTGGGTGACATGAATGCTGTTTTGTTTGTTGCCCTGCTGCTTGCCATTATCTGGTCCTATCCGGCCAGTGCATCGATCGGCGGGGGCACCCTCACGTTGGTCAGTGATGCCTACAACAACAAGTTGCAGGTCACCCTCGCCATTCCAAGTGTCGGTGCCAGTAACACGCAAACCACCACCGTTAACCGCCTCAAACCCTGCTCCCTGCGAACCGCCACTTCACACCATCCGCCATCTTCCGGGTGACATACCGCATTCGCCGCGGAACACGCGGATAAAACTCCGCACATCATGGAACCCGCAGAGGTAGGCGATCTCCTTCACCGCCAACCGGGTGTCGAGCAGGAGGCCCTTGGCCCGGTTCATGCGGAACTCACGCAGCGCGACCACCACTGACATGCCCTGTTCCTCCTGAAAGCGGCGTTCCAGCGACCGCCTGGAAACCGCGACGGCCCGCGCCACATCGTTCACGGTGATGGGACGGTGGCTGTTGCTGCGAAGAAACTCCAGAGCCTTGACCAGCGACTGATCGTGTGTGGTTTGCAACGCGGCCTTCTCAGTCGGCTGCGCTTGCAAATGACCTATCAGTTCAATCGCCAGCCCCCCAAGCACCAGGGAATTCGCCTGCGGCTAGGATCTAACAGCTTTCGCCAGACGTTTGAAGACCGCAGTGGTCTCACTGCCGCCGGTCCCCACCGTGCACTGGTCTGGCAGCACTTCAAGCTTGCGCAGGCGGTGCAGCATCTCCCCGCTGCAAGTGAACCAGCGGACTTGCCAGCCGACGTTTGGAAGCGGCCGGTAACGATGCCATTGGCCGGGCGGAATGTAGAGCACGCCGCCGGGCCGCAACGGTGCCTGCATCCGGCGGGTTTCCAACTCGCCTTCGCCGGCGTCGATGAAGACCACCATCCACTCGGAAACGACCCGGCCGTTGTCCCAAGTAAACGCGTAGGCCTCCGGATGCCCAGGTGGAGGATAATCGGCTCCCGCTGGCGCATCCTGCCACCCAATGCTGGTCAGGAAGACGCCTTGGGCAATCTCCCGCTCTGTCACCGGCAGGTAGCAATGCCAGCCGGAATCGTTGGTGCGCCGCGACATCGTTGGGATTGTAGCCTCAATGACGCCCCGTGCAAGCAATGATTGGAGTGGCGGAAATGGCGAAGCAATTGGCGCAAATGGTGAGCAATTTTCAATCGCTCGAACGCCTGGATGGCCCCATTCTGGCGTCCGCATCGGCAACGCCATGAAGATCACCGACAGCAAACTCCACACGATCAAATCCGGCCACACCGGCGCGCGCGGCGCGGCCCACGGCGAATCCCAGTACTGGGGCGGCGGCTGGATCGCGCAAACGCTCATCGCCAACCCGATGTCCGTCCACCCGCAATACTCGCGCGTCCGCTCCCTGTGGATGGGCAGCGGCCAGGACCCCTATGTCATCGAAATTTTCACCGACGAAGGAGTGAGCGGCTTCTGCGCGAACTACGGCGGAGGTGAGTTTGCCTGCGCCATCATCGAGAAACATTTCAAACGTTTTCTCATTGGCCAGGACCCGTTCAACATCGAACTCATCTGGGACCAGATGAACCGCTCGACTTTGCCTTACGGCCTGGGCGGCCTCACTGGCATGGCGATGGCCGGGGTGGACATCGCGCTTTACGATCTCGTCGGCAAGGCATTGAACATTCCCGTCTATAAAATAATCGGCGGCCAGACCAAGGAAGATATCCCATGCTATGTGACGATCCATCCGGACTATGTGGACTCATGGCGGGATCGCGGATTTCTCGGCGTGAAAATCGCCGCGCCGTGGGGCGTGGAGAGCGGGCGTGCCGGCATCAAGAACATGGAAAAACTCATTGCCAAACTGCGCAGCGACCTTGGCGACGAGATGGAGATCATGATCGATTGTTATCTCTCGTGGGACATCGAGTTTGCAACGCGGGTGGCCGAGCGGATCCGCGATTGCGATGTGAAATGGATTGAAGACCCGCTGCAAAACGGCTGGGCCAGCGAGAACAACCGGATTTTGCGCGAGCGCCTCGCCCCAATCCTGCTGGCAACCGGAAATCTTGAATACCATCCAAAGGCCTTTCACGACATCATTCACAACCATGCCACCGACATTATCCAGCCCGAGATGCAATGGTGCGGGGGCCTCACTCCCACCCGCCAGATCGCTGCGATGGCCAAGCCCTACCACATGCCCATCATCCCGCATTGCGCCTCGGTTTATAACTATCATTTCGTGATGGCCAACACCAACTCGCCCTATGCCGAGTTCATCGCCGTGGGCGAAGGGCGCGAGATCCAGCCGATCTTCACCGTGCTCGAAGGCGAGCCGCTGCCAGTCAATGGAAAGATCTCACTCGACCCAGACAAACCCGGCTTCGGCGTGGAATTGAAGCGCGAATTGCTCGAACCATTCAACGCATGAATCCGGCGCCACCCATTCAGTGCGGCATCCTGGGCGCGGGCTGGTGGGCCACCCTTGCCCATATTCCGGTTCTCCAGCGCCACCCCGGCGCCGAGTTGCTCGCCGTGCAAAGCCGCGACCGGTCCAAGGCCGCAGCGGTCGCCCGGGACTTCGGCGCGCGCCACGCATGCACCGGAGTGGAGGAATTGCTGGCAGTTCCCGGACTGCAAGCCGTCATCGTTGCCTCGACGCCCAATGTCCACTACGTGCAAGCCAAGGCAGCGCTCGAGCGCGGCCTGCATGTGCTCATTGAGAAACCCATGACCTTCACCGCCGCCGATGCGCGGGAATTGGTGGAGCTCGCCGCGCAAAAGCGCGTCCAGTTGCTCATCAGTTGTCCGTGGCACTTCACCGCACATAGCATCGCGGCGCGGCGTTTGATTGCCGATGGCGCGCTGGGCCGGATCAAACTGATTTCGGTGCTCATGACCAACCCGCTCGACCGCCTGCTCAAGGGCATCGACACCACGCCGACCTTCGGTTTGGACAACGTCTACGTCGAACCGTGCCTGGGGTCCTATAACGATCCGGCGATCGCCGGGGGCGGACAGATCTACTGCCAGGTTTCGCATGTGGCGGCCTATCTGACGTTCCTAACCGGCTTCCGCGCCGCCGAGGTTTTCGCCCATTTTGACCGGGATGAATCGGTAAACGACATCTACAACGCGATGACCGTGAAGCTTGAATCCGGCACCCTGGTGACGCTCGCCAGCACCGCCGCCACGCCGCTCGCCGAGCGTGCCTATGAAGTGCGCATTTTCGGCAGCAAGGCCATCCTGATGCTGGAGCTCTGGCGCGGCACGATGACGCTGGTGCCCTTCGCCGGTGAGCGGACCGAGTTCACTCCCGTGCCACCGGACGCCACCTACCCGGCCCAGGCTCCGGCGGCAAATTTCATCGATGCCATCCGCGGCATCGCGCCTAACGGTTCTCCCGGCGAACTCGGGTTGGCCTCCATGGAAATCATCGAAGCCGCCTGCCAGTCCGCCAGCAGTGGCAGGAACATCCTCCTCCGGCCTTGCCCATGAAGCCGCCCCTCCAATTGACCGGGATCGCTTGGGACCACAGCCGCGCGTTGCCGCCGCTGGTCGCGACCGCGCAACGTTATGAGGAGACCCATCCAGCCCTCGCATCGCGCCGCGTGGAACGACCCCTTGGCCGACCATCTCTGTGGCGGCTTTTTCAGCGCCACCCGCAAGACGCAGGAAGAGGCGTTTGTGCGCCCCCGCTACAGTGGCATCGCGGACGCAAGTATTGAGCCGCTGACCCGTTGCGCCACCCACCTGCATGCCCGATGTGCGCGACGCGGGCGCTTGCAATGCTCGCTGAAGGACAACACCATCAACTTTGCCCGCATGCTTGCCGCGTTGCGGGCAAATCAATTCTCCGGCAACATTGCGCTGGAGTATGTCTGGGTGGACTGGGAACATTGCAACGAAGTGGATGTTCTGTCAGAAACCACTCGCCTGAAACAACTTCTGGAAGAAGCATCCAGCAAACTCAAATGACCAAGATCACAGGCATTTACACCCCGAACATCGTTCCGTTCAACGACGACCACTCGGTCAATGAAGGCGAGTTGCGGCGCATGACGTCCTGGCTCATCGGGAAAGGCATCAACGGCCTCTATCCGAACGGCAGCACCGGCGAGTTCATCCGCCTGAGCTTCGAGGACCGCCTGCGCGTGGTGAAAATCATGGCCGATGAAAACCGCGGCCGCCTGCCGATCCTCGCCGGCGCGGCGGAGGCCAATTCCGACCAGGTGTTGCAAGCGTGCAAGGTTTACGCCGATCTCGGCTGCCGCGCGGTAAGCCTCACCGGTCCCTATTACTTCAAGGTGTCCCAGGAAAGCATCGAGCACTACTTCCGCGACCTCGCCGCCAAATCGCCGATCGATATCCTGCTCTACAATATCCCGCAGTTCTCTAACGAAATAAGCCTGCCGGTGGTGCAACGCCTGGCGCTGGATTGCCCGCGCATCATTGGCATCAAGGATTCCAGTCGCGACTTTCCGCGCTTTTGCACGATGCTGGCACAGGTCAAACCGCAGCGGCCGGACTTCGTTTGCTTCAGCGGCACGGAAGAAATCCTCTATCCCTCACTCATGATGGGCGGCGACGGCGGGACCATCGCCAGCTCCGGCGTCATGCCGGAGGTCATCACCAAGCTGTATCGCGATTTCCTGGCAGGCAATCACGCCGAGTGTCGGCGGGTGCAACTGATGATTCAGGAATTGATCGCCACGATGTTTGCCGCCGGAAATTTCCCGGAAGGCTTCCGCGCTGCCGTTTCGCTGCGTGGATTCAATCCCGGCCCGCCGCGGTTTCCGACAAGTCCGCAGGAACTTGCAAAACTCGAAGAGGTAAAAGGCAAGCTCGCCTGCCTGCTCGGCGACTGCGGGTATGCCGAGGCCGCCCGTGAATGCGAACTGCGCCGCAACGGCGGATCGCCGGACGGACCTACGGCCTTGGACGTCGAAACCATCGTGAGGGCGGTGCTGGAGAGACTCATCGATTAGTCACCGTCGAAAACGATCCATTGAATTGGCGCCTATCAATCCTGCAATGCGAACTAGAATGGTATATCTATGAAAATAAAAATTATATTCAATGCCTTTTTCACGTTGGCGTTTGCGCTGTCGGGCCACGCCGAGCCAAGCGATCCCGGAGTTCCGTCACCGTCGTGGACGAAGAATCTGGTCATATGCGAGATTGCCACCAAAGGATTCACGTCTCCGAACGGCCCGGAGTCCGGCACGTTCAAGTCGCTGGAAGCCAAAGTTCCGTATCTCCAGAAGGGGGGAATCACAGGAGTCTGGCTCACGGGGCATTCGCTTTCGGATCCGAAACACTTCTATAACATCTGGAACCAATACGCGTGCAAGGATCCGTTCGCACTGGATCCGTCGCTGGGCAGTCCGGAGGATTTCAAGGGTTTGATTGCCGCTTTTCACAAAGCCGGAATCCACGTTTTTGTGGATGTCATCGCGCATGGGTTGATGCCCGATAGCCCGGTGATCAAGCAGCATCCGGATTGGTTCAGTGGCGGCGACTGGGGCATGACGAATTACAACTGGGGCGCACGCAACCCCGGCCTTGATCAATGGTGGGTGAACGGCTGGGTGAACACGGTCCGGCAATATGGCGTGGACGGGTTCCGGGTGGATCTGGGTCTCTACCGCCCGGATCTGTGGCTGCAGATCCGGGAACAGTGCGCCGGGATGAGCCATCCGATCGTCATTTTTTCGGAAGCATTCCAATTGGTCCCCGGCACGACCGATTTCTGCCAGAAACACATGAGGGTCAGCGAAACCGACGCCGTCGTCACGCTAACCAGCGCGGCCCGTGATATGGCCAGCCTGATCCACTCGAACTACGGCGCTAACGAAACTGCCGCGACCTTCAAACTGACACTTGGTTACGCCGATGGAACCAGCATCGATTTCATGCAGGGCGCCCAATTTTCCCTGCTCGACAATCGTGACGACAAGGTGGGTCGCACGGGAGCGGAGGCGGATGGCGGACCCGACTATCACTTCAAGGTCACGACGCGACGCGCCGGACTGACGCCATCGTCCATCCGCCTGGAGTCCGGACCGGATTTGCAATGGCGCTGGCCTGCGGATGGTGTCCACTGGGTAGCCAAGGCCATTTCAGCCGCGCCGGATGGCACCCTGGAAATCGCGGCATCCTTGCCGGACGACAAGCATCAAAAGGGTCAATTCGGCTGCATCGACCTTTCCTGCCACGACAACGGCTGGGAAGGATCCGCCCCTGGAAAAAATCCCTACATAGCGCGAGGCAGCCGGTCCACCATGGGCTATGCGGCGCTCTTCGCGCCAGCGATTCCGATATTCATGTCGGGCGAAGAGTTTGATTGCGACTATCGCCCGCTGCCCACCCTCTCGACGAAATGCTTCAACCCGCCGGTTCAACCCGGCGAAGGTCGGTGGCTCTACGGATCATGGATTGACTGGTCGCAATTGAACCAGCCCCGCCAACGCGCCATGCTGCAGGATGTCTCGCGCATGCTCGCCATCCGCAAGGCTCATCCTGTGCTTGCTGCCGAGCGTATTTCCGAAACCCCGCACATCGCCGCCCTGCCGGTCAAGGGCGACAACGCCAGCACGCTTCCCGTGCCTTACGTGCGTTGGGATGACAAGGAAGCCATCGTGATTGTCGGTAATCCCACTGACAAACCGGTGCAACTGCTGCTCGATCTGGACATGACGAAGCTGGATTGGAGCTGCCGCCAGATCACTATCGAAGACCTGTGGACGGAGGGAAAGATAGTGAATGTGTCTGTCACTGACGGAATGGCCACAATCCCTGCCCAACTAGGCCCGGACAAAACCCCTCGCGGCGGCCTGTCCGTTTTGTCGCTGAAACCAGTGAAGTGATCCTTTCTTTCAAGATTTTGTCCAGAAGTCCTGTCGGGTGGGGTATTACGTTCAAATGGACTCATCGCTAAGAATGCTCATCATGACAACAAAAACCAAGCTCTACATCTCCGCCGCGTCGCTCCTGATCGTTGCTGCGCTCGTCTCGGTGGCCAGGCGGAACAACGATCCCTCCGGTTCTCAAGTGCGTGTCGCAGATTTCTCCGGGGCGAATGCCGGCGACTCCGCCGCAAGCCATCCCGAAGCCGCGGGCAGCTTTCGGACCAGAGTCGCCACCCGCGAGGCGCCGGGCCACAACGGCACGCACGCTCCGGAGCGGCTGAGAGAATTCATGCTGCCGCAAGTCGTCATCGGCGGGCTGACCTTGGGCGAGGCGCTGCGGGAACTGTTGGGAGTTTACGAGAAAACCTGCGGCAAAACCGGCGAATCCCCGCTGCCGCTCAGCTTTGACCTGCCACCCGGCGACTCCAAGAGACTCCACCTCACGCTTAGCCGGCGTGACGGGGCGGTGCTGCGAGGCAGCATTTACTTCAAGACTCACTGCTGGCGTGAGCTGGCGCGGGAAGAATGGCGGCGGGCAGGATGCCCGCGCCACCGTGGTCCGGGCATCCTGCCCGGAGCCATCATTTGAATTGCCAAATTATACATGCGAATTGCCAAGCCCTCCATTTACAGGAGCAGCCCTTCCTGTCGCAGTCAGTGCCGCACCGGCATACTGACCACCTGAACACCCCATTATGAAAAATGTAATCGCCTCGCTGGTTTTGCTCCTTTGGCTGGTTCACCCGGCCTCGGCCGCTGACACGCCGGAAGCCGACTTCAAAGCACCTCCGCAGCGAGCACTGCCCTGGGTGTTTTTCTGGTGGTTCAATGGCTATGTGGACAAACCCGCCATCACCGCTCGGTTGGAGGCGTTGCACGCCAAGGGTGTCGGCGGAGTCGTGCTTTTTCAAACGGAACTCGGCTCGATCCCGAACGGCCCCGCGTTCATGAGCCCGGAATGGCGTGAACTCTTCAAGTTTGCGGTGAGCGAGTGCGAGCGCCTGGGGATGAAACTCAGCTTCAACATGTGCGACGGCTGGCCCGCGGGCGGCACCTGGATTCCCCGCGAGCAGTCGCCCTGGTTCCATACCAGCTCCAGCCTGGTGGTCACCGGCCCGCGGACGATGCAGGAAAAGCTTCCGCTGCCCTCCTCCTTCCAGGTGGGGCTTCAGGGGTATCGCGACTTTTCCGTCCGGGCGTATCGCCAGCCCGATGAGGCAGCGCCGGCAAATGAACCGGTCGTGACGGGCAGCATCAGTGCGGACGAAGGCAATCTACGCAAGCTCACCGAGAACAATTTTAACTGCGCCTGGGGTTCCGCGCCCGCGGGCACGTGCTGGTTTCAATTCACCTATCCCCAGCCGAAGACGATCGATTGCGTGTGGGTCGGCGCCAAGGCGTTCATGGGACCGGATGCCGTGGAAGTCCAGACTTCGGATGATGGCGTCACGTTCCGTCCGGTCGTGCGGTTCGGCACGGACGCGATGGACGCGGGGCTATACCCCGTTCCCGCGTTCACTACCCGCTTTTGCCGCGTGGTCCTCATCAAGGGCGGGGTCGTCGTGATCCATGCCCTGCACGTCGGCACGCGCGCCGAGGTGGAGCGCATCGCGCGGCTGGCGGCCAAGTCGTTGCGCTCGTCACCCGAGGGAATGAGCAACACGACTGTTGCGGAGCAAGGTGAATTTGTCTGGAAACCGCTTCTCCCCGACGCGGCGGACCGCGTCCTGTCGTTGAAGGACTCGGTCGATCTCAC
>CAIVSK010000185.1 GCA_903908495.1 Akkermansiaceae bacterium
CAGTCCATGAGCGCGAGGCCGTTGATGACGGTGGCCAGCATGCCCATGTAGTCGCCGGTGGTGCGGTCGACGCCGCGCTGTGCGCCGGGAAGGCCGCTGAAGATGTTGCCGCCGCCGATCACGACCCCGATCTGCGCGCCGAGTTCATGGACCTCCTTCACTTGCGCGCAGATGCTTTTCAGCGTGTCCGCGTCGATGGGATCGCCCGATTTGCCGCCGCGGATCACCTCGCCGCTCAGTTTGAGCACAATGCGTTTGTATTTGATGGCCGGCTGCCCGGCAGGCTGGTCCTGCATGACGCAGGATGTAATGGCCGGGTGAAATCTGCGTCAATGGCGGAGATGCCGCGGTCGTGCGGGCGGATCGTCCGGCTTCCTGATTTGTACGGTTTTCGAAATGCCGGGAAGTGGCTATGTATTTCACGAATAAAGACCTTGGGCTTGATGTCGTGGCACAAGTTTATTCGTCTCGCGGGGAAAAGCTTGCACGCGTCGTAACCGCCATGGCTCCGGCTCGTCTGAAGAGAAGGCATTCACTCCCCATCCAATAAATCCGGCACGAAAAATGAAACTCCCCCAATTATCTGCTCTATTCGTCATGACGGCCGTCCCGCTCATGTTGCTCGCATCTTCCGCCACCGACCGCCAGATCGAGAACGCGGCGAAGACCTCCTACAATTTCCGCGTGGTGCTTGATAACCACGTGACGGCACAAGCCACGGATGGTGTCGTCACCCTCACCGGCAACGCGCCGGACAACGGCCAGAAGGCGCTGGCCGAGTACACCGCGGGCAATCTCCCCGGCGTTGTTCGCGTGGACAACCAGATCAAGGCTGAGTCCGAGGCCGCCGAACGATCGGACGACGGGATCGCTCTCAAGATCCACAATCTCCTGATCCTCCGCGCCGCTATTAACGCCACGGCGATCAAGGTCAACGTCAGCAAGGGCGCGCTCGTGCTGACCGGCTCCGTCGACAACATGACGCAGCGGGGGCTCGCGGAGGACGACCTGGACGATGTCGAGGGGGTGCAATCGGTAAACAACGGACTCAGCGTCAAAAATCCGACCGCGAACAATCGCGTAATGGCTGAGGCGATCGACGACGCTTCCATCATCGCACAGCTTAAATATGTGCTTCTCTCCCATCGTCCCACGCACGCGCTCAAGACCGTGGTCACGGTCAAGGGCGGCGTAGTCAGAATCACAGGCGATGTCAGCTCCGGCTACGAAAAGGACATGGTTTCCCACTTCACCGAGAGTGTGCGCGGCGTGAAATCCTTCACGAACGACATAGCCGTGCATGATAATTGAGTAGAGTGAACGGAGTCATCGGATCCGGGCACAATCACCGTCTCCGCAGATCAATCCACAACCGGTGTGCGCCCTTCGGGGCGCCGCCGGTTCTTATTGCCCACCCGCCGACCACGCTTTGCCGTGCGATCGTCGCCGGCCTGCCTCCAGGCCTGATCACTAGGTGGCGGCCGGTGCGAAAACGCTCTCGACCCTGGCTGGTTAGTATCGTTTCTTGGAGGGGGTTTGGGACCCCAGCCCATTCTTCTTATGAAACCTGCACTCACGCTTCTTGCCGCCTCGGCACTGCTGACCATGAGCAACCTGACCGCCTCGGACCTCGAAACCGCCGTTTACGGAAAACTGAACGATGGCCGTGAAGTGAAGATCTTCACCCTGACCAACGCGAAGGGCCTGACCGCCCGGATCACCGAGTATGGGGCGATCCTCGTCGGCCTCGAGGTGCCCGACAGCAAGGGTGCCAAGGCCGACGTCACCCTCGGCTGCGACACCCTCGCCGGCTGGCTCACCAGCCCCAGCTATTTTGGCGCCAGCGTGGGCCGCTTCGGCAACCGCATCGCGCATGGCAAGTTCACGCTCGACGGCAAGGAATACACCCTCGCCACGAACAACTCGCCCGGCGGCATTCCCTGCCACCTGCACGGTGGCCTCAAGGGATTCGACAAGGTTCTCTGGAAGGGCTCACCTGTCCGCAAGGCCGGCGCCCGCGGCGTCGCGCTCACCTACACCAGCAAGGACGGCGAGGAGGGTTATCCCGGCACCCTGCAGGTGAAGATTACCTACTGGCTGACCGATGCCAATGAACTGGTCTGGGAGGCCGAGGCCACCACCGACAAGCCCACGGTCATCAACCTC
>CAIVSK010000186.1 GCA_903908495.1 Akkermansiaceae bacterium
ATGACCCAGCATCTGCACCTCGCCCTCAGGGGTAAAGTGGGCCAAGCGAGGCCGCTTGGCCCTACCGGCCGTTACGCCGGCGGCTTGTCGAGGCCGAAGGCATCGTGAACGGCGCGGGCGGCGTCTTCGATGCGGGTTTCATCGACGGTGACGGCAATTTTGATTTCCGAGGTGGAGATCATGCCGATATTGATGCCGGCCGCCCCCAGCGCCTTGAACATGGTGGCGGCCACCCCGGAATGCGAACGCATGCCGATGCCCACCGCAGAGAGCTTGGCAATGCCGCCCTCGGTCTCAACCTTGGCATTGGGCCCCAGTGCGGCAATGACCGGCTTGAGCGCGGCTTGCGCCTTGCCCAGATCGTTGGAATGCATGGTGAAGGAATGCCGCGCGTAACCATCGTGCGCGATGTTGGAAATAATCATGTCCAGATTGATCTCCGCCTCGGCGATGGCTCCGAGCAGGCGGCCGGACATGCCGGGCTCGTCCGGAATGCCGGTGATGGTGACGCGTGCCTGCGAGCGTTCGATCGAGAGGCCGCGAATCACGACGTTCTCCATGTTGGGATGTTCTTCTAACACAAGTGTGCCGGGGTTGTCGTTGAGCGAGGAGCGGACTTCGAAAATAACGCCGAATTTCTTGGCGAATTCGACCGAGCGGGATTGCATGACCTTGGAGCCGGAGGACGCCATCTCCAACATTTCATCGTAGGAGATTTCCGGCAGCTTGCGCGCGTTGGTCACGATCCGCGGATCGCAGGTGTACACGCCGTCCACGTCGGTCAAAATCTGGCAAACGTCCGCCTTGAGTGCGGCGGCCACCGCGATGGCGGTCAGATCCGAGCCGCCGCGGCCCAGCGTATGGATCATGCCCTTGGGCGAGGTCCCCTGGAAGCCGGCGACCACGAGGGTCTTGCCTTCGTCGAGAAACCCGCGCATCAGCGAGGGATCCATGTTGAGGATGCGGCCGCGGGTGTGCGAGCCGGTGGTGAAAATGCCCGCCTGCCGCCCGGTGATCGATACCGCATCGACCTCCATGTCGTGCAAGGCCATGGCGACCAGGGCGATGGATTGTTGCTCGCCGGTGGCCAGCAACACGTCGAGTTCGCGCTCGGCGGGCTCGGCCGACAGGTCGCGGGCCATTTTAAGCAAGCCGTCGGTGACGCCGGACATCGCCGAAACCACCGCCACAACCTGGTTGCCAGCGTCGCGGGTACGTTTCAAGCGCGCCGCCACGCTGCGGATGCGATCTAGGGTGCCGACGGAGGTACCGCCGTATTTTTGGACAATGAGGGCCATGGGGCGCGGGAGTCAAGCCAAGCTCACGGACGATGGCAAGCACAAGATTTCGTCCCCAGAATATAGGGACGGAGATTTCATCCCACCAAGACACCGGAGCGGCCAGCAATCCGCCGGGCGATTCCAGGCCCGGCCTTGGCTAAATAAAGATGAATTTATCCAGATCTACCCCTTCCTGCCCTCAATCTTCCTCATCTCCCGCAGAGCTCAGAGGGCCTGGGCCTGGTGCACCAGCAACACGATCTCACCCTTGGGTGGATGGGCTTGAAAATGGGCGAGCACCTCAGCCGCGCTGCCACGGTGATAGGTCTCGAATTTCTTGGTCAGTTCGCGGGCGACACAGGTGCGGGCGGCCGGATCGATCGCGGCGAGGATTTCCAAGGTGGACAGGATCCGGTGGGGCGACTCGAAAAAGATGGCGGTTTCGCCGGAGGCGAGGGCAGCGGTGAGGGAGCTGCGGCGTTTGCCGGATTTGACCGAGAGGAAACCGCCGAAGTGGAACGCGTGGCAGGGAAAGCCGGAGCCGATGAGCGCGGTGATGACCGCCGAGGGCCCGGGCAACACCTCGAACGGCGTCCCTGTCTCAATGCAACCTTGGATGAGCCGGTAACCGGGGTCGGAAATGCCGGGCATGCCGGCGTCGCTGATGACGGCGATGGTTTCACCGGCGCGGGCGGCGGCGATGAGGTCGGGCGCCCGTCGCGCTTCGTTGTGATCGTGCAAGGAAACCAGCGGCTTGCCGGAGATCCCGTGGTGGGCCAGCAGCGGCGCGGAGTGGCGGGTGTCTTCGCAGGCGATTCGATCGGCGCTGCGGAGGATTTCCAGCGCCCGCAGCGTGATATCGCCCAAATTGCCAATCGGCGTGGGCACCAACACGATGCGGCCTGAAATCTCGGTGGAAAGTTCCATGGTGGGGAAGGATGGCGCTCGAACTAAAGTCCGCGCTCCAATTCCAGCCGCTCGGTGGCATTGAGTGGCTGCGGCCGGCCCAGATGATCGACGCGCACGGTGGTGATGCCGCCCACGGCGGCGAGTTCGCCCGAGCCGCGGATGATTTCAAAATTCCAGCTGACCGAGGACGTTCCCACTGCGGCGATGGCGAGGTGGACTTCGATCGGGTCGCCGCAGAGCAGGGGGCGCTTGAAATCGCAGCTTACCTTGACCCGCGGCCAACCGCCTTGGCTGCGATCAAACACCAACAGCCCCCGCGAACGCAGAAACGCGTGCTCGGCCAACTCGACATGGTTGAAAATGTTGGTGAAATGCACCCACCCGCTCGCATCGGTATCACGGAAAGAAACCTCGCTGGCGTGCCGATAAAGCGGATTTTCCATGACCGGCTTACTCGAAGCGGCGGACCAGCACCGAGGCATTGTGGCCGCCGAAGCCGAAACTATTGCTGATGGCCACTTTCACCGGCACCTCGCGGGCGACGTTGGGCACACAGTCCAAATCACACTCGGGGTCCTGATTCTCCAAATTGATGGTCGGCGGAATCACCCCTTCGTGAATCGCCATCACGCTGGCAATCAACTCGATGCCGCCGGCCGCTCCCAACATGTGGCCGGTCATCGACTTGGTCGAACTGACCATCAGGCCGTTCTTGGCATAGTCGCCAAACGCCAGCTTGATCGCCTTGGTTTCGGCAATGTCGCCGAGGCCGGTGGAAGTCGCGTGGGCATTGAGGTAATCGACGTCCTCGGGATTGATTTTGCCGTGATCGAGGGCCATTTTGATGGCGTAGGCCGGGCCGCTGCCATCGGGCGAGGGCGCGCTGAGGTGATAGGCGTCGGCGCTGATGCCGTAACCGATGAGTTCGGCATAAATCTTTGCGCCGCGCTTGCGGGCGTGTTCGAGTTCCTCGATGACGAAGATGCCGGCACCTTCGCCCATCACGAAGCCGTCCCGATCCTTGTCGAAGGGGCGACAAGCACGCTCCGGTTCGTCGTTGCGGGTGCTCAGCGCCTTCATGTTGCCGAATCCAGCCAGGCCCATGCCGAGGATGGTGGCCTCCGCGCCGCCGCACAGGAACGCGTCGGCATCGCCGAACTTGATGATGCGCCAGGCCTCACCGATGTTGTGATTGGAGGTGGCGCAGGCGGTGACGATGCACATGTTCGGCCCGAGCAAACCGTGTTCGATGGAAATAATGCCGCTGGCGATGTTGGAAATCATCATCGGAATGGTGAACGGCGAGACCCGCTTGGGCCCCTTGGCCATCAGCACCGCGTGCTCCCGCTCCAAAGTGGACAAACCGCCGATGCCGCTGCCCACCATCACGCCGAAGCGCCGTGGATTCATCGTGGAAACGTCCACACCCGAGTCCTCCATCGCCATTTTGGAGGCAGCCACCGCGAATTGCACGTAGCGGTCTGCGCGCCGCGCGTCCTTGGGCACCCGGAAATATTGGTCCGCAGAGAAGCCCTTCACTTCACCGCCGATTTTGCAATCGTAAGGAGTGAGATCCAGTTGGGTGATCTCCGCAATTCCACTGCGGCCATTCTTGAGGCCATCCCAAGTGGAAGCCAAGTCATTGCCGAGGGGGGAAAGGCAGCCAATGCCGGTGATTACCACGCGTCGTTCGTTCATAAGATTGTGTCCGGCGCAACGTGGCTGATCCGGCGGACCGACGCAAGCCTCTTCCGGCATTCAAACGCATGTGGCGCAAATTTCGCCGATAAATCAGCAAGAAATGCCGTATTCCCCCCAAATCCGAGCCCCCAGGCACTCGAAAAAATCCTTATCTTGACGTGCATGGGCGGCGGGGCGTGCCCCCACCTGCGCCATTTCAGGAACCCACCAGCGTCCCGCAGCGCCCAACGTTGCCTGGAATTCCGCCTTCCCGCTTGTCGCCGGCCAAGTTTCCCGCGATGCTGCGCGGGTGAACGCAACCGCGACCGACGACAACTTTTGGATGGCCTTGGCGCTGGACGAAGCCCGCAAGGGCGTGGGACGCAGCGCCCCGAACCCTCCCGTCGGGGCGGTGGTGGTGAAAAACGGCGAACTGCTGGGCAGTGGCTGGCACCGCGCCGCTGGCCAGCCCCATGCCGAGCGCGAGGCGCTGGCGGTCGCAGCCAGCCACCACGGAGCGGCGGCGCTCCGCGGTGCCACCGTCTACATCACCCTCGAACCCTGCTCGACCCACGGCCGCACCCCGCCCTGCACCGAGGCACTCATCGCCGCCGGCATCGCCCGCGTGGTCTACGCCTGCACCGATCACAACCCGCTGCACGCCGGTCGCGCCGACGCATTGCTCCACGCGGCCGGCATCGCGGTGAGCTCCGGCGTGGGTGCCGCCGCCGCGCTCCCGCTGCTGCGGCCGTTTTTCAAGGTCAGCACCAGCGGTCTGCCATGGCTGATTTGGAAAACCGCCATGAGCCTCGACGGCCGCATCACCCGCCCCCCCGGCGAGGGCCAATGGCTCACCGGCGAAGCGGCCAGGGCCGATGTGCAAGTCCTCCGCGCCAGCGCCGACGCCATCCTCACCAGCGGCGAAACCGTCCGCCGCGACCTGCCGGCCCTCACCCTGCGCGCTCCCGGATTGTTGGAAGGGCGCTCCCAGCCGTGGCGCGTGGTCGTCACCAATCATCCCGCCACCCTGCCACCAGCCGCGCCCTTGTTCACCGACGCCTGGCGCGAGCGGACGTTGGTCCGCCCCGGCACCGATCTCACAGAAATGTTGCGGGCCCTCGCCCGCGAGCAGGGCGTGCTGAGCGTGCTGGTGGAAGCCGGTGGCAGATTTTCCGCCGCCCTGTTTGAGGCCGGGCTGGTCGATGAGGTGGTCATCTATCTGGCACCCCTGCTCTGCGGCGGCACCGTGCCCGCGCTCGCCGCCCTGAATCTGCCCGCATCCCTCGCCCTCACCGAGCTGAGCGTCACCCAACTCGGCGACGACCTGCGTCTGCGCGGAGTGATCCGCAAGTGAAGGAGGGCACGGCCGGGCTTGCTTGTCACCCACCCCTGCTCCATCTTGCGCCATGACGAATTGGGATCAGCGCTATCAAACGGGAGACATGCCGTGGGAAAAAGGCCAACCGGTGCCGGCCTTGCTGGAGTTGCTGGCCAAACACCACGCCTGGGGTGCCGGACCAGTTCTGGTGCCCGGTTGCGGACTGGGCCACGACGCCCGGGCGCTCGGGGTGTTGGATATCCCAGTCGTCGGGCTCGACATCTCAGCGACCGCCGTCGCGCTGGCGCGGGAATTTCCCACCACCGGTCAACACAGCTTTGAGCAAGGCGATTTCCTCGATCCGGAATGGCGGGCGGGGCGGGAGTTTTCGGCCGTTTGGGAGCACACCTGCTTCTGCGCCATCGACCCGGGCCAGCGCGCTGACTATGCGCAGGCCGTCGCCGGGTGCCTGCCGCCGGGCGGCTTGCTGGCGGGGGTGTTTTTCCTCACGCCCCACGATCCTGGCGAGGACGCCGACGGCCCGCCCTTCGGCGTGACGATCGACGAATTGGACGCGTGGTTTGCGCCCGCGTTCGAGCGCTTCGATGGCTGGGTCCCGCGCGCGGCCTTCCCCGGCCGCGAGGACCGCGAGTGGATCGGCCTCTACCGCAGGCGCTGAGCAAGCGCCCTGCCACTCCATCTCAGAAGTTCGTTTGCAACTGGACGTTTTGACCGGCGGTGGCACATGCGTGGATGACTTGCCGGGAGACGCGGCAACCACCCGGCCGCATCAGCGCCTCACCAATTTCCAGGGCCACAGCGGTCGCCGGGGTGATTTCAGCGGCAATTGATGTTCGACGACAAACTCATTGGTGAAGCTGCGCCCGTCGAGATCCCGCACGATGAGATGCAACTCGTCCGCATTCTCAAGATAGCGGCGGCTGAACACCACTTCCTTGCCCATGCGCACCCCGAGGCCGCGGACCTTGTGCCATCCCCCGCCCGCATCGTGAGTCCATAATTCCACGTGCTGCGCCAATATCCCGTTCATCAACGGCCACAACTCGCCCGCCAAGGTGTGCTCAAGCACCGTGAACGCCGCCCGATACCGCCGCACCGCCAGTGGCGGCATCACCACCCGCGTCACCGCCTGCTGATAGAGCGCCGACAGCACCGCATGCTGAAACCCCTCGAAGGCGCTGTCCATCCCGTGCAAGTCGTGCAACTGGCGGGTCGCCAGCCGCCGGAAACGGCTCCGCCCATACGCCCCACCCAGCGCCCGCTCCACCGCCATCATCGACACCGCATGCCTATCTAGCAACTCAACCCCGCGCCGTGACAGCAATTGCCGCGGATCATCCAACTGGGGGACAATCCCCGCCATCGTCTTCAACCCCGTGCGCATCTTCTCGTGGGCAGCATAGGTCTGACAAAAAAACCGCTGCAAATCCGCCGCCACCCGGCGGGTCCGCCAGGCGCGGTACGCTTTGGCGCACAAGGCCCCCAGCCCGGCACTCGTCACCACGCCGAGGGCACCCATCACGATGACTTTTGCTATCTGCATGGCGACAACCCATGAGAACTCCGCGTCCGGCGGGGTACCCGATACTGCTGACTTAGCGCGCTATGATCGGAAAACAGGCGTCCCGCCTGTGAGGGAAGACAGCGCGTCCCGCCTGTCAGCCAATGAATCGACAGGCTGGAAGCCCGTCGTCCATGACAGGCTGGAAGCCTGTCCTCCCGCTAAGTCAGCAGTATCGGGCGGGGCGCCCTGTCACCGCGCCGCCTCCCGGACCTATCTGCTTGATTCAAAAAAACCGTTAGCCTCAGGCCAACCGGTGCTCACAGGCTTTTGGTCATCGCCGTCAGTGCCGCCAGCGACAGTGCGGTGCATTCCATCGGCGACTTGCCATCCGGATAGGACTCCTGTTCGAGAGTGAGCCACTGGGTGCCGCCAACCTCGCTGCAGGCCTTGAGAATGGGCGGCCAGTTCACCGAGTCCTGACCGAAAATCGCCTTTTTACCGGCCTCGTTCTTGATCACCGCCGGCTTGATGTGCACCACCTTCATGCGCCCGGGGTGGCGTTTCATCAAATCGGCACAATCCTGACCCGCGTCCGTCGCCCAGCCGCAATCGACCTGCAGGATCACTTCCCCGCTGGTGCGCCCGGCAAACAACTCCCAATAATTGGAATCGCCGATTTTTGCAAACTCGCCGGTGTGATTGTGATAGCCGCAGGCCATGCCGTGGGGTTTGAGCTTGGCGGCGGTCTCATTGAAAAACTCCGCCAGCGGTTTGCTTTTCTCCGCGTTGGTGAAGTCGCCGTCGCCGGGCACGATCAAGTACTTGCAGCCGATCTGCTGGTGAAACTCGATGGTCTTCTGCAACTCGCCGCCGCGGAAGCTGCCGGTGCCGATGTGGGTGGCCGCCGCCTTGAGGCCCAGCGCGTCGAGTTTCGCCCGCAATTCCTTCGGTTTGCCGCTGTAGCTGTGGTAGCCGGCGAACTCGACTCCGCTGAATCCCAGCTTGGCCAACTCCGCCAGCGTGGCATCGAAATCCTTGGCGCAGGCGTCGCGCACCGAATAAAGTTGCACCGAAATCGGGATTTTGCGGAGGGCTGCCGGAGCGGCCAGCGCGCGCCCGGCGGCCACCGCAGCGGCACCCAGGACGGAACTGACGACGAAATGACGACGTGACATTGGCTGTGGTTTCATTGTGCCTTAAGATGAGCCGCCAGCGCCCCGACGTGCAACACATTTCTGTTAAATCGCGCTGCCCGACCGGCCCATGCCAACCACGGCGGACGTGCACGGTTTCATGACTGCCCGGCATCGCGTTGTGGTGGCGGTCGGTGACCGTCGTGAGCGCAGCTGAAGCGCATTCCATTCGCATCGACGCTCGCAGAGCGCCGCAATGCCCGGCATTTGCTCCCAGGCCGATTCAGTCTTGATTCAGCGGCTTGCTCGCATCAGCCTGCGTCCCAGTTTGCCCCGCTTTCCGCCCCCGCCCGCCGCCCCATCCATGAAAACCACGCCCCTGATCCTGTTGGGATATCTATCCGCTGCCGCCGGCCTGCAAGCCGCCGCGGCCCCGCCCGCGCTGGAACGCTCCAATCTCACCGCCCACTGGGAGGATCGCGCCACCCTCGGCGGCCCCCCCGCCACGGCTCCGCCCGGCCGCCACACGCTGTGGTATCGCCAGCCGGCCAAGGTCTGGGAGGAGGCGTTGCCGCTGGGCAACGGCCGCCTCGGTGCCATGGTTTTCGGCGGCGTGGCCGACGAGCGCCTGCAACTCAACGAGGACTCGCTGTGGGATGGCTATCCGCGGGATACCAGCAATCCCGCCGCCCTCACCGCCCTGCCGCAAGTCCGCAAGTTGTTGTTTGAGGGCAACAACAAGCAAGCCGAGGCCCTCGCCGCTGCCAACATGATGGGCCGCCCCGCCGGCGTCCGGCCCTATCAATCACTCGGCGAACTCTTGATGGAAACCCCCGCCGCCGCCCCGGCGTCCGCCTATTGCCGCTCGCTCGATGTGAGCACCGCGCTCGCCGCGGTCACCTACAACCAGTCCGGCACCACCTTCACCCGCGAAATATTCGCGTCCGCCCCCGCTGCTGCCATCGTCGCCCGCTTCACCGCCAGCAAGCCCAACAGCATCAACCTGCGCCTCACCCTCAAGCGCCAGAAGGACGCCCGCTGCCTCGCCCATCCCACCGCTCCCAACGCGATTTTACTGCGCGGCCAGATCGACTGCAAGGACGACCAGGGCACCCAGCGCGGCCTGCGCTTCGCGGCGCAAGTCACGGCCGTGGCCACCGGCGGCCAGGTCACCAACACCGACGGCATCCTCACCGTGAGCGGTGCCGACAGCGTCACCCTGCTCATCGCCGGCGCGACGAGCTACCGGGGCGGCGATCCCGAGCAAGTCTGCGCCACCACCCTAAGCAAAGCGGCGGGCACCTCGTACGCCGAGCTCAAAAGCGCCAGCGTCGCCGATTACCAGAAACTCGCCAACCGGGTGGCGATAGACCTCGGTTCGGCCGGTGCGGACATCGATGCCCTGCCGACCAACGAGCGGCTGCAGCGCATCAAGCAGGGCCAAACCGATCCCGGCCTGGTGGCAACGTACTTCCAATATGGCCGTTACCTGCTCATCAGCAGTTCGCGTCCCGGCGGCCTGCCCGCCAACCTGCAAGGCATCTGGGCCTGGCAGATGAACCCGCCCTGGAACGCCGATTTCCACACCAACATCAATATCCAGATGAATTATTGGCCCGCGGAAATCACCAACCTCAGCGAATGCCACCTGCCCTTGTTCGATCTGATGGACGGGCTCGTCAAGCCCGGCGGCCGCGTCGCCGAGGTCAACTATGGTGCCCGCGGCTGGGTGGTCCACCACCTAACCGACCCGTGGGGTTTCGCCGCCCCCGCCGACGGCCTGCAAGGCATCTGGCCGGTCGGCTCGGCGTGGCTGGCGGAACATCCGTTCGAGCACTATCAATTCAGCGGCGACAAGGACTTCCTGGCCAAGCGCGGCTGGCCGCTGATGAAGGGCGCGGCCCGCTTCATCCTCGACTTCATGGTGGAGGCGCCCGCGGGCACCCCGGTGGCCGGCAAGCTGGTGACCAATCCGTCCTATTCGCCTGAAAACACCTTCATTCTGCCCGATGGCAAAACCCGCGCCGTGTTCACCTACGGCGCGACCATGGATATCATGATCGTGCACGAGCTTCTAACCCATTGCATCCTCGCCAGCAAAATCCTCGATACCGACGCCGAATTCCGCCACGAGTGCGAAGCCGCCCTCGCCAAGCTCGCGCCGGTCCGCATCAGCCCGACCACCGGGCGCATCCTCGAATGGATCGATGACTATCAGGAAACCGAGCCGACCCACCGCCACACCTCGCATTTGTTCGGCCTGCATCCCGCCAACATGATCACCAGCGCCACTCCCGAGTTGTTCGAGGCGGCGCGCAAGGTGTTGTTAGGACGTGGCGATGCCGGCACCGGCTGGAGCCTGGCCTGGAAAATCAACATGTGGACGCGCCTGCACGACGGCGATCATGCCTTCATCCTGCTGACCAATCTGCTCAAGGACAAGACGCTGCCCAACTTGTTCGACGACCACGCGCCATTCCAGATCGACGGCAATTTCGGCGCCACCGCCGCCATCGCCGAAATGCTGGTGCAAAGCCAGATCCGCGACGCCGATGGCACCTTCGAACTGCAACTCCTCGCCGCCTTGCCCAAGGCCTGGCCGACCGGCTCGGTCACCGGCCTGTGCGCCCGCGGCGGCTTCAGCGTGGACCTCGCCTGGAGCGACCACCAACTCACGGCGGTCCGCATCGTTTCCAAGCTCGGCGGACCCCTCAAACTCGAGGCCGGCACCCACACCGCCACCTTCAGCACCCTGCCCAACCAAGTCATCACCCTCGACGGCGCGCTCAAACCGCTAGCGGCCAAGTGAAGGCCACCGCGACCGATCGGGCCCACTTTCCTAAACCATTAACCGATAACTCTCCCCCCTCATGATCACCATAGCCGGACGCCAATTCCGATCCCGTTTGTTTCTGGGCACAGGCAAATTTTCCTCCCACGAGGTGATGCGCGACGCGCTAGCCGCCAGCGGCGCGGAAATCATCACCGTCGCCCTGCGGCGCGCCGACCTCAGCGGCCAACGCGATCCATTTGCCAACATCCTCGAATTCATCGATCCGGAGCAATACCTGATTTTACCCAACACCAGTGGCGCGATCAATGCCGCGGAGGCCGTGCGCCTGGCGCGGCTGGCCGCCGCGGCCGGCTTGCCGAAGTGGGTGAAGTTGGAGATCCACCCGGATCCCACCTATCTGTTGCCGGATCCGATAGAGACGCTCAAGGCCGCGGAAATCCTCGTCAACGAGGGCTTTGTCGTGCTGCCCTACATCAACGCCGATCCCGTCCTGGCCAAGCGCCTGCAGGATGTCGGCGTCGCCACCGTCATGCCCCTGGGCTCGCCCATCGGCTCCAACCGCGGCATCGCCACCCGCGACCAAATCCGCATCATCATCGAGCAAGCCACCGTCCCGGTCATCGTCGATGCCGGCCTCGGCGCGCCCAGCCATGCCGCCGAGGCCATGGAACTCGGTGCCGATGCCGTGCTCATCAACACCGCCATCGCCATCGCCAGCGACCCATCGCGCATGGCCATCGCCTTCAAACTCGCCGTCCAAGCCGGCCGCCATGCCTTTGAGTTGGGCCTGCCCGACCCCACCGAGCACGCCAGCGCCACCAGCCCGCTGACCGGCTTCCTCGGCTAGTGTATGCGCTGTTGTGATCTACCAGCCGAAGCAGGCCCGCGCGTTGCGGGTCGTCAACTCGGCGAGGTCCTCGGCCCGCATGCCCAGCGCGCGGGCCAGGCCGCCGCCGATGGCCGGCAGGTTTGCCGGATGGTTGCGGGCTCCGGCCAGGGGGTGGCTCACAAACGCGGGCGGCGGCAGCATCTCGGGCGCATCGGTCTCTAACACGATTCGCTCGGGCGGCAACCGCCGGAACACCTCCAACACCGCCGCCCGGCGCGGCTGCAGCCCCCCTCCGGAGAACGCGAAATACGCCCCCAGCGGCAGCAATCGCCGCGCCGTTTCCAGCGACCCGGCGTACCCGTGCATCAGGAAACCCGGCGGCGGCGCCTCCACCGCCAGCGCCTCCAACAGGAGTCCCCAGGCCCTGACGCAATGGATGGTCAGCGCCCGCCGCAATTCGCGCGCCAGCCGCACTTGCGCCAGAAACAGCGGCACTTGCAAATCCGCGCCCGCACCGCTCGCACAGCGGTCCAGCCCGCACTCCCCCACCCCCGCTTGGGGGAATCGCTCCAGCAGGCCAACCAGCCGCTCCCGCCACTGCGCACCGATTTCCGGAGCATGCCACGGATGAATCCCAAATGCCGGCACAACCACCGCCGGATGGGCTGCGGCCAAGGCGGCCACAGCCTCCCAATCGGCCTCTGCGGTGGCGTTGACCACACAACGCTCCACTCCGGCCGCCCGGAGCGCCGCCAGCAACGGCTCATGGTCGCCCAAGCCACTGAAGTGCAGGTGATTGTGACAATCAATCCAAGTCATTTTCATTCTCCTCTTGACAGTCAAATTTTTGCACGCTTGTCTATTTACACAAGCCCTAACCCGCATGAAATCCGTAAACTCTTATAAATTGTTCACAATTTCAGAATTGCGCCGAATCTGCACAGTATTTGGGCAATCATGCGTAGTCAAACACCCTGATTCTGCCAAAGTCCGCCATCTTCTACGACGACATCCGCCCCACCCAATCCCGATAATCACCACTCCTCACCTCACCCAAATCCCGATCTTTTTCCCAAAACAAACTCCCCAACCAAGTCAGCAACCCGACCCACAGTCCCTAGCAACCAACCCCCTCAACCCTAGATAATACCCCGATGAAAACAAGCTGGAAACTCCCCAATGTCTCGACCATCAGCCGATGGATCCTTCAAAAACCAAGCCACCTGTTATGGGTTGCCGGCGGAGGAGCATCGCTCGCGGTGGTCCTGATGTCCTGCGCCACCACCCGCACCATGCTGGCTCCACCCAGCATCCCCGGCGCCACCTTTGTCGGCACCAAGGAATGTGCCACCTGTCATGAAAAACTCGTCCGCGACTTCCGCACCGCCGACCACGCCAAGCTCCAGGCCAAGGGCAAGAACGCCCTTGAAATGGGCTGCGAAAGTTGCCACGGCCCCGGCAGCAAGCACGTCGAAGCCGGCGGCGGCGCAGGCACCATCGTCAATCCCCGCAAATCCCCGGAAACCTGCTTCCAATGCCACGTCGATAAGAAGGCCCAGTTCATGCTGCCTTATACCCATCCGGTGCTCGCCGGCAAGGTGAGCTGCAGCGATTGCCACAACCCGCACACCGGCAATGCCGTCAAGGGCGGCGGCACCCAACTCGCCGGCAAGGCCGAAACCTGCCAACAATGCCACAAGCAACAGACCGGTCCCTTCGTCTTCCCACACGCTGCCGTGCGTGAAGGATGCACCGCTTGCCACAGCCCGCACGGCTCGGTCAACCAGAAGATGCTCAATGAGCGCAACCAAACCTTGTGCCTCAAGTGCCACGTCGATGCCAACACCAAGAAAAACATCGGTATGTCAGCCCCCGGAAACGGCGGCACGGGCCATAGCGACATAGGCGGCGACTGGCAACGCGGCACCTGCTGGAGCGCAGGCTGCCACCAAGCAATCCACGGATCCAACGTCAACTTCAGACTGCAGTACTAACCCACCCGATCAACCTTTAAAAATCATCACGACATGAAACCGCTTCGCTACACACATCTCTTGGGACAATCCAAGACCCTGCGTTCGTTCCGTCTCGCCCTGGCCGCTCCGGCCCTGGTACTCACCCTCACGGTCGCCGGCCACGCCGGCACCGCCACCACCCCCTCGGCTCCCGCCGAATCCACCGCTAGCAACTGGATTGGCTTCACCATCGGTGGCGCTTTCGTCAATGGCGACAACGCCGGCATGATGCGGCGCTCCCAGACCAACGGCGATTTCTACGGCGGCATCGATTCGCTCCATTTCTCAAAGTCGATCGACAAGTCCACGACGGTGACGATTGACGGCCACGCCCTGCCGGGCTTGGAAGATTATCTGGGCAACATCAACCTCACCAAGGCCGATGTCGGCTACGTCAAGGTCGGCTACAAACAATACCGCACGTACTATGACGGCAGCGGCGGCTACATGCCACAAGTGGCCGGGCTTTACACCGAGCCCCAGTGGGGCGACGAACTGCACGTGGACCGCGGCGAGTTCAACGTTGAAGCGGGCCTGCGCATGGAAAACCTGCCGGAGATCACCTTCAACTACAAACACGCGTTCCGCGATGGGAACAAGGACAGCACCAGTTGGGGTGCCCGTCCGCTGGTGCAGTCCGCAGGTGTTGGCAGCACAGGCACCACCAATTTCGAGTTCGCACCTTCCTTCTGGAATCTGGATGAAAAGAGCGACATCTTCGCCCTCGACGTCGAGCACACCCTTGGCAACACCGACCTCGGACTCGGCTTGAACTACGAGCATACGGCCTACACCAACTCGCTCAATACCCGCACCGGTGCGGTGACTCAAACGCCGGCCGGAGTGACCACGGGCAACAACCAGGTCGCCTCCAGCTTTAAGGACGAGTACTCCATGGACTTGTTCTCCGGCAACGTCCACAGCATGACTCGCTTCTCCGACAAGTTGTGGCTCTCCGGTGGTTTTGCTTACACCACGGTCAATACCGACACCAATGGATGGCAGCAATTCGCTTCACCCGTGAATCCCGGCGCGCTTCCCGGCAGCAACGGTAGCACCACCATTCGCTCCATCCCCATGGGCGGTGCCGAATACCAGAACTGCGTCGGCAATGTCAACCTGATGTGGAATCCGATTGCGGATCTCACCATCACGCCGTCCTTGCGCCTCGAGCAGTCGTCACAAAGCGCGATCGCCCAGATGAACACAACGACGATAACCAATCCGTATCCACCTGCGGTGTCGGCCACCACGTTGGCATCCCAACTCTATGCGAGTGACCTCAGCACGCACACCGACACGGCGGCCTTGGATCTGCGCTACACCGGAATCTCGGACCTGGTGCTCTATGCCAAGGGCGAGTGGGAGCACCAGGATCAATCCAATTCTTACCGGGGTCTTTTCTACCAGACGACTTCGGCTACCGGAGTTGTGGCTGGCGGATCCCTCCCCGATGTCTTCCACGAAGACGTCACGGTCAACCAACAGAACTACACCATTGGTGCCAATTGGTATCCGGTTCGCAGCCTGAGCTTCTCCCTGCAAGGACTCTATTCCGAACGCAACGACGAATTCGACCCAAGCGTGATCAAAGGCCTGGCCGGCACCATCTCGGGCTCCCAGACCCTCCGTCCCCAAATGATGGACCTGGATACGACCACCGACAGTGCCAACTTGCGCATGACATGGCATGCCATGAACAACCTGTCCCTGGTAACCCGCTACGACTACCGCGAAACGGAATATGACAACCGTGGCGTCCGCTGGACTCCGGTGACTCAGAATCCCGTGACCTCCGTCCAAACTCCACCGGTAGCGGTGGTGACGGGTCCGGCCACGACGGCAGACAATGGGATTTTGCCCGAAGTGCAATCAGGCATCGTGAAATCCAGCATCTTGAGCGAAAGCATCACCTGGATGCCCATGGAACGTCTCTATGTGCAAGCCAGCGCGAGCTACACCTGGGCGCAAACCAACACGGATACCCAGATGGTGCCCGATGCGCAAAACGATTACTTCACCGGCAGCCTGTCGGTTGGATACGCAATCGATGACCGCACGGACCTCACTGCCAGTTACACGTACTACGATGCGAAGAACTACACCCAGCAAGGCGCTCCTTACACTGCAACCGCTACTGCGACCATCCCGTATGCCATGGGCTACGGCCTCAACACCCAGGAGAATACCGTGAGCTTGACGCTGACCCGCGCCCTGACCCCCAACATGGTCTGGAACCTGCGGTACGCCCTCATGACGAGCCAAACCACAGGTGCCTTGCAGGACCAGAGCGGCGGAGCTAATGACTTCACCGCGCAGATGATCTCCACCGGCTTGCAGATCCGCTTCTGATGTGCTAGACTACCCGGACGTTCGAATCACCAACCCCAATACATGACCATGAACTGGAAAATGAATGCATCCATGCTCTCCGCTGCTCTGCTGATTG
Source organism: Akkermansiaceae bacterium (assembly GCA_903908495.1). GTDB lineage: Bacteria > Verrucomicrobiota > Verrucomicrobiia > Verrucomicrobiales > Akkermansiaceae > Luteolibacter. The sequence goes on from CAIVSK010000186.1 coordinate 15,933, forward strand.
CCGCCCCCGCGGCCTTTGGTGACGGCGCGGAAGTTTACGCCAAGAACTGCGCTTCCTGCCACGGCAAAGACGGCAAGGGCGAGACGACCATGGGCAAGAAAGCCAAGGTCAAGGATTACACCGACGCCAAGGTGCAGGCCTCCTTCACGGATGCCGAAGCCCTCAAGGTGATCCAAGAAGGCAAGGAAAAGATGAAGGGCTACAAGGACAAAGTCACCGAGGCGGAAGCCAAGGAACTGGTCGCCTACATCCGCGCCTTCAAGAAATGACGTAGCTGCGGCGTCCAGCCGCCAAGCATCCTCGGCGGGGGTTCGGCAACGAACCCCCGCCTTTTTTGCCAACCATTACCCGCCATCCGGGTGTGTAATGCTGACAGGGAGATAGAAACCACGGATTACACGGATTACACGGATTGAAGAGGAAGACTTGGGGTGGGGTGGATGCGTGACTTGGTGGAGTTGATCGGGAGCAAGAAACCACTGAGGCCTCTGAGCCCACTGGGAAGAAATCTTCAATCAGTGAAATCAGTCTTCTCAGCCTGCCCGGCATAGCCCGCAGGGCGACGCCTGGGGCTTTATCAGTGGTTTCTTCCGCACGAGTTATCCCGGCACTCCAATTTACCCCACCCTAAATTCTTAATCCGTGCAATCCGTGTAATCCTCTTCATCCGTGGTCATCTTCGTCCCCCTGTTTCCATTCAAGCCCCCTGACTTCCCAGACAAAAGTTGTCAGGAGCCTGGCGGCTCCTGAATCCCCCAAAAAACAATCGTTGCGTCACCGCGCCTTGTGTGACAAAACCCCCCAGCCTTCAGCCTTTAACCACCTCCCCCATGAGCGAAGAATCCATTTCCTCCACCCCCACGCCGTTGCCCACCCGCCTCAGCCGCCTGCGCAACTGGCTCAGCTTGTCCGGCTTCGTGCTAGCCGTTTCGGCGTTTTTCGCCTTTGTCCTGTTGTTTTCGGTGGACCTTTTCGCCACCCACGCCAACCCCTACATGGGCATTCTCGCCTACGTGGTGGCCCCCTCGTTCCTGCTCGCCGGCCTCGCCATCGTGGTGCTGGGCTACATTCTGGAAACCCGCCGGATTCCCAAAGACCACCCGGAAATGGTCTCCAGCTTTGTGTTGCACGTCAATCTGGCGCGCCAACGCGACCGCCGCCTGCTGGTGGGCTTTGTCGGCGGCAGCCTGGGCTTCCTGTTTCTGACGGCGCTGGGCAGTTACCAGACCTACCACATGACCGAAACCAATTCGTTCTGCGGCGAGGTTTGTCACACCCCGATGGAGCCGCAGTTCAAGGCGTACCAGCATTCCGCGCACGCCAAGGTTGCCTGCGTCGCCTGCCATGTGGGCCCCGGTGCCGGCAACTACATCCGCACCAAGGTCAGCGGCATGCGCCAGCTCTATCACATGATTCTGGGCGACTTCAACCGCCCCATCACACTCCACAACGTCAACCAACGACCGGCGCAGGAAACCTGCCAATCGTGCCATTGGTCGCAGAAGCACACCGGTGACTTGCAGAAGACGTACCGCCATTTCCTGGCCGACGAGACCAACACGCCCTTCACCGTGCAGATGGTGTTGAAAGTTGGCGGCAGCGATCCGGTGCACGGCCCGGTGGAAGGGATTCACTCGCACATGAACGTGTCCAACAAGGTGGAGTTCATTGCCACCGATGAGAGCCGCATGAAGATTCCATGGGTGAAAGTGACCGATGCCAACGGCAAAGTCACGGAGTACCGGACCAAGGAATTCACCGACGACATCTCCAAGCACCCGATCCGCACCATGGACTGCATGGATTGCCACAACCGCCCCTCGCACAAATACCTCAGCCCGAATGCCGCGGTCGACCAATCGATGGCCTACGGCCGCATCGATCCGGCGATCCCGTGGGCCAAGGCCAAGGTGGTCAAGGCGCTGGTCCAACCCTACGCCACCCGTGAGGAGGCCAACCAGAAGATCGAGAGTTTCCTGCGCGCCGAATACCCCGATGAGAAACGCATCGACGCGCTCGTCGCGGAAGCCAAGGCGATCTACAAGGTCAATTTCTTCCCCGAAATGAAGGTCGACTGGCGGATCCACCCCGACCTGATCGGGCACAAGGACACCAACGGCTGCTTCCGCTGCCACGATGGCAAGCATCTGGCCGCCGACGGCAAGACCTCGATCAAGGGCAGCGATTGCACCGCCTGCCACCTCATCGTCGCCCAAGGTGCCGGCAAGGATCTGGAAAAAGTTGATCCGAAGGGGTTGCCATTTTTCCACATCGATTCGGAAAACTCCGACCCCTCCTGCAACGAGTGCCACAACGGCCAAAACCAGGATTAGCAGGCGGCCTTTGCGGAGAGTGGGCATCTTGCCCCCATTTGCCCATGAAATGCGCAAGGAAACGCCCACTGGCGGCTGGATTTGCTCTTCGCATGGGCGAACGGTGGCAGGACGCCACCCCTCCTTGAGGCGCGCCACCCGCACATTTTCCCCTGCATCTTTTGCTTAAGCATTGACTCGCCACTTCACCGCGTCGAGCCTCCCGACCCGTCTCACTCCATCGCCATGAAATTGTCATATTTTTGTCTGGGATTCCTCATCGTGTCCGCCGCCGCCTGCAAACACGAACGGGACGTCAAGGTTTACCACGTCGCCAAGGACGCCGCCCCGGCCGCCCCCGCCCCTGGCGAATCCGCCGCCGACCCACACGCCGGCATGCCCGGCATGACGCCGGGTACCGCCGGTGGCGACCCACACGCGGGCCTCAGCGCCGAGCAATTGGCGGCCGGCGGTGCCGCCACCAGCCCCGCGACCCAGGCCAGCCCGCAATTCACCGACAGCCCGCCAGCGCATTGGAAGAAGCAGGCGCTGTCGCCGATGCGCCTGGCCAGCTACCACGTCGAGGGCGATGGCGGTGCGATGTCGGATATTTCATTCACCCAGCTGCGCCGGGCACCGGGCGGCACCCTCGCCAACATCAACCGTTGGCGCGACCAACTCGGCCAACCCCCGATTGACGAGGCCGCCCTCAAACAAGCGTCCCAGACGATCAAGTCGAGCTTCGGCGACGCCATCGCCGTGGACCTCGAAGGCATCGCCCCCGGTGCCGATGTCCTCAAGGACGGCCGCCTCGTCGGTGCCATCGCCGAAGAAGGCGAGAACGCATGGTTCTTCAAAATGCGCGGCAACGCAGCCCTCACCGCCACCGAGAAAGCCAATTTCTTCAAGTGGATCGAAACGGTCAAGCCCGCCCCAGCAGACAGCGCCCCCGCCGCCCCGGCACCCGCAGGAACCGCGCCCGCCCCGCTGGCCCCGGCAGTTCCCGCCCCTGCCCCCGCCGCCGGTGCCGCAGCCCCCGCCCCCGCCGGTGATGGCAGTCTAACCTGGACGCTGCCCGACGGCTGGACGCCGGGCGCCGCGAGCGCAGCCCGCTATGCCACCTTCAGCGTTGCCGGAGCCGACGGTGCCAAAGCCGAACTGGCGATCAGCCACTTCCCGGGCGACGTCGGCGGCGATCTGGCCAACGTCAACCGCTGGCGCCAACAAATCGGCTTGCCTGCCATCGACGCCGCCGCCCTGCCGCCGCTGGTCACCAAGCTCAGCGCCGGTACCGACTCCTTCTCGCTCATCGACGCCACCGGGGCCCAAGCACGCCTGGTCGCCGGCTGGACCCGCCACGGGGCGGACACCTGGTTTTTCAAATTCACCGGACCGGACGCCCTGGTGGCGGCGGAAAAAGCCAAGTTCACAGCGTTTCTCGCATCGGTCCGTTTCACCAAACCTGAATGAAGACAGCCCTCCACCGCTTGTTAGGAACCGTCTCCTCGTTGCGGCTCACCGTCATTTGCCTCGCCTCCGCCCTGGTGCTGGTGTTTGCCGGGACCCTGGCCCAAGTCAACGCCGGGCTGTTTTTCATCCAGGAGGAATACTTCCAAAGCTGGTTCGTGTGGTGGTCGTTCACGGCCGACGGATTCCGTTTTCCGGTGTTTCCGGGCGGCCACTTGATCGGCGCGGTGTTGTTGCTCAATCTGGTCACAGCCCACATCCGCCGCTTCTCGTGGACCTGGCGCAAACTCGGCATCCAACTCACCCACCTCGGCCTCATCATCATGCTCGCCGGCGGCCTCGCCACCGATTTGTTCTCGGTCTCGAGCTACATGCGCCTGCGCCAGGGTGAAACCAAGAATTACTCGGAAGACGACACCCGTGCCGAACTGGCGGTCACCGAGCTGGGCACTGCGGAGATTGCCCCGGTCACGGCCATCCCTGGCGAGGTGCTCGCCGACAGCCCGACCGTCAACCATGAGTCGCTGCCATTCAGCATCGTCGTCAAACGCTTCTACCGCAATTCCGACCTCCAAATGATCGGCCAGGAAAACGTCGCCGCCGTCCCCGCCGCCAGCAACGGCGCCGGGGCCCGCATCACCATCCAGGACCAACCCCGCGCCACCAAAATGAACAAGCACGACACCATGAGCGCCGTGCTGGAAATCATCCCCGCCAAGGGCGGCAAATCGCTGGGCACCTGGCTCGTCTCCATGGCCATGGCCCAACCGCAGGAATTCGACCTCGACGGCCGCCACTGGAGCATGGAATTGCGCGCCGCACGGTATTACCATCCGTACAGCCTCTCGTTGATCAGTTTCACCCACGAAACCTATCCGGGCACCGAGATCGCCAAAAAGTTCTCCAGCAAGATCACCCTGGCCGACCCCGCACACAACGAGAACCGCCAGGTCGAAATTTACATGAACCACCCGCTGCGCTACCAGGGCGACACTTATTACCAGTCCGGCTTTGAGCCCGACAACAGCGGCACCGTGCTGCAAGTGGTCCGCAATCCCGGCTATCAAGCACCCTACGTCGCCTGTGTGATCGTCGCCCTGGGATTACTGATCCAATTCACCTTTCATCTCACCGCCTTTGCCCGGCGCACCTCCTCCGCCCCCGCGCCATGAACCGCTTCATCCCCTACATCATCCTGCTCGTCGCTGCGCTCTGGCTCGGCGCATCATGGCGCGACCCCAAGCCCAAGCCCGATGACTTCGACCTCCGCGCCTTCAGCCGGCTGCCGGTGCTGGTCGGCGGCCGCGTGAAACCGCTCGATACCGTCGCCCGCAATGCCCTGCTCATCCTGCGCGGCAAGCAAACGCTTTGGCTGCCGGACGCAACTAACAAAAAACCCGCCACCGGCATCGCCCGCTGGCTGGAAAAAAATGGTGTTGTGATGCCGGCCGGCACCTCGATGACGGCCTCGCGCTGGCTCGCTGCGGTTCTTTTTGACGCGCCGGTGGCCGACACTTATCCGGTGTTTGCGATCGCCAACCCGGAAGTGCTCGGCATGTTCGGTTGGCCCCAGGTCGACAAAAAATACGCCTCGTTCACCGAGTTGCAGCCGTATCTGGCGAAAATCGACGAGGAAGGGAAACTCACCGCCGAGACCGATGCCAAGGAACGCAGCCCGTTCCAGACCGCCATCTACAACCTGCGCAATTCGCTCGTCCTCTATCAGAGCCTCAAGAACAGCATCCACCCGGAGGACTCCACCCACTTCGGCGCGGAAATCAACACCTACGCCACCACCGTAGCCGCCAGCGCCGCCGCCCTCAGCCAAAACAACACCCCGCCAACCAAGGAACAAGTCGCCTTGCTCAACGCCGCAGTGACCCGCTACGAGTCCCAGGCCCAGATCGCCTACATGCTCACCGTGCCGCCACCCGCCGGTGGCAAACCCAGCGCCTGGCTATCCACCGGCGCGGCGCTCATCCGCGTCGACTCACCACAATCGCTGCCTCTGGCCGTCACCTCCTACGCCAAACTCAGCGACGCCTTCCGCGATGCCGACCCCGCGGCCTTCACCCAGGCGGCCGAGGCCTATGCCGACACCCTCGAGCGCGACCACCGCGACTGGAGCGGCCGCTGCGCCTACGAATTGCGCTTCAACCTGATGGAGCCGTTCTATCAGAGCATGGTGTTGTATATCGGGGCATTTCTATTGGCCTGCGGCTCGTGGCTGGTTTGCCCCAAGGGCATGCGCAAGACCGCCTTCCTGTTGCTGATGCTGGCGCTGGCCGCCCATTCGTTTGGCATGTTCTCGCGGATGTACCTGCAAGGCCGCCCGCCCGTCACCAATCTATATTCGTCCGCCATCTTCGTCGGCTGGGGCGCGGTCGTGCTTGGCTTGGTGCTTGAGCGCATCTTCCGCGACGGCATCGGTGCCGCCTGTGCCGGCATGGTTGGCTTCATCACCTTGATCATTGCCCACCACCTCGGTGCCAACGGCGACACCCTCGAAATGATGCAGGCGGTGCTGGATAGCAACATCTGGCTGGCCACCCACGTGGTGATCATCACCGCCGGCTATTCCGCGATGTTCCTGGCCGGTTTCCTGGCCATTTTCTATGTCCTGCTGGCCCTGCTGACCTCCGGCCATGACCGTCTCGTGCTGGTGAAACGCGCCGCCATGATTGTGGTGCCGGTCGGTGCCTTGTTCCTCATCGCCCTGATGGTGGGCAAGCTCGTCCCGACCAGCGCCCCGGCCAGCGTCCAGTCCGTCTTTCAGCAGGTGAATGCGTTCATGTGGATGGCTCTGTGCGCCACCGTCTTCGTCATCGCCATCTCCTACGGCTTGGTCATCGTGCTGGATGTGCTCGGCTTGCGCCGCAAGTTGGTGGCCAACCAAAGCAAGGACCTCGCCCGCAACCTTGCCCGCATGGTCTATGGCATCGTCTGCTTCGCCACCCTCTTCAGCTTCGTCGGCACCGTGCTCGGCGGCATTTGGGCCGACCAATCGTGGGGCCGCTTCTGGGGTTGGGATCCGAAGGAAAATGGTGCGCTGCTCATTGTGTTGTGGTGTGCGCTCATTCTCCACGCCCGCTGGGGCGGCATGATCCGCCAGCGCGGGCTCATCGCCATGGCCATTTTCGGCAATGCCATCACCGCCTTCTCGTGGTTCGGCGTCAACATGCTGGGCGTCGGCCTGCACTCCTACGGCTTCATGGACAAAGCATTCCCGTGGCTGGTTACCTTTGTCGTCGCCCAAGGCGTGCTCATCATCATCACCCTGCAACCGGCCGCCAACCACCGCAAGCTGCCGGCTTGAGCCCCCTCACCCGCTTCGATGAGTTCATGGCCCGGGCGCTGCACGACCCGGTCCACGGCTACTACGCCCAACGCATCGCTGGCATCGGCCGTCGCGGCGATTTCACCACCGCCCCGATGCTCTCGGCCGCCCCGGCCCGCGCCATCGCCGCGTGGGCGGCATCGGCGCTGCGCGAATCAGGATGCCGCGACCTGATCGAAATCGGCCCGGGAGACGGGACGCTGGCCGCCGCCGTGCTGCGCCACTTGCCATGGCAGGTCCGCTGGAGAACCCGCCTGCATCTGGTGGAATCCTCGCCCGTCCTCACCGAGCTTCAGCAGCAACGCCTCGGCCGCCGCGCCCGTTGGCACCCATCAATGCCAGCTGCGCTGGCCGCTTGCTCCGGCCGCGCCGTGGCCTTTTCCAACGAATTGGTCGATGCCTTTCCGGTGCGGCGTTTCCAACTCACCGCCGCCGGCTGGCGCGAACTGGCGGTGGCCTTCGATGCCAACCACCGCCCCCACGAGTGCCTGCTGCCTGTCGCGCCACTGCCCCCGTCCTCATCGTTCAGCCTGCCACACCCCGTCGGCCAATCGATCGAAGTCCACGACTCATACCGCGTGTGGCTCGGAACTTGGCTCCCGTCCTGGCAGGCCGGCCGCTGGCTCACCATCGACTACGGTGCCGGCGCCGCCGACCTCTACCACCGCCGCCCGCGCGGCACCCTGCGCGCCTACCTATTCCAACAACGCCTCGAAGGTGCCGCCATCTATGACCACCCGGGCCGCCAGGACCTCACCGCCGACGTCAATTTCACCGACCTCACCGAGTGGTCGGCTCCGTGGGCCGCCACCGCCAGCCTGCGGCCCATGCGCGATCTCCTCCAACCCTTCACCGATCCCGCCTCTCCGGCCGACCATGCCCTGCTCGATCCCCTCGGTGCCGGCGGCGCATTTCTGGTCCTTGACCAGGTACCCGCCGGCACCGCGCCAGCGCAGCCAGCATCGCGATCTCCGATCGGAAAACAGGCGTCCCGCCTGTGACGGAAGACAGCGCGTCCCGCCTGTCTGCGCATGAAACGACAGGCTGGAAGCCCGTCGTCCATGACAGGCAGGATGCCAATCCTCCCGCTAAGTCAGCAGTATTGGGCTGAACGCTTGTCCTCCTGCCAACTATGCAAATTTACGCATTCTCAGCGCGCCGATTGATATCATTCAACTGCGTGACCCTCCGCCCGATTTTGATTGACAACAAGGTGCCTCCCCCGCTGTAATAAAACCCATGAAGACTCTAACACTTCGCGGCTTATCGTTTATTTTACTGCTGCTGGTTGTGGCCCTTAGCAACAGCCTGCATGCAGCCCCCTACGGCCCGCAAGGCATGGCCATTCATTGGCAGCAACCGACCGGCGAAAAGGTCGAAATGCGCGTCTTTGGCGACGAGCATTATGCCTGCACTGAAACGCTCGACGGCTATACGGTCGTTTGTGACCGGCCCGCAAAAATCTACTACTACGCCGCCCTGTCCGCCGACGGTGAGTCCTTCGTAGCCACAGCGATGGCGGCTGGCACCGGCGATCCACGAACGCTCGGCCTGGCCCGGCACCTGCGCATCTCGCCGGCCGCCGCCGCGCGCATCGCCAAGGAGCGCCGCGACCGCTGGGAACTCGGAACCCAAACCAACGCCCGCTGGCAGGCCCTCAAGGCCCAGCGCAGCGCCACCGAAAAAGCCGCAGCCGCCAACGGTCCACTGTTCGCACCGCCCACCACCACCACCACCGGCGACAAGGTCGGCCTCACCCTGTTGATCGATTTCGACAACGACCCGCAAACGGTGCCGCAGGCCGACATCGACGACTTCTGCAACGGCGACAGCTACACCGGCTATGGCAACAACGGCTCGGTCAAAGAATATTACCTTGATAACTCCAACGGCCTCTTGAACTACACCAATGTCGTCACCGCCTACGTCCGCATTCCCAATTCGCTGCATCCGAAGAGTTACTATTGCGACATCAACAAGGACGCCGGCGCGCAGGCCAACCTGCTGATCCGCGACGCCATCGCCATCTTGAAGGCGTTGCCCAATTACACCACTGACATCATGCCCACCTTCGACGCCCTGACCGTGGACTCCAGCAACAACGCGCTCGCCTTCAATGTCTTCTATGCTGGCGGCAACGGCGACACTTGGTCCTATGGCCTCTGGCCCCATTCGTGGTCTCTCTACGACGTCGGCCCACAGGTGCTCTCGCCCACCCGCAAAGTCAACAAGTATCAAATCTCCAACATCGGCGACTCGCTCGCACTCGGCACCTTCTGCCATGAGAACGGCCACATGTTGTGCGGCTACCCGGACATCTATGACTACGGCTACGACTCGACTGGCGGCGCGGGCTTCTTCTGTTTGATGGGCTCGGGTGCCTATGGTGGCCCGGGTAATAACGGCACCAATCCAGTCAATATCTGTGCCTATCTGAGATATACCGCAGGCTGGGGTACCGTGAGCAATTACACCAATGTGTCCTCGTATGCCGCCTCACTCGACGCGACTCCCGGCGCGACCAACTACAACCATTTCTACCGCTATCCGAAACCCGGCACCGACACCGAATATTTCCTGTTTGAAAACCGCAATCAGAGCGGCCGCGATCAATACATCCCCGCCTCGGGGGTCGCCATCTGGCACATTGACGAACTCGGCGACAAGGACAACCAAAGCCTCATTCCCAACATCAATCACGCCAATTACGAGGTCACCCTCGTGCAAGCCGACAACAAGTGGGACTTCGAGAAAGTCCCCGCCCCCAACGGCCCCGGCAACGACGGTGACTCGCTGGATCTTTACTATGAGGGCAATAACACATCCTTGACCGACACCACCTTGCCCAACGCCCATTGGTGGAATGGCAACAACTCGGGGCTCAATATCAACACCGTCAGTGCCGCGGGTTCCACCATGACGATGTTGTTTGGCCTGGGGCTCGACCCCGACACGCTCCGGGTGGACATCCCCAATGGAGGGGAAATCATCAAGCATGGTGAGATCCGCACGATCTATTGGAGTTCAACGGTCAGCGGCAACGTGAAGATCGACCTCTACAAGGGCGGGGTCTTGTACACCGTGTTGTCCGCCGATGAGACCAACGACGGCAGTTATGCCTGGGACGTATCCCCGGATCTGCCGCCCGGCAGCAACTACCAGGTGAAAGTCAGCAGCCTCACCAATCCGGTTTACGCCGAGGATTCCAGCAACGCGGATTTCACAATCGTCGCCGCGCCACCAACCATCACCAGCCCGCTCATGGTCATCGGCGTGAAAAACCAGCCGTTCAGCTACCAAATCACCGCGACCAACAGACCCACCAGCTACGGCGCCAGCGGCTTGCCGACCGGCTTGAGCATCACCCCCGCAGGCCTCATTTCAGGCATTCCCACCATCGCGGGCCAATACGATATCGGCTTGAGCGCCACCAATGCCATCGGCACCGGCACCGCCACCCTCCGCGTCTATATCGACGCCACCAACATCACGCTGGCCGAGGCCTTGGACAACCCGAATCTATCATGGACGATGGGGGGCGCCAGCGGCTGGTTCGTGGTGACCTCCGGCTCCCACGACGGGGTGGATGCGGTGCAAAGCCGCCCGCTCGGCGACGGCCAGGAAAATTGGATCGAATCCACGGTGACGGGGCCTGGGGTGCTGTCGTTTTGGTGGGCGGTGTCGTCGGAGATTTATGACAAGCTGCACTTCACCGTCGATGGAATCGAAACCCTCGGTGCGGGCGGCGTGTCCCCCATCTCGGGCAGCGTTGCATGGAGGCAGCAGACCACGGAAATCGCTGAGGGGTCCCATACCTTGCGCTGGACCTACGCCAAGGATAACAACACCACCCTGCTGGCTGACTCGGCCTGGCTCGACCAGGTGTCCTTCACCTCGGTGGTGCGGCTGCCCGTCATCAGCGTGGAACAACCCGAAAAGACCATCCTGACAAATGGATCAAGCAGCGCCGTGAACTTCGGGACGGTGATCTTCGGATCCAACACCAGCCTCACCTTCACCGTGCACAACCTCGGCGACTCCGCCCTGAATCTAACCGGAATCACCTTCGACGGCACCAACGCAAGTGACTATACCGTGACCACAGCTCCTGCCCCGCAGGTCCCCATCGGCGGAGTGACGACGTTCACCGTGCAGCTGAAGCCTTCGTCGACGAACCCGGCCGCGCGCACCGCCACCCTGCATCTGGCCAACAACGACATGCCCAACAACCCGTTTAATATCAAACTCACGGGCACCGTCGCACCCAGCCAGGAATTCACGGGCGGGACCATCACCATTCCCAAGACAGGCGATCTGACGACGCCTTCGACGGTCTCAGTCACCGGCGTTACCGGCAAGGTGCTAGCAGTGCGGCTCAAGATCAATGGGTTCACCCATGCGTTCCCCAGCGATGTGCGCATGTATCTGCGGGCACCCAGCGGCAACGTCTGCGGTTTCATGGGCAGCGCGGGTGGCCCCAACCCCGGAGTCAACAATCTCAATCTGGTGTTTGACGATGCCGCTACGCTGGACGTTCCCGCCGGCGCGTCGCTCGTCTCCAGATCCTACCGGCCCAAAAATTATGCCAATCCGTTATATTACTCGCGGCCCACAAACATCACCACCGGCACGGTGGTGACCACCATGAATGCTCTGGGCAGCGGGACCATCAACGGGACTTGGGGCCTCTACACCAATCACAGTTCAACCGACCTTGGCGGCTACATCACCTCGTGGGCACTGGTCATCGAGACTGGCAAACCCGAGATTGTCGTCGAGCAGCCACTGGGCACCGGACTGACCGACGGCTCCACCATCGTGAATTTTGGCAACGTCGCCATCAACAGTGATTCCGATGATTTCACCTTCACGATCAAAAACATCGGCACCGATGTCCTCAGCGGCCTCGCCGTCACCAAGACCGGCACCAATGCCGCCGACTTCACCGTCAGCAGCGTCGGCACCGATAGCTTGGATCCCGCTGGCAGCACCACTTTCACGGTGCACTTCTCGCCTCCCCTCATTGGCCGGAGCACCGCCGCCATCCACATCGCCAGCAACGACCAGGACGAAAACCCGTTCGATATCAATCTCAGCGGAGACGGCACCGGCAGCGCCTTGCAGGCATGGCGCTACACCAACTTCGGCAGCTATGATGACTCCGGAGATGGCGCGAGCCTCGCCGACCCCGATCACGACGGGCTGGTCAACCTGCTCGAGTTCGCGTTTGGCTTCGACCCGAAACAAGCCACTTTCGGCAAGTTGCCCGTGCCCCAGGCCATCGATAACAGCATGGTGCTTACCTTCAGCGAGCCCGATGGCGTCACGGGCGTCACTTATGGGGCGGAGTGGAGCCAGGATCTGCAGCCGGACATGTGGACGCCGATGCCCGACACCGGCTCACCGCCGGTGCACACCTTCAGCGTGCCCACTGCTGGCAAGGCGAAGCTCTACATGCGCCTCAAGGTGACCGAGAATCCGTAGCAGCCCGGCTGCGGATGGGGGGCTTAGCGGAGGACCGGATCGTGAATGATCACCCAGGTCTTTTGTGGGGCGCTGAAGCGGATCCGCAGACCCTTGATTTTCACTCCGGCCGGCAGCGCGGCTTCGGCATGACCATAGGTGAAATCGGCCAGCTTGACCCACTCGCTGCCATTCACCGAGTATTCCAGCAGCGCGCCGACGGCTTGGTCCTTGGTGGTGCCGCGCTCGCCTGTTAGGACGGCGGCGCTTTGCGCGGCGAGCGGCTCGGCGAAGCTCCAACTCACCGTGTCACCGGCGGCCGGATTCGATCCAACCCAGAAAAACGTCGCGTCGTCCCAGTCCGCCGCCTTGTCGGCCGTGGACTCAGCGTAGCCCCCGAGGCGGGTCACCACGGTGGTGGCAGGTTCAAGGCGGGTGGATTTCTGCAGGCTGATGGTGCCGTTGGAGTCCTTGCCGCCGTCGCCCTCGAACTTCGCCCGCAGCACAACTTTGGCACCTGCGGGCACGGCTGCCACCACCAGGCGCCAGGTATTGTCCTTGTGCTGCCCACCCGCGCGGCCACGGTGCGCGTCCTTGGCGACGCTCGCCCCGTTGATGACCAGCTCCACCTCGGAAATCGCCACCGCGTGCGCGCCGCCGGTGAACTGAAACGTCGCACGCCAAATCCCGGGCGTGGTCAATTCGGCACTGAGATCAAATTCCAGCGGACCCGTCGCGGCGGCCAATTGCTTGGCGCTCCACTCGGCCACGCCTTGCGGCTGGGAGCCGGCCAGCAGCGTGCTGCCGCAGCCGTCGAGAAAGGTGCGGGCGCGCAGTTGTGCGGCATCGCGGCCGGCCAGCTCGAGCGGCCCGTCCGCGCGTGGCGATGACTCATTCGGCAACGAGCCATCCAGCGAGTAGCGCACGTCAGCAGCGGGGAAGGGCGGCTTGATTGTTAGAACGCCCGCCTTATGGGTGGCGGTGGGCACCGGCACGCGGAAGCGCACGCCGAGCCAGCCGATGCGGCGCAGGGCCGCCGGCCCGAGCCGTTGTTCGAAGTCATCATAATGCCGGTTAGCCTGGGGTGTCCAGCCGACTTCGGCCAAGGCGGCGAGGCGCGGCCAGGTTTTATATTCGGCGTGTGCGGCGTAGGTTGGCAGGTCAAGCACCTCGCCCTTCCACGGTTGTACGAACTCGCTCCACAGCGCGGCATGCACGCCGAGGATGCGCGCCTGTGCGGCTGGCGGCAGGGCCCCGCCATCGCCGAGCGGATCGAAGGCATATACCCGCTGGTTATCGACGGGTCCGGCCCACGAGTGGGACGGCGGCTCGCCCTGTGCGCCCGGATAGACCATGTCGAAGTAACAATGTTGACCAGGCGCCATGACGACGGGAAACCCCTTGCGCGCCGCGGCATATCCCGGCCCGGTACCCGTCCACGCCATGATCCCGGTGCCGCGCTCAAGCCGATCGTCGAGCACTTCATTCCAGCCGAAAATCCGCTTGCCGCTGGCTGCAAAGATCTTTTCCAGGCGCTTGGTGAAGTAGAACTGCACATCATGCAGATTGCCGAGTTTCTCCTTTGCCATCAGGGCCTTGATCTGCGGGCAATCCTTCCACGCGTCGTGATTCACCTCGTCGCCGCCAATGTGAATATATTGATAGGTAAACACCGTCTGCAATTCACCGAGGATCGTTTCCACCAATTGATAGGTCTCCGGTTTGGCCGGCGACAGCGCGTTGGAGGCGAACCCTTGTGCGGAAACCCCGCCGCCAGCACCCTGCGGCCGCAATTCCGGATAGGCCGTGAGCAGTGCCAGCGAGTGGCCCGGCATGTCCACCTCGGGCATGATCTCGATGTGCCGCGCCGTGGCGTAGGCGACGATATCGCGGAGTTGCTCCTGGGTGTAAAAGCCGCCGTAGCGGGTGTGTTTTTCCTGGCGCGGGTTGGGCAGAGCGCAGTCGCTGCCACGCCACGCGCCGATGGATGTAAGTTTCGGATACGCCTTGATTTCGATGCGCCAGCCTTCGTCGTCGGTGAGGTGCCAGTGCAGGCGGTTGAGCTTGAACAACGCCATCGTGTCGAGCAGGCGCTTGGCGTGATCGACGCCGAAGAATTGCCGCGCTTCATCGAGCATGAACCCGCGCCAGGCGAAACGCGGCTGGTCCTCGATGCGCACGGACGGCACAGTCCATGGCACGTTGGTGACCAATCGCGGGCAGAACGCGTCCGCTGGCAGCAATTGCAGCAAGGTTTGCCCGCCATAAAACAGACCAGCCGACTCCGCCGCGACGATGCGCACACCCGCCGGGGTTGATTCTAACATATAACCCTCGCCACCGAGTCGTTGCTTGAGCGAAGGGTTGAGCATGAACCCGATTCCCACCCCCGCGGCCTGCACTGGCAAGGCATAGCCGGTGGCCACCCGCAAACGCGCCGCCACCGTCGCCGCCTCGCGCGCCGCCTCGCCGGTTGCGACCAACACCGTCTCGGCAGTCACCACAAACCCCGCGGTGTTGCCCTCCTGCACCGATGCTGGCAGCGGGATCAACCCGGGCAGGGCCGCGCCGACCAGCGGCAAACCACCCGAAAACGTTAGAGCGACGGACCAGCGCAGCGCCCTGCTGGCAATCATCCAGCGCTTGCGTCGCCCCTCAGACAGGGGGCCGGGACCGGGCGGGGGATTGCTGGCGGATTGGAGCAATGAAGACATGGTTGTTAGATTTTTCAAGGAGGTGGCGGGGTGAGGAATTGGCGGGCGGAACCGGCAGTGGCAAGAGCGATTTACCAAAAAAAAGGGGGGTGGGGAATTGCTTCCCCACCCCTGGTGAAATCAAGGCTTCAATCAGGATTATTACAGCGGCGGCAGGACATCGGCTGTTGCGCTGGCAGGAGCTTCACCCACTGGCGGGGCGGTGACCTGTTCGGAACCGCGCAGCGGGCGACCGGTGGCATCAATGATCTGCGCCGTGACGAAGATGATGAGGTTGCTCTTGATCCGATTCTCCGCCTTGGATTGGAACAGCCGCCCGATGATCGGAATCGAGCCGAAG
>CAIVSK010000187.1 GCA_903908495.1 Akkermansiaceae bacterium
GACCGCCAGCGACTTCATCGCCAAGGCGGCCAGCGTGTCATCGACCACCGGCAAGCCCTACCAGATCCGCCTGAAGGACGGCAGCGTGACGCCTTGCGGCGAATACCTGAGCGCTCAACTCAAGAAGCTCGAGGCCGCTGCAGCCGCCAAGTAGGCAGCGGGCAGCATTGACGTCGGCGCTCACAGGGTGCCGCCACGACCCATCCCAGATGCCTTGATGCAGTGATTTCTGCGCAGTGCCCTCGGTCTTAATCAGTGTTTCTGTGGCTTTTGGTGGCCGATTGAGGCGGAAAATCCGGGATTTTCGGCTCGATTGTTGCTGCAAGGGCGGGGATTTTCTGCGGTGGGGGATATTTTCCTATTGCGGCGTGGCGGGGTTGGGGCAGGCTGGTGGCGCAACGAAATGAAAGCACTCGTCAAGGCCAAGGCAGAACCCGGATTGTGGCTGCAAGATGTTCCCGAGCCCGAAGTCGGGCCGATGGACGTGTTGATCAAGATCCGCAAAACCTCAATCTGTGGCACCGACGTGCACATTTGGAAATGGGATGCCTGGGCGCAGCGCACCATCCCGCTGCAAATGCACGTCGGCCACGAGTTCTGCGGCGTGGTGGAGGCGGTGGGTGCCGGGGTGACCGAGGTGCAGCCCGGCGAGCTGGTATCCGGGGAAGGCCACATCGTGTGCGGCCGCTGCCGCAATTGCCTGGCCGGACGCCGCCACCTATGCCCCAACACGCAGGGCGTGGGCGTCAATCGCCCGGGCGCTTTCGCCGAATACCTGTCGATTCCGTATCGCAACGTTTACAAGGTCAATCCGAACATTCCCGAGGAGGTCATTTCCACGTTTGACCCACTGGGCAATGCGGTCCACACCGCGTTGTCGTGGGATTTGGTGGCCGAGGACGTGCTCATCACCGGGGCCGGGCCGATCGGCTGCATGGCCGCGGCGGTGTGCAAATTTGCCGGTGCCCGCCACATCGTCATCACCGATGTGAACCCGTACCGCCTCGAGCTTGCCAAGAAATTGGGTGCCACCCGTGTGGTCAATGTGGCCACCGAGTCGTTGGCCGACGTCAAACGCGAACTCGGGATGAAGGAGGGCTTCGATGTGTGTCTGGAAATGTCCGGGCATGCATCCGGCTTGCGCGACATCCTCGAGCACAGTTCCAACGGGGCGAAGGTCTCGCTGCTGGGAATTTTCCCGGAGCAAGTTGCGATTGATTGGGACAAGGTTATCTTCAAAGGTCTGGTCATCAAAGGCATCTACGGCCGGGAAATGTTCGAGACCTGGTATAAAATGAGCAGCATGATCCGCGCCGGCCTGGATATCGCCCCGGTCATCACCCACCGCTACCCGTACACCGATTTCGCGGAGGGCTTTGCCACCATGATGTCCGGCCAATCGGGCAAAGTTGTTCTCGACTGGACAATTTGACCGCACCGCACCGCACTGGCACGCCACCTGCATCAGTCCTTTTCCTCCCCTCCCCTTTCACCTCCTTTCACCGAAATCATCATGCCCAAATCTTTCTTACCAAAACCATTTGCCCACACCTACAAGCTGGCCCCGCAGTACGCCAAGAGCGTGGTGTACTTTTCCTGCGAATTCGCCATCGACCAAAGTTTCAAGATCTACTCCGGCGGGTTGGGGTTTCTGGCCGGCTCGCACATGCGGGCCGCCGCCGACCTGCGCCAGAACCTCTGCGGCATCGGCATCCTCTGGACCTACGGCTATTACGACCAATCCCGCGGCGAAGACGGCGAACTGGCCATCCAGTTCCGCAAAAAACAATACGCATTTCTCAAGGACACCGGGATTCGTTTCACCGTGCCCATCCACGGCCACCCGGTCTGGGTCAAGGCGATGTTTCTTCCCGGCGAGGTATTCGGGACCGTGCCGATGTTCTTCCTCAGCACCGATATCGAGGAAAATGACGACCTCTCGCGTGCCCTCACCCACCGGCTCTACGACAACGACTACCTCCGGCGCATCGCCCAATACATCATTCTGGGTGCCGGCGGCGCTCGCTTGCTGGAGGAACTCGGCGTCGATCCGGACGTCTGGCACCTCAACGAGGCCCACGGACTCTCGGCGGCATTCCGGATTTACGAGCGCTTCCGCGACATCAAGGAGGTCAAGCGCCGATTCGTGTTCACCACCCACACGCCGGAAGAAGCGGGCAATGAAATGCACGATTTCAGGCTGTTGCGGGATTTTTCGTTTTTTGGCAGCGTGCCGGAGGAGGAAATCCGCAGCATCACCGGCATCGATGGCGAGGTGTTCAACCACTCGCTTGCCGCGCTGCGCGTCAGTCATTCCGCCAACGGGGTCTCCAAGCTCCATGGCCAGGTATCGCGCCAGATGTGGAGCAAGTACTCCAACATCTGCGCCATCACCCACGTCACCAACGCCCAGAACAAGAAATATTGGGCCGACCACGACCTCGAGGCCGCGCGCCAGGCCGACGACATCGTGGCGCTGCGCCGGCGCAAGCGCCAGCTCAAGGAGGAGCTCTTCAAGCAGGTGGCGGACCAGACCGGCAAGCTGTTCAACCCGGATGTGCTGACGTTGGTGTGGGCGCGGCGATTTGCGGGTTACAAGCGGCCGGATCTGATCGTGCGCGACGCCGAGTTGTTCGGCGAGCTCATCGCCAATACCGAGCGTCCGATCCAGATCTTGTGGGCCGGCAAGCCGTATCCGTTTGACTACGGCGCCATCGACACATTCAACCACCTCATCCACCTCACCAAGAACACGCCCAATGCCACCGTGCTGGTCGGCTACGAACTCAGCTTGTCACGATGTCTGAAAAACGGTGCCGATATCTGGCTCAACAACCCGGTGGTCACCCGCGAGGCGTCCGGCACCTCCGGCATGTCCGCCGCCATGAACGGTGCCGTCAACCTGTCAACCAACGACGGCTGGGTCTGTGAATTTGCCCGCGACGGCCACAATTCGTTCCTGGTGGAGCCCGCCGAGCCGAATTTGAGCCCGGAGGAGCGCGACCGCCACGACCTGCTCGGCATCTATGAAATCCTCAACGAGCGGGTGCTGCCGCTGTATTACGGCAAGCCGGATGGCTGGCAGCGGGTGGTGCTCAATTCGATGAACGACGTGGTTCCGTTCTTTGATGCCGATCGCATGGCCGACGAATATTACAAGAACATCTACGCGTGAGGCGGTTGCAGCATGCTCAACCCCGCCTCCATTCCCAGCAACACCCTCGCCGCCGACCTCGCCGCACTCATCGGCGCGGATAAGGTATCCATGGCCGCGGAGGTGTTGGCCAGTCATGCCACCGACAAGTGGTCGGCCTCGCAACTGCCGGATCTGGTGGTATTTGCGGAAAGCACGGCGGATGTGGCGGCGGTGTTGGCCTACGCCCATGCCCGGCGGGTGGCGGTAACCACCCGCGGCGCGGGTGTCGGCTACGTCGGCGGTTGCGTGCCGATCCAGGGCGGCATCGTCCTGTCCACCGCCCGCATGAACCGCATCCTCGGCATCCATCCGGAAGATGGCGTCGCCGTCGTCCAACCCGGCGTCATCACTCTCGCGTTGCAGGAGGCCGCCCACGCGGTCGGTTGGGACTACCCGCCCGATCCGGCGTCGCTCAAGGAATGTTCCATCGGCGGCAACATCGCCACCAACGCCGGCGGCCCGCGCTGCCTGAAATATGGCGTGACCCGCGCCTACGTGCTCGGCCTGGAGGTGGTGCTGGCCGATGGTCGGGTGCTGCGCAGCGGCGGCCGGACCCACAAGAACAAGACCGGTTTTGATTTAATCGGGCTGTTCACCGGCTCGGAGGGGATGCTCGGGGTGATCACCGAGGCCACCTTGCGGCTCATTCCACGGCCCGCCAGCCGCGGCATGTTCGCGGCGGTTTTCCCGGATTTCGCGCTGGCCGCCGCCGCGGTCCAGGCGATTCTCAACGCGGGGCATCTGCCCTCGGCGCTGGAAATCACCGACGCCTTCACTCTCGCCGCCGCCCGCCGCCGCCTCGGTCCCGAGGTGTTTCCGCCGGGCGACGCCTATTTGATCGTCGAGATCGACGGCCGCCCCGCCGCCGTCCAAGCCGAACTCGACGAACTCCACTCCCTGCTCGCCGCCTGCGGTGCCACCACCATCGACCGCGCCCCGGACGAGACGTCGTGCGAACGAATCTGGCAACTCCGCCGCGAATTCTCATACGCCTTGCGCGATACCGGCCTCACCAAATTGAACGAGGACATCGTCGTGCCCCGCTCGCGCTTGGTCGAATTGGTCGAATTCGCCAGATTGTTGGAGGCGGACACCGGCATTCCCATCGCCTGCTTCGGCCATGCGGGTGACGGCAATATCCACACCAACCTGATGGTGGGCAACTATGCCGATCCAGCTGTTAGGGAAACCGCGCTAGGCGCGCTCAACCGCTTGTTTGCCTGGGTGCTGGCCCACGGCGGAGCCATCACCGGCGAGCACGGCGTGGGCCTCGCCAAGAAAGCCTGGATCAACGACGCGCTCGGTGAGGTATCGATGGATGTGCACCACGCGCTCAAACGGGCGCTCGATCCGCACGACATTCTCAATCCTGGGAAGTTCCTCGATGCTGCGGATGATGGAACCGGGCACCCGAAAGAACCCTTGATCGACAGTGTATCGTCGTTTACTCTCCACCCGTGAGCACCTTGGAAATCACCGAACTTTGCAAAGCCCTCCCGCCCGATAAGCGCGAAGAGGTGGCCGACTTCGCCCGCTTCCTGCTCGCCCGCCAACAGGACACACGCTGGGAGGCCAGCCTTGCTGATCTCAAGGCCAGGCCCCGCCTCGATGCCTTCGTCCGCGACTCTGCCGCCGATCCGGACGAAGCACTCGAGCTTCGTCGCCTGTGATCTCGCGCGTTCGCCCCAGTTTCTGGCGTGGTTATGAAGCCCTCGATTCGCGCGTCAAACATGCTGCGCGCAGATCGTTCCGGCTTTTTGCGGAGAACCCCGCCCACCCATCACTCCGGTTCAAGAAGCTGGCCGGTCACGACCGCGTTTGGTCCGTCCGCATCAACGAGTCTGTTCGCGCCCTCGCTGAACGCGACGGCGACACCGTCGTCTGGTTCTGGATCGGTTCCCACAATGAGTTCGACAAGCTCTTTGGATAATCGCAACGCAAAATTTGAAGATCGCACAATAGTGGCGGACCATGCTCGCGACTGCGCCACCGGAGCCGGCACGGGAAAGCCTGGATCAACCACGCGCTCAAACGGGCGCTCGATCCGCACGACATTCTCAATCCTGGGAAGTTCCTCGATGCTGCGGCTCAGGGTTTGGCCAGGGCGTAGAGGGTGGTGTCGGTGACGACGTAGACCACGCCATTGGCGGCGGCCAGCGGGGCGGAGATAGGAGCGTCGAAAGTGGTTTGGCAGAGCAGCGATTTTTCGCGTGAGGCGGCAAAGATATAGAATGTGCCACGGCGGGTGCCGAGATAGACCTTGCCGTCGGCGACGAGCGGGCTGGACCAGATATCCCCGGTTACCTTGTGGCTCCAGAGTTCCTTGCCGGTGGCGGTTTCGAGGCAGTTGAGGGTTTTATTGCCACAGTCGGCCACAAACGTCAGCGCCCCGGCCACCGCGGGCGTCGAGATGCTCTGCTTGAGCGGATAGGACCACTGCGTGGCCGTGGCGGTGACGTCACCGGTTTGGTCGGCGGCGATGCACTTGAGCCACGCCTGGGTCTTGCCCCACCACAGGTCGCCACCGGCGGTTAGATAGATGCGATCACCGAGGAAAACCGGCGGTGTGACGATGGTGGAGGGGGAAATCTCGCGATTGCTCAGGTAACCATGGATATCTTGTTTGGGTGCGCCCGGATCCGGATCATATTTCCAGACGCGCTTGAGGGTGGCCACCGTGCCGGGCGGCGGCATCGCGGTGAGGGCCTCGAACGCGTAGAGCATCCCGTCGCCGCCGCCAAAGGCAACCAGAGTGCGGCCGTTGACGGTGCCCAGGGTGGGGCTGGAGTAGGTGTTGTGAAAAATGTCAGGTCCGATAGGTTCATCGTCCTTGGCGACGAGGCGGCCGGTGTGTTTGTCGAGCACGATCAGGCTGGGGGCGTCCGGCCGGCGGATGACCTTGTGGGTGTTGTCCACTCCATTGTTGGAATTGATGTAGAGAAAATCGCCGTGCAGCAGCGGCACGCCATAGCTGGCGTCATGCGGCCAAATGCCGGCCGCCTCCCGCAGGTCGGTCAGCCACAGGATATCGGCATCGGTCGGGCCGACCGGGATGGGATCGGTGCCTTGGGGCGTCTGGTGGCGGGCTTCGTCCGTGAAGGGTCCGTCGTTGCCGTTGGCCATGCCATTGACGTCGAGACAGACGACTTCGGCGCGGTTGTTAAGCAGATAGACGCGCCCGCCCTCGACGCAGGCTGGCGAGGCGATGCCGACCCTGGGCCAGTCCAGATACGGGTCGCCGCCGATTTTGGGCACGACGAGTTGCCACAACAGTTTGCCGGTGGCCTCCTCGAGGCAGAAGAACACGCCGCGGTCGCCCTTGTGACGGGGGTCGCGCGGGGTTTCATTGTTAGTACCGAGGAAGATCCGGCCGCCCGCGATGACGGGCGAGGAGTAGCTTTGCGTGCCGAGGCCCGCGCTCCATTTGATGCCCTTGCCAGTGGCCGGATCCACCGTGGCGGGCAGGTTGGTTTCGCTGCTCACCGGGTTATGGGTGAAGCGCTCACCGGGCTGCGGCATGTCCGCGGCGGGCACGGGAATGCCGCCGGTCAGCCACGCGGCGGCGATGAGCGGCCGCAGGGCCGGGCAAATGGATCGGTTCATAACTGGCGGGTGTTGGCGGGGTGAGGAGGCGGGATGACTACGCACAAACTCTGCCATTCCATTCCATTTTCTCAGCCGTTTGCCGCCCTTGCGGAATGGGTGCCTCGGCAATACGTGGTTTTCGGCACGCCGCACTGCAATCCCAATGCGCTTGGCACGGTCATCCGAGTGGATCAGGCAAAGAACATACGGAGCCGCGAGCCGATGACGTATATGACACCGGGCGTGGACGTGACCGGGGAACACGGGCACTCATTCAAGGCCGCCAACGGGGCGTGGCAGGACGATGGTGAGGACAAGGGCCGGTTGTTCAAGGATCCCTATCCGCTTTCGGCTTGACAAGAGGCGAGGCACATTGGTTTGTTGCGGTGAGCAAATTGGGGCTGTGGATGCCTCAATTTTCCGGCTCACATACTCGTTCATTCAGCCACTATGACCGCCTTGTCCGCTTTTCGCCACGTTTGCCACGGATTATTTGCCACAGTCCTAACCGTGCAAGCTGCCGCCGCCGCCGATGCCAGCTGGAATATCGATGGCAGCGGCAGTTGGACGACGGTGGGCTCATGGTCGGCGGGAGTGCCCGGCGGCGCGGCTGGCACCAGCAGCGCGGATATTGCCAGCTTCGGGTTGGCGCTCACGGCGGACCGCAGTGTCTCGCTGGATGCCACTCGCAATATCGGTGGCATCACGTTTTCCAATGCCTCATATTACAAGTACACACTGAGCGGCGGCAGCCTGTTATTATCTAACGGAGGAGTCATCAGGACGACGGCTGACGACGGCGATCACGTCGATACCATCAGCAGTGGCATCGTGATTCAAGGCAACGGTGGCAGCGCGACGTTCACGGCGGACTCGGTTTCGGCATATAGCATCCTGAGCATCAATGGTCCGGTGACCGGGGTGGCGGCCGCGGGCAATACCACCACCCTCACGCTCAACGGGTCGAGTGGCAGCGACAACACCATCGCCGGAGCCATCGGCAATGGTAGCGGCGGCGGCACGCTGGCGGTGACCAAGAGCGGCACGGGCATCTGGGTGCTCAGCGGCAACAATTCGTTCACCGGCCAATTGACCATCGAGAGCGGGTTGTTGAAAGTGGGCTCGATCAACAACGCCGGCAGTGCCGGGGTGTTCGGCAACAGCGCCTTGTCGGTCATTCTCGGCAAGGCCGATGGCAGCACCGGCACCGTCGAGTACACCAGCGCCAGCGCCGGCTCCAGCAACAAGGGGTTCACCCTGGCCAGCGGCGGCAGCGGCAGCTTCCAAGTGGATACCATCGGCACGGCGCTGAGCCTCAGCGGCGCAATTGACGGTGGCGGCGCACTCAGCAAAATCGGCGCGGGCTCGCTGACCCTCAGCGGCAACAACACTTTCAGCGGGGGTGCCAAGCTCTACGACGGTGTGGTCAACCTGGGCAGTGTGAGTGCGCTGGGCGGCAGCGGCACCATCGGCATGTATGGCAGCACCCTCCAATTCACCAGCGTCAACAAGACCGACTACTCGAGCCGCTTCAGCGCCGACCCGTATCAAGCGTTCAATTTCGACACCAACGGCCAATCCGTCACTCTCGCCAGTGCCATCACCAGCGGCGGGGGCTGGCTCACCAAGACCGGCACCGGCACCTTGACCCTCAGCGGTGCCAATACCTATGACAACGGCACCACCATCAGCGGCGGGACGCTGGCCGTCACCGGCGGCGGCACGCTGGGGAGCGTCGGCGGCGCGCTGACGGTGAGCAATGCCGCGGTCCTGAGTTTGGGGTCGAGCGTGCAGACGGTGGGTGACGTTTACTTGTGGGGTGGCTCGCAAATCACCGCCACGACCGGGGTTGGCACCCTCAACGGCAAGACGTTCAATTTTCAAAATGGGACGGTATCGGCGATACTGGGCGGCGCGAGTGCCAGTTTGACGAAGGATACGAGTGACACCGTGACGTTGAGCGCCGCCAATACCTACGGTGGCGGCACCACCGTCATTGATGGCACGCTGATTCTCTCCGGTGCCGCCGCCACGCTTGGCGCGGGCACCGGCTCGCTGACGGTGGACGCATCCTACTCGGGCACGGCCATTCTCAATCTGGGCACGGCCAGCGCGTCGGTCGGCGTGGTCAGCCTGACCGGTGGCGGTAAGATCATCGGCACGGGCACCCTCAGCGGCACGGCATTCAACGTGCAGAGCGGCACCATCAGTGCCAAGCTGGCGGGCACCGGCGGCCTGACCAAAACCAAC
>CAIVSK010000188.1 GCA_903908495.1 Akkermansiaceae bacterium
GAAGTTGGTAAATGACGACTGGAGCAGGTTGAATCCCACGAATGCCGTGAACCATAACCAGTTGGGGTTATGGTAGTGGGCGAGGGCAAGGCTGATGAGAATGAATGTACCGGCAAACCGGCGAATGATGCGTTCCATAATGTTAGTCAGGTCTATTGTTAATGTATGATGTTAGATAATAACGCGCCCATAACCGCGCCATAGATCGTGCTGATGTAGGGGTTGCTGGTCAACGGACAGGTCCCGGACGAGCACCCGACAAATTTGTAATAACTGAAGCCAAGCACGCCTCCGAGGCAAATTCCAATAACGAGTCTGATGATCATGGGAAATCTCCTTTTCAAGTTTCTGAGGCAGCTGCGGCTTGCGGGGCTGCCGCCACGGCGCGTTCGATCCATGTCTGCAAGGTGTTCAGAGCGCCGGCGCCAACCGCTTGGTCAATCACCGTCCCGGCACCAAACAACATGAGCGTCGGCACGCCCCGGACGCCATAGCGCCCCGCTAGTTCAGGCGCGTCATCCACGTTGAGTTTGGCAAATTTCAGTGGGCCGGAGAACTTGCCAGCGAGCTGTTCGAGCAGCGGGGCGATTATTTTGCACGGGCCGCACCATGGTGCGTAAAAGTCCACGACAACCGGTCCGGCATTTTTCAGAACTTCCGTGTCAAAGGTTGCTTCAGTTAGTTCAGTCATGTTCTTCATTTCGGATTTTGTTGCTTCTATGGACCACTGAGACACGGAAGCCGGATAAGTTACAAATCCTCGGACAAAAATCAGGATAGCCGGATCTGCGGTGGTCACGCGCCCATGCTCACCACGGCCTGCTGACGCGGAAGAATTTTTTACCGGTTGCGGGGACGGTGATGCTGAGGGTGTTTCCGTTGAGCGTGGGAGGCGTGGGCAACCACTGCCATGGCGACGTGACGCCTAGCGAGTCGCTGGTCTCCAGCAGGGTGTCTGCGGTGGTGTTAGGCCAGGACAGCGTTACGGTATTGCCCACCGGGTCGTGGCCGATGGCGAGCGCCACCGGCGCGGTTATCACGATGGTGCCGCTGACCGTGGTGGTCGCGCCAGCCACGCTAACCACCACCGACCACGGGAAACTGCCGGCGGCGACGTAGGTGTGGGCAGGAAACTGCCCGGTGCCATGAGCCGCTCCGTCACCAAAGTTCCAATCGAACAAAGGTGAGGCCGTAGAATTGGTCACACTGGGCACCACGGCAAATGCGACAGGCCAGCCTGCCGAGGAAGATGGCGGGACTTGTGCGGATGCGGAAATGGAGAATGACCCTTGGCCGACGGTCACAGAGGCGGTCGCAATGTTTGAGTTCTTCGAGCCGTCAAAGGCGGCGTAGGTGAACGTGTCGGTGCCCACGAAGCCAGGATTCGGGAAATAGGTCGCCACATTGTTGACCAAACCCACCGAACCATTGGCGGGCTGGGAGATGATGCGCAAGGTCAAGCCAGTCCCCGAGGCAGGCAGGGTAAGGATCACTGATTGATTGTTGGCTGTGGAAGCCACTGAGTTACTTGTCGTGGGAGCGATGCTGCTGTTCCGGGAATCACTGTTAGGTCCATTGTGGCAATTGTAACAACCTATTTGCGCCCCCTTGGGAAATGTAATGGTGGTGTTGAGCGCAGTCCAAGAGCGGGAGGCTTGTGCCCGCGACAGCACAGTGCCCCGGTAGTCCGCGCCATGACATGCCTGGCACTGTGTTTTGTTGCCGAGGTAATCGTGGTGTTTCTCCACCCAGTCCTGGGTCACTGGATGCATGCCATGCGGCCCACCCGTTGCGGTGGTGGTGGAAGTGGACATGCTCACATGGCAGGACGTGCATTCCACCATCGTGCCGGCATGGCCTTGGATGGCGGTGTTGCGGAGGTTGTCATTAGCATGCGTGCTGGGAAACTCCGCGTGCGTAGAACCATGACAGGCGGAACATTGCAGGCCACCATGACCTACGGAAAACCGATAGAGCGAGAGCCCGGATGCGGGTGTGTTGGGATTGGTGGCGAACGTCGCATCGACCGGCACCCGGGGCGCACCGGTCGTGTCAAAAACGGAAGTGTAGCGAATCTGGCCATTGTTATGGGTGGCAGTTCCACTGTGGCAATTTTGACAGCTTGGCTCCATGAACCAGCCGACGCGGTTGCTCGCCCCGACGGCACTCAGGTTACCGTGACAACTCTGGCATTGCATTTCCATGGAGCCATCAGTTGCAATCGCCCCTCCCATTGCGCCGCGCAGGCACTTGGTGGTCGATCCAGGATGGCAACGATAACAGGCATTTCGGTTAGACGAGTCATTGAGCGTGGTTTTGAGGATCGGATCCTGCACCTGCGCGTGCAAGGAATGGATCGAAGTAGTGAGCTGTGGAATGGTACCATAACTCGGCGCGCCCAGCGCCTCGGACGCATGGCAGGCCGCACAGAGGACCGGTTTGCCGTCGGCCACCACGCCTCGATAAAGCCCCTGTGAATTGAAGCCGCGGTCAGCCAGTGCGGACACGTAGAGTGCCGAATGCCTGGCGAACTGGTGTTCATCATGCAGGCGCAGGATGTTGAGGCGGAA
>CAIVSK010000189.1 GCA_903908495.1 Akkermansiaceae bacterium
GAGATCGCCGCCGCCGAACGGGGCTTGCGTGAGGTGGCAAGCCCGACCAACGAACCCGAGGTCCGCCTTGAGTTGTTGCGCACACTTTGCAGCCACCCGGACGCCGGGCGCGTGGCGGAGGCCCGCAGGATCTTTGCCGAATTGATCGCCGCCCACGCCGACGCGCAGGCGCTGGCCGCCTTGTGCATCCTCGGGGATAGCTCCCGCGGACTGGCCGCAGGCAGCACGCTGCCCGACCTCCCTGCCTGGCTCAAAACCCAGCCCAAGGCCACCGCCATCCACCACTTGCTGGCAATGCACCCGGCCCTCGACGCCCGACCGGAGGAGGCGGACGCGATCTATCAGGACGCAATCGCGCGTTTCCGAACCTCCGATCCGGCGGTGCTCGGCAACTGGCTCGTCCGCCACGACAAGGCCGATCTGGCGGTGAGCGCCCTGGCAGAACCAGCGCTCACCCGCTCCGACGCCTATCTCGCCCGCCTCCACGCCCTGCTGCGATTGGATCGCCCTGCCGACCTGGAGGCCGCTCTGGAAGAACCGCCGGCTGCGGTGGATCTCGCGGAAATGGAAATCGTCAATGCCATGCAGGCCGCCAAAGCCGGCGACCAGATCGGTGCCGACTCGGCCTGGGTGCGGGTCTTGAACCAGGCGGCATTTGATGCCACTCGCAACCGCTTCATCGAAATCGCGCGGGTGGCCGAGGGGTGCGGGGCCAAGGGAGCCGCCGCAAATGCCTGGGTGGCCGCTGTCCGCCTCGGCTGGGGCCCGCTGCCTCTCTATCTGGACCTGCGGCGGGTGTTTGCCTCGCTCTCTGCCCAAGGGCGCTCGGATGACATGTTGGCCATGTGCCAGGTCCTGCTGGGTTTTGAATTCGCCAATCCGGATTTGATCAATGATTTCCATTATTTATCGCTGCTTCATCGCACCTTGCCACCTGCCAAAATCATCCCGCTGCAAACGGAAATGGCCAAGCAATTGGCCAAGCCATCGTACTTCGCCACCTTGATGTTTGCCGAACTCCTCGACGGCCGGGCGGCCGACGCATTGGCCCTGCTGCCCAAATTTGCGGGTAGCAAGGCGGTGAATCCGATGATGACAACGGCGCTTGAAGGATGCGCCCGGGTCCTGGCAGGCGAGACCGAGGCGGGATCCGCCCTCTTGAAGACGGTTGATTGGAGTGGCTTCATGCAGCAGGAGCGAATTGTCTTCGGTGAATTGCTAGTGAAGTCCAAGGTCACCGGGCTACCCGTCCCGGAGCTCAAAAGCGAGCCGCCAGCGGTCGATCCCGGGCAATCCCCCGCCTGGCGCAAGACCCTGGAGCGGCTGCAGAAAGATCAGACGGGCGAGGTCCTGCCATCCCTGCCCGCACCCCGCGTCAAGGGCACGGAGTGGTCCTCCCCTCCTCCTGAAAAACCTTGAGGCTCAGAGGATTGGGAAACAGCGATTGAGCCACATGGCATCCGATGAGTAATGCGAGCGCCGAACTAACCGTATTGGGCGGGCCGCCCACACCTGGCACCCCGTTCCACCCAAGAACAAACCAGAGACGGGTTGAAATAGACCACGACTTTTTTGCCGCGTTCGAGCAGGTTGAGGACGTTGTTGAGGGTGCCCTTGCTCAGGCCGTCCCACAGCATGACCCTCCAATCCCGACAGAGTGTTGGGCGACCGGGTTGGTGAGCAGGGGGATGGCGGCGTATTGGGCTGCGTTGGCGTGGCGGGCCTCGCGTACGTCGAAGCCGTGCTGGAGGTTGAGCCAGAACTCGGTGCTAACACCAAGAGCTTTACTCAGACGGATGGCGCTGTCGGGAGTCACGCTGCGGCGACCATGCACAAGGTCACTGATGCGACTGGCGGGAATGCCGGTGGCTTGAGCGAGCCGATACTGGCTGATGCTCGCGGGTTCGAGGAATTCATGGAGCAGGATCTTGCCAGGGTGGACGCTGGGGATGCGATCCGGGGCTGTGGATTTGCGGGTAGAGGTGGATTTCGATTTCATGGATAGGGAGTTGGTTGCTGGGCTGGGGTCTGACCGGGATGATCGATTGGCTAATGGTAGTCAGTGATTTCGACCGCGCTGGCCTCGGGAGGTGTTTCGTTCCAGAGGAAACAAACGCGCCATTGTGCATTGATGCGGATGCTCCATTGGCCGACGCGATTGCCGCCGAGTTTCTCCGCCTTTTGGCCGGGGATCTTCCACAATTCCAAGATGGCGGTGAGGGCATCGACAACCAGCAGCTTGCGATATGCCAGAGGCTGGATCTCGCGCGGGAGTTTTTTGCTGAACTCCTGGCGAAAGACTTTCTGTGTTTCCTTATCGGCGAAACTGGCGATCACTCTTCGACCGTAACCACTTTCGGAATGGTTGCAAGGGGATGCCCCGATTTCCCGGAATAGACGATGGATTGTGCCGAAAACCGCGATTGGAAGTGCCGGAACGGAGTGCCTCCTAGCCTATGCCAGGTTTCGAGGTGGCTCACCAATCATAGGCTGCGCTTGGTTTCGTCATCCGCCACAATGCCCCGAAGGGTGTCCAACGGGACCTTGATGCCGCCCCCATCGACGCAAGGAAGCTGCCAAGCGCCGGGTTGCGGCTCGCTGCTTGGAAATCGGTCAAGAAACAACTCCAGTCCACGGCGCGTGACCTCGGCCAGAGAAAGTTCGCGCTGTGCGGCAAAGGTCTTGACGCGCTGTCTTCCATCACAGGCGGGACGCCTGTTTTCCGCGCAGAGAGCGCCGAACTAACCGTATTGGGCGGGCCGCCCGGGGGGAAGTTTTCTGCGGATCGATGTCCGGGCCGACGCTGTGGGTGGTGGTGATCCGCGGGGACGACGACGATCCGGGCTTGTGGGATTGGGCCATGCGGGTTACTTGCGGGGCGCGATGGCGGATGGATTGATGCAATGGAATTACCCGAAAGACCTGCCGGTGGTGGAACACCGGGAGCAGATTCTTGCCGCCGTGGCTGGCCACCAGGTGGTCGTGGTGGTCAGCGAGACCGGCTCGGGCAAGACGACCCAACTGCCAAAAATGGTGGCGGAGGTGCTCGGCGAACAGGGCGGACGCGTTGGCTGCACCCAGCCGCGACGCATCGCCGCAGCCAGTGTGGCGCGCCGGGTGGCGGAGGAATTGGCGGTGCCGCTGGGGAGCTTCGTCGGCTACCAGGTGCGCTTCGAGGAACGCCTCAGCCGCGACACCCGCATCAAGTTCATGACCGACGGGATCCTGCTGGCAGAAACCCAGGGCGACCGCAATCTTAAGCAGTACGCGGCTCTGATCCTCGATGAGGCGCATGAACGATCGCTTAATATCGACTTTTTAATCGGTTATTTGAAACGCTTGTTGGTCAAGCGTAAGGATTTGAAATTGGTGATATCGTCGGCGACGATGGATGCTGGGGCGTTTGCGGAATTTTTCAGTGTGGACGGGGTGCCGGCGCCGGTGATTGAGGCGCCGGGTCGCCTGTTTCCGGTGGCGGAGTTTTTCCTACCGCCGATGGAGGACGAGGACCTGCCGCAGCAGGTGGCGCGGGCGGTGGACTGGTTGGGCGAGATTGAGCCGAATGGGGACGTGCTGGTCTTTTTGCCGGGCGAGCGGGAGATCCGAGAATGCGCGGAGGTTTTGGACGGTCGGCGCTATAGGGGGACAGAGGTGCTGTCGTTGTTTGCGCGGCTGGGGCTTGCCGACCAACAGCGGGTGTTTCAGCCGGGACCCAAGCGGCGGTTGATTTTGGCGACGAACGTGGCGGAGACGTCGCTGACGATCCCGCGGATCGCCTGCGTGGTGGACTCCGGGGTGGCACGGGTGAACCGGTGGAGCCCGGCGCGGGGCGTGCAACGGCTGCAAATCGAGCCGGTGAGCCAGGCGAGCGCGCGCCAGCGCAAGGGCCGCTGCGGGCGGGTGCGTGACGGGGTGTGCGTGCGCTTGTACGAGGCGGAAGAGCTGTTGGAGCGGCCGGAATTCACGGATCCGGAGATTCGGCGCAGTTCGCTGGCGGGGGTGATTTTACGGATGAAATCGCTGAATTTGCCGGACATCGAGGAATTTCCGTTTCTCGATCCGCCCAACCCGAAGGCGGTGGCGGAGGGGTACCGGACGCTGCGGGAGGTCGGCGCGCTGGACAAGGTGCGCGAGCTGACCGATTACGGGCGTCAAATGGCGCGGCTGCCGGTGGATCCGCGGCTGGGCCGGATGTTGTTGGAGGCGCGCAAGGAGAACTGTCTGGCGGAGGTGTTGCCGATGGTGGCGATTTTGGAGTCCAACGACCCGAAGGAACGGCCGGCGGAAAAGCTGCGTGAGGCGGACACGGCGCACGAGCGCTGGAAAGACATCGACAGCGATTTCATGGGGATATTGCGGCTGTGGAAGGACGTGTCGAAGTTCCGCGACAACCGGGGCGGATGGCAGCGCAATGCGTTGCGCAAGTTTTCGGGGCCGGCATTTCTCAACGCGCGGCGGGTCATGGAATGGGCGAACGTGCACGACGAACTCGCCGATTTGCTGGAAAGCGAGTGGCGGATCAAGATCGGCAAGCTGGCCACGGAGACCGGCTCGTGGGCACCGTATGCCAACATCCACCGGGCGCTGCTGGCCGGCGTGCCGCGCCAGTTCGGGCTGTGGGACCGGGAAAACAAGACGTATCGCAGCGGGGCGGGCGGGTTTTTCGCGATTTTTCCGGGCTCGGGCCTGTTCGGGGCGGGCAAGCGCTGGGAGTGGGTGTTGGGGATGGAACTGGTGGAAACCTCGCGCTTGTGGGCGCGGCGGGTGGCGCGCATCGAGCCGGAATGGGTCGAGCAGGTGGCCCCGCACTTGTGCACGAGCAAATTCGGCGAGGCGCACTGGGATGAGGCGCAAGGCGCGGTGTACGGCAAACAGACGGTGCTGTGTGGCGGCCTGCCGGTGGTGACGGGTCGGCGGGTGCATTACGGGCGGGTGGACCCGAAGGCGGCGCACGCGATTTTCCTGCGGGAAGGGGTGATGGGCGGCGGACTGCGGCGGCAATGCCAGTTCTTGGAGCGGATGAAGGAGATGAAGGAGGATCTGGAGTTGATCGAACAAAAGTTGCGGCGGCCCGGCGGGTTGTGGAGCGATGAGGCGGTGCTAAGGTTTTTCGAGGAGCGGGTGCCGGCGGACATCAACACCGCGGCGGCTTTTCACAAGTGGCTTGAAAAAAACGAGTCTATCGTGATGCTGGATGTAGCGGATGTGATGGACGAGGATCTGACGGATCTGGGCCTGGACCGGTTTCCGGATGCGCTGCGCCACGAGGGCGAGGAATACGCGCTGTATTACCATGCGGCGGCCGGCGAGCGCGATGACGGGGTGTCGCTGGGCGTGCACGTCGACCAATTGCCGAAGCTGCCGGACTGGCTGCCGGGCTGGGGTGTGGATGGGGATTTGCGCGAGCGGGCGGAGATTTTACTGCGTTCGCTGCCGAAGGATTTGCGGCGGATTTGCCAGCCGATTGCGAGCGTGGCGGACGGGTTTGCTGAGTTATGGAGTGATGCGCCCAAAGACGTGTCGATCACCCGGGCGCTGTGCGATTATGCCCGCGAACGGAGCGGGGCTCGGGTGGATCCCGGCGAATTTGATTGCAGCAAACTGCCGCCGGAACTGGTGACCAAGGTGTGGGTTTGCGATGACGAGGGCGAAGAACTGGCCATGGGCGAGGACGTGGCGGTCCTCAAGCTGCAATTATCCGACCGGATGCGAGTGCGCTTCGAGGCGGTGGCCAACGCGGATGTGGCACGCCGCGGAATGAGCACCTGGGATGGCGAGGTGCTGCCGGAGCGGGTCGAAACACCGGGCGGCGCGGCCTACCCGGCCCTGGTGGATGATGGAAAAACCGTCGGCGTGCGGGCGTTCACCTGCGCCGAGGCTGCGGCGGATAGCCATCGCGGCGGCGGCGCGCGCCTGCTGTGGCTCGCCCACCCCGAACAAGTCGCCTACCTGCGCAAAAAATTCCCCTTGGGCGTGATGGCCAGGATCGAACTGCCGCGGCTCGGGCCGGGCGGCACCGCGCTGGACGAATTGATATTGCTGGCCGCGGAAGGCGCGGCGGGCGGGGTGTTCCCGCGTTCGCCCGACGCGTTCCGCGAGCTCACCGAGCGGGCGCGGGGCCGCTGGCACGAGGCGGCCGCGGTGGTGGGCAAGAGCCTCGACGGGGCGGTGGAGATATTACCGGAGGTGCGGGCGTGGATTCTGGCGCAGCGCAAGGACCGCAACCTCGGGCCGGTGGCGGAAGACCTCGAGGAGCAACTTGCGTGGTTGTTGCGCGGGCACTTCGCGTGGCGGGCGGGGTTCGGGCGGCTCCGCGACTACCCGCGGCGCTTGCAGGCGATCCGCTCGCGGCTGGGCCGGCTCGCCTCGTTGCCGCTCGTCAAGGATTTGGAAAAAATGGAGCGGCTGCGGCGGCTGTGGCTGCCGTGGTTC
The DNA here is from genome assembly GCA_903908495.1 of Akkermansiaceae bacterium. Classification (GTDB taxonomy): domain Bacteria; phylum Verrucomicrobiota; class Verrucomicrobiia; order Verrucomicrobiales; family Akkermansiaceae; genus Luteolibacter. Next base: position 6,433 of record CAIVSK010000189.1, read on the forward strand.
CGGCGCTGGACCGCCGCCCCCGACGACGTGCGGCTGTGGGAGGCGGGCTGGTTGTTGGAAGAATACCGGGTTTCCCTGTTCGCGCCGGACGTCCGCTGCGCGGGCAAAGTCTCCGAAAAGCGCATCGAGGAAGTCATCGCCAAGCTGTGAGGCGTGCAGGGGAAACCGGGAGTTTTGCGCCGATTGCGGCTTGAATCTTCGCTCGTTCGCCCGGATACTGCGGGCCACATGTCCCACGCAGTTCAGCATACTCTCGCCAGCACGGCCACTCTCGAAGGCACTTCGCTCCACACCGGAGAGAAGGTGACGCTCTCCCTCAGTCCCGCGCCGGAGGGCCACGGCCTGAAGTTCCGGCGGGTCGATCTGCCCGACCAGCCGTTCATCAGCGCGGATGTGGAAAAAGTCCAGACTGTCGAGCGCGCCACCACCCTGGCGGAAGGTTCCGTCAAGGTTCACACCGTCGAGCACGTCATTTCCGCCCTCACCGGCATGGGCATCGACAATGCCCTCATCGAAATGAACGCCAACGAACCGCCCATCGGCGATGGCTCGTCGCGGCCGTTCGTGGAGTTGATCAAACAGGCGGGCACCGTCGCCCAGACCGCCTTCCGCAAGGTGTGGGAAGTCCGTGAGCCGATGCATCTGGAAACCGGCGACGGCACCCTCATCACCATCGTCCCCAGCAAAACGTTCCGGGTGTCGGTCACCAACGTCGGCCCGCAAGGCCGCTTCACCCAGTATTTCACCACCGAAGTCACTCCCGCCACCTATGAAAAGGAAATCTGCGCCGCCCGCACGTTCGTCTATTACGAGGATGTCAAGCCGTTGTTAGACAAGGGCCTCATCAAGGGCGGCTCGCTGGAAAGCGCCATCGTCATCCGCGACAACGAAGTCATGTCCAAGGAGGCGCTGCGCTTCACCAACGAATTCGCCCGTCACAAGGCGCTGGACCTCATCGGCGACCTGATGCTCTCGGGTGTGCGCATCCTCGGCCACGTCATTGCCATCAAGCCCGGCCACGGACCTAACACCAAGATGGCGGCCAAGCTCAAGGCGGAGTATTCGCGGATGCGCTCGATGGTCCCCGCCCCCATCGCCATTCCCAGCGGCGAGAGTGTGATGGACATTCACGAAGTACTCAAAATCCTTCCCCACCGCTACCCGTTCCTCATGGTCGACCGCATCGTCGGCTTCGAGGGCGATACCAAATGCACCGGCGTCAAAAACGTCACCATCAATGAGCCCTACTTTGTCGGCCACTTCCCCGGCCACCCGATCATGCCGGGGGTGCTGCAACTTGAAGCGATGGCCCAGGTCTCCTCGGTGCTGATGCTGCGCAAACCGGAAAACACCGGAAAAATCGGCTATTTCATGAGTGCCGACAACGTCAAGTGGCGCCGCCCGGTGCTGCCCGGCGACACCTTGGTCATCGAAAGCGACATCGTCAAGATGCGCGGGTCCATCGGCCAGACCCGCTGCCGCTGCCTGGTCAACGGCGAAACCGTCTCCGAAGCCGAGCTCAAGTTCGCCCTGCTCGACCGGTGAATGGCGGGGAGCGGCGAAGCCGACCTATACGCCCAAAGCAACCGAAACCTCGCCGGTTGCGAAGTATCAAATTAGAGGGACGTGGGCTGGGTGCATGCAGCCACGCCACCTGTCTCAAGCTCGCAATGCACTCGCGTCCACAGTTGACCAAGCCGCCATCTCCCACTTAATCTCCGCGGCGGGCTGCCAGACACCTGAGGACGTTCCATGATTTCATTCCGCCGTCCATCCGCCTCAATTTCCGTATCTGCCCCGTAACCAATCACTTCCAGCACTGCCATGAACGAACGCAAGACCCTCGATGAACGCCAACAGATGACGGATCTGGAACGGCTCCGCCATTCCTGTGCCCACGTCATGGCCACCGCCATCTGCCGCCTGTGGCCGGACGTCCAACTCGCCGCCGGCCCGCCGGTGGAGAACGGGTTTTACTACGACATGGACCTCGCCCACCACATCACGCCGGACGATTTTGCCCGCATCGAAGAGGAAATGAAGCGGGTGGTCAAAGACAACGATACCTTTGAGCGGGTCACCATTTCGCGCGATGATGCCCTCGAACTGGCCAGGACCGGGCGGCTCGGGGCGGTGGCGGAGCGTCCCGTGGCGAGCATCTTCAAGCTGGATCTGCTCGCCTCCATCCCCGAGGATGAGGAAATCTCGATCTTCAAGAACGGCGACTTCTGGGACCTCTGCGCCGGGCCGCACGTCGGCCGCACCGGCAATTGCAAAGCGTTCAAGCTGATGAGCATCGCCAGTTCCTACTACAAGGGCGACAAGGAGCGCGAATCGCTGCAACGGCTCTACGGCACTTGTTTCAAGAACTCCACCGAGCTGCAGGACCACCTGACCCGCCTCGAGGAAGCGAAGAAGCGCGACCACCGCCGACTCGGCAAGGAACTCGGGTTGTTCCACATCGATGAAGCCGTCGGCCAGGGACTCATTTTGTGGAAACCCAAAGGGGCGCTGGTGCGCCGCGCGCTGCAGGAATTCATCACCGAACACCTCGATAAACAGGGGTACTCACAGGTTTTCACCCCGCATATCGGCAAGCTCGACCTCTACCGCACCTCCGGCCATTTCCCATACTATCAGGAAAGCCAGTACCCGCCCATCGCCGAGCGCGATGTGCTCGAACGCCTCGCCGATGAAAACGCCACCTGCGGCGAATTGCTCAACGGCCTGGCCAGCGGCGCCTTCGAGGGCTACCTCCTCAAGCCGATGAATTGCCCGCATCACATCAAAATCTATGCCAGCGACCCGCATTCGTACCGCGATTTGCCGGTGCGCCTGGCCGAGTTCGGCACCGTCTATCGCTGGGAGCAATCCGGCGAACTCGGCGGAATGACCCGCGTGCGCGGCTTCACCCAGGACGACGCCCATTTGTTCTGCACGCCCGACCAAGTGGCCGCCGAAGTGGCCGGCTGCCTCGATCTGGTGAAAAAAGTTCTCGGCACCCTCGGCATGCATGACTACCGGGTCCGCCTGTCGCTGCGCGATCCGGACTCGGACAAATACGTCGGCGACGCCGACAACTGGGACAAGGCCGAGGCCGCCCTGCGCGCCGCCGTGCAAACCCTCGGCGTCGAATACACCGAAGAGCCCGGCGAAGCCGCCTTCTACGGACCCAAGATCGACTTTGTGGTCAAGGACATCATCGGCCGCGAGTGGCAACTCGGCACCGTCCAGGTCGATTACAACCTGCCCGTGCGCTTTGATCTGACGTATGTGGGTGCCGACAACCAGACCCATCGTCCGGTGATGATCCACCGCGCGCCGTTCGGTTCGTTGGAACGCTTCACCGGCCTGCTCATCGAGCACTTCGAAGGCAAATTCCCGACCTGGCTCGCCCCCGAACAGGTGCGCGTCATCCCCATCTCGGAAAAAACCCTCGAAAGCGCCGAAGCCACCGCCGCCCAACTCGCCGACGCCGGCATCCGCGTCAGCGTGGACCGCAGCAACGACAAGATCGGCGCGAAAATCCGCCTCGCCCGCCTCGACCGGGTCCCCTACATGTTGGTCATCGGTGCGCGCGAGGTCGAGGATGGCACCGTCTCGATCCGCCACCGCGACAACGAGGATCTAACCAACAAGCCGCTGCCGGAGTTCATCGCCGCGATCAAGGAGGAAGTCCGCACAAGAGCGCTGTAGTCATTTTCCCAGATCGCCGCGAACGCGGCCGAACGCCCCCGGGGAGCGGCAATGCTAACGGATTCCGGTGGGGGTATACCCCTGTCCCCATGCCAACGCGCAACGGCAAGATGCCAGGAGGGGCGATCTCCGGAATCGCCCCAGACCATGATGGGTCAATGGGAAGCGGTGAGCCACCCCCCATATTGGCTCACCATGGGCCACGGCGGATCAGAGTCCGCCGCTCCGCCCCCCCCCCGCAAATGCCACGCATACGAGGCTGCCGCCAAGCGGCCCCCACCTTGTCCTTTGCACGGCTCGGGCATTGTTACGGCCACCATCACCAAAAGCAATTTTTCTAGCAGTCAGTACAAAAATCCTTGGCAAGGCGGGCCGGATGGCTATTTTTGCGCGTCAGGAGATATATCATTATCTTGTCAAAACCCCGCGTCTTCCTGCATGACCCCCTCAAACCCGAAGGCTGCACAGCCCGAGAAGCCGTGTGTTTCCAAACCGGGGCCACACGGATTCGCCTTGGTCATCACCCTTGCGCTGATGGTTTTACTCACCTTGATCGCGGTCGGCCTGTTGACGCTTTCCAGCATCAGCCTGCGCTCCTCAGCCACTGGGGATGCCGCCCAAGTGGCGCGTGCCAATGCCCGCCTGGCCTTGATCTTGGCCATCGGCGATTTGCAAAAACAACTCGGCCCGGACACCCGCGTGTCTGCCACCGCCGACCAAATCACCGCCGCGGATCCGACGGTGTCCACCACTCCGCAGCCCCAGCGCCAGTGGCTCGGTGCCTACCGATCCTGGCCGGCGGGACTGCCGTCTGCGGCACGGCCCAAGCCCGAATTCCTGCAATGGTTCGTCTCCGGCGAGGCCAGCCGCATCAGCACGAAAGCGTATGCCGCCAGCGCGGTGAGCGGCGACTCGGTGGAAATCGTCACGGCCAACAGTGTGGGTCCCGCCGGGGATCCGGTCCGCGTGCCCTTGATCACCCAGACCGCCGCCAACGGCAGGCGCAATCACTTCGCCTGGTGGGTCAGCGACCTGGGCACCAAAGCCCTGATCACTCCCGCCAAGGTCCTGCCAAGCGCCATCGCCGATGTGCGCGCCGACCAACAGGCCGCCCCCTCGCCCAACATCAAAGCAGCACTCAGCGCAGGCACCAAGCCATTCGCCGCAGTGCCACCCACCGACCCGCGACTGGAAAAGGTGGTCAGCTGGCAAAACTCCGGGCTGCTGGCGGACTCCCCATCTAACATCCGCGGCCTGTTCCACGATTTCACCGCCCGCAGCCGCGGATTGCTGACGAACGTGCGCGGCGGCGGCTTCCGCAAGGACCTCTCGATGCAACTCGAGTGTGCCTCCTCGAGCGTGCCCGCCACCCCGCTCTACACCGTCGGCGGAGAACCCGGGATCCAACTCCGGGAATTGTGGACCTACTATCATCTCAGCGCCCCCGGCAACGCCCTGGCGTTGCACAGCGGTGGCTCCGCCACCTTCACCACCGGCGGCACGCTCGGCTCGGACACCCCCTACCTCAGCGTCGCCAACACCGCGGCCGAGTGCCAGAACGACGATTTTTTCTATTTCAAGCAGCCCGTCATCATCAGTTATCAGACGGTGTTGTCGTTTGAGACCCGCAGCGTTTTGGTTAACAATGTTCCGGTCAACCGCCTCTATCTGGTGGCCGACCCGATCCTCACCTTCTGGAATCCGCTCGACGTGCCCGTCGTCGTTCCCACCACCGCGTTTTTCTCGGTGAAGTTTTGGCAGATCCCCTATGATCTATTCATCGGCATCAAAGGCGGCCCGCTGAGCAAATACCCGCTCATCGCCTCCCTCTCCGCCGCCGTCAACGGCAGCAACGGCGATGGCAACTTCCTCAGCCTCGAGGTCGGTCAACTCCAGCAACTCGTCTTCAAGCCGGGAGAAGTCATCAAGCTGTCACAAAGCGGCAACATCCTCGTGAAGGGCACCAACCCGGTCGATCACGCGCTCGTCGGCAAGGCCGGCTTCAACTACGGTGGCGGCGTCTCGGTGCCGGTGCGCGACATCACCGGCAACTACGTCGACCTGAATGCCGGCGATGTGATCAACTATCAGGCGAAGCCCAACAATCTAACCGCCGGCTCCACCTCCAGCGACGGTCACTCGTTGAATGGCAGTGCCAACCATACCCGCCACTTTTCCATCACCCACAACGAGTACTACATCGGCAATGACCGGGACGCCAACAGCCTGGGCATCGGCAACATGAGTATCGACTGGGATTTTGGCAACCGGCGGCTGAAAGCCACGGACACCCGCGGCATGTCCGATCCCGGCACCAAGCCCTCGGGCGAGCGCTTGTATGCCGACGATACCCGGTTTGCGAGTCTGTTCAAAACCCTAACAGGAGTGGACACCCGCGATCTGCCGGTGAGCATCATGAGCACGGCCAAGCAACCGTTCATGATGCTCTCGTTCAACGCCAAGACCGAGAGCGGCTCGGCACTGGGCACCAAGTGCCTCGAACACTTCAACCCCAAGGCCCTGCATGTGGATTTTTACGATCTATCGGAAAAGGAGCGCGACCTGCTGCCATACGAGTTTTCCGTCGAGGCACTCTCGAGTTGGAAAAACCGCAACCTGGAAGTGAGTTCCAAGGGCGATTCGTACTATGGTGGCGGGATGACCGCGGCGGATGGCAGCAGTTTTGTCAGCACCCATTCGGTGCCGCGGGAACCGCTCATCTCGCTGGCCGCCTTCCAGCATTGCTTTGCCAACGGATTCGATATCCAGAAAGCGAAGTATGGCTACGCCACCCTCAACGCCCGCGAACCGATGTTGCCGCAAATCGCCCACGCCATCGGCAACTCCACGGCCTGCCCGGCCGTCGCGAGCGATCGCACGGAAGGCACTCTGGCCGGCGGACGACCGCTGGCCGATCACTCGTATCTGGCGAACCAGGCGCTTTGGGACGATTGGTTTCTCTCCGGCATCACGCCGCAGACGGCGAGCACCTTCACCAAGTCCCGCACACAAAAAGCCGTGGCCGAGGACTTTCTCAACGGCACGACGAAGTTGCCGATGGTCCGCTACACCCCCGAGTTGCGTGGCCAGACCGCTGCCAAACTCAGCGCCGGATGGTTCACCGGCACCACCCCCAAAGCCACCGCCACCACCGAGATGGCCAGCCACATCCGCGTGGACGGCATGTTCAACGTCAACTCCACCTCGGTGGAAGCTTGGAAAAGCCTGCTGGGCTCGCGCAGGGGCCGACCACTCGTCGTCCGCGATGCCAACGGCAGAGAGTCCGTCGTGCAGGGCGATGCCCTCACCCCCGTGGCCGGCCTGCTGGCCCCCCGCGACCTCATCGCCAAAGGCAGCGGCGGCGTCGACACCGCGGATCCGGAGCAATGGGTCGGCCGCCGCACTCTATCCGATGCCGAGATCGAGACCCTGGCGCGCGGCATCGTCAAGGAAGTCCGCAAGCGCGGCCCGTTCCTGAGCCTGGCGGATTTCATCAACCGCCGCGTGGGCACCGACAAACCACTCGCCCGCGCCGGGGCCATCCAGTGCGCGCTCGACGCGGTCGACAACCCGATCAACGCGGCCTATCGGGCCGGATCGCGGGCTGTGCCGCGCGCCACCAGCAACCGCTTCGTGTTTCCGGAGGCCGAGCAAGGGCCGAGGTCGACCGCCAGCCCCGGCATCGTCAAGCAGGCGGATATCCTCACGCCCATCGCGCCGCTTCTCTCCGCCCGCTCGGATTCATTCCTCATCCGCGCCTACGGCGAAGCGAGCGATGCCACCGGCAAGGTCATTGCCCGCGCCTGGTGTGAGGCGGTGGTTGAGCGCGCACCGGAGTTCATCGATGCCACGGACGCTCCGGAAGCGCCATACACCTCGATCCGCCCGATCAACAAAACCTTCGGACGCCGCTTTGACATGGTCTCCTTCCGCTGGCTAAACTCCGCCGAAGCCTGAACCCACCCATTTCCTTCCCCGCCGCCCGCTTTCCCATGTCCTTGCGCATTTCCGCCATCCTCCTCGCTCTGTGCCTGCCACTTGCCGCCCAGGGAAAAGCCACTCCGAAGCCCGCCGAGGGTGGCGTCCAGGTGCGCTTGCTCGCCGAACAGGCCCCGGCCGAACTCGGCAAGGTTTTTCTGGCCTTCGACAAGACCAAATCCGCGGCGATCGACCTCCCCGTGAACCAATTGTCCGACCCCATCGCGGCGACCGCACGCGTGATGGTTCTCAAAACCCTCGACAAGGAAATCACCCTCTGCCCAATCACGCTGCCCGAGCTCGGCAAGTCCTTCGCGGTCGTGCTCGTCGTCGCCAAACCCGCGGGCTACACCCCCATCATCGTGCGCACCGATGATCCCACGTTCAAGGCGGGCGACGTGTTTTTCATCAACCGTTCCGAAAAAACCGTCCTCGGCAAACTCGGCAAAACCCCGCTGCTCCTTAATCCCGGCGAATCCGCCAAGTCCCACCCCACCGGCGCGGTCGAGGATACCTACTATGACATCGCCTTCGCATCGCGCGAACCCGGCGGCGACAAACTCATCAGCTCCAGCCGCTGGCCCATCGACAAATTGCTGCGCAGTTATGTGTTTTTCTTCACCAACGCCCAAGGCCGAACCACTTTCCGCGCGGTGGATGAATACCTCATACCTCCCGCCAAGCCGACACCCTGACCAGCACGCGAAGCCCCGCTATGCTTGGCTGCCTGAGGCGGCAAAACGGGCAGGCCGCCCGTTCCCCTCTTGCAGGCGGTTGCTTGGGTAAGCAAGCGGGCCTCCTACCCCGATTAGGGTAGTTGATTAGTTAGAGCAAGCAGCAGATATTCCGCTCTGTCCCGAACTGCGGCTTGGGTCGATCATTCATGCACAATGCAAATTTCACGACCCGCATGATCGCCGTCTGGAAGATTCTCGTCGGCTGGGCGCATCTTGTCCGTTCGCCGATGCCGCGGCAGCTCGGGCTGCTACTGTGGCTGTTGGCTCCGGCGAGCGCGTTTGGCGCGTTTGGCCTGACCGGCAGCGGCGGGTACTACACGGTGGACACGGCTGGCGGATTGGTGTTCAAGGTCAACCAAGCCAACGGCGACATCACCTCGTTGGTATACAACGGCGTCGAGTACCAGTATGCCCTCAAAAGTTCCCAAATCAACTCCGGGCTGGGCACCGCCACCACCACAGTCACGGCCACCATGGTGGGTACCGACTCTATCAAGATATCGGTTTCCTCAGTCGTAAACAGCAGCAGTGGCGGCACCCTCACCCATTATTACATGGCGCGGAGGGGCTACAGCCACATCTACATGGCTACCTATTTCACCGACGAGCCGGACATCGGGTTGGTCCGCTTCATCGTGCGCATTCCCAACTCCCTGCTGCCCAACGGGCCGACGCCCTCCGAGATTTATAAAACCGACAGCACCATCGAGGCCAGCGACGTGTTTGCATACAGCGCGGCGAGCCCGTACACCGCCTTGATTGGCCAGACCCGCGCCAAGCATTACTCCAACCATCGGCTGATGGATTGGAGTTACACCGGTGCCACCGGCAGCAACGTCGCCGCCTGGATGGTCCGCAGCAACCATGAGGGCGACTCCGGCGGGCCGTTCTTTCGTTGCTTGATCAATCAGTGCGGCGACCAGCAGGAACTTTATGAAATCCTCAACTACGGCGAAGGACAGACCGAGGCATTCCGCTACAATGTCCTCAATGGTCCCTACACCCTGGTTTTCACCAACGGCGTGGCACCAGGGGCCGACGGACAAGCGGGCACGCCGCCCACACTGGACACCACGTGGGTCGCCAGCATGGGGTTGACCGGCTTTGTCACATCGGCCGCCCGCGGCACCGTCACCTGCGCGGGCATCTCCAACCGCGACACCAGCTACAGCTACACCGTCGGCTTTGCCAATGCCGCCGCCCAACACTGGACGTCCGCCACCACGGCCGATGGCGCGTTTACCAAGCCCGACATGCTCCCCGGCACTTACACGATGAGCATCTACAAGAACGAGTTGGCCGTCTATCGGGCCAGCGTCACGGTCACTGCGGGCGGCACCACGACGCTCTCCCCGATCACCCTCACGGCCGATCCGAGCAGCACGGTCCCGCTCTGGCGCATCGGCAACTGGGATGGCTCCCCGGCGGAATTTCTCAACGCCGACAAGGTGACCACCATGCACCCCAGCGACGTGCGCATGAGCGCCTGGAACCCGGGAATCTACACCGTGGGAACATCCGCCGCCGCCACCGGCATGCCGTGCTACCAATGGAAGGGCGTAGCAGGGGGCAGCCAGACGATTCAATTCAATCTAACCGCCAACCAGATCGCGGCCAGCACCGTCAGGGTCGGCATCACCTGCGGCTACTCCGGCGGCCGGCCTAACATCGGGGTGAATGCCTGGACAGCGGGCCTGCAGAGCGCCTCCACCCAGCCGACGAGCCGCACGCTCACGGTGGGCACCTATCGCGGCAACAATACCACTTACTCCTTCGCGGTGCCTGCCAGCGCGTTGGTGCTAGGCACCAACAGCCTCTATCTGTATCCGATCAGCGGCAACACCTACACCGCTCCCTACCTGTCTCCGGGCTACAGCCTCGATTGCGTCGAGGTGACCCAAGGCACCCCGCAGACACTGGCCTTGCCGGCCGCGCCCACCGCCGTCACCGGGATCGCAGTGGACGCGCAGGCGCTCCTGAGCTGGGGCACCGCCAGCGGCACCGTCACCTACAACGTGCGGCGCTCCACTTCTCCGGGTGGGCCTTACACCACCGTCGCCAGCGGGGTTGGTGCGGCCAGCTACACCGACACCGGCCTGACCAACGGCGTCACTTACTACTATGTCCTGAGCGCGACCAACACCAGTGGCACTGGAGTGAACTCGGCGGAAACGAGCGTCACACCGGCGGCACCGACCCTCACGTGGAGCGGCGCGGTGGATTCCACTTGGAACACCACCACCTACAACTGGAAGCTTGCGGGAGTTGATGTTTGCTATGGTTCAGGAGCCACCGTCGCCTTCACCGATACCGGCAACGCCGCTTCCGCGATCAATCTAGCGGCCAATGTCAGCCCTGCCACCACGCTTGTGAACTCATCTAGCAACTATACGTTCGCCGGGGCCGGCGTGATCACGGGCACCACCACGCTCGCCAAAGCGGGTGGCGGCACACTTGCACTCACGGGAATTCACACCTTCAGCGGGGCCGTGGCGGTGAGCGGCGGCACTCTGGCCATCACCCAGACCGGCAGCGGCGCTGCGGCCATCAGCGCGGCGGCGGGTACCGGTGCCATCACCCTCAGCGGCGGCGGCACCTTCAAGATGGGATCCAGCGACGGGAAGAATTTCCCTAACAACCCGATCGCGGTCGCTCCCGCCACCACCGCCATGCTGTCCTCGGTTTCTCTAACCAACGCCTACGGTGGCTTGATCACAGGTGCTTCCGACAGCGTGCTGACGCTCTCCGGTCCCGTCAGCATGAATGTCTCGGGCAGTGCCCAGTTCGGTGGTTTTGGAGGCACCGCGGTCATTCCGGCCGGCAGCCAACTGCGTTTTTCCTCGAGCTCCGGTCCGAATGGCAATGGCGGTGCCAACGCCACATTCCAAGTGGATGGCACCCTCAACACCCGCAATGCGGGCGGCACCAATGGCGTGGTCCTTGGCGCATTGAGCGGCGGCGGTTTCATCTATGGCCAGACCAACACAGCGGCGGGCACGGTGACCTACAACATCGGAGCCAAAAACCTCGCCACCAGCTTCTCAGGCGTCATTGCCAATGGTTCCATCGGCACCGCCTCGATCACCAAGCTCGGCTCCGGGGTCCTCACCCTATCCGGCGCTAACACCTATACCGGGGCCACCACCCTCACTGCGGGAAAACTATCCGTCACCGGAGCGCTCGCCGCCACCGCCACCAGCATCGCCAGCGGGGCGGCACTCGGCGGCACCGGCAGCATCGCCGGCGCGGTGACTTGCAATGGGTCCCTCGCGCCCGGCGTCACCACCGGGACCCTGACCCTCGGCGGCGGGCTCACCCTCACCTCCACCAGCACCCTCGACTATGACCTCGGCACGAGCTCCGACCGCACGGCCGTCGCCGGCAATCTAACGCTCGACGGCACGCTCAACGTGACAGCCGCCGCCGGCTTCACCGCGGGCACCTACACGCTCATCACCTACACCGGCACCCTGACTAACAACACGCTCGCGGTCGGCAGCCTGCCCGCCGGTTGCGCCGCCAGCGTAAGCACTGCCACCGCCGGCCAAGTGAACCTGGTCGTGACCGGGACCCGCAGCTACAACTCGTGGGTCAGTGCCAACTTCACGCCGGCCCAGATCACCGCGGGCGAATCCGCCCCGGACGCCGACCCGGATCACGACGGTCTGACCAATCTGGCGGAATACGCGCTGGGCGGGCTTCCATACAGCTTCACCGCGCAGCCGCTAACCGTGGTCAGCGGCACCTCGCTGACCATCACGTTCCAGCGCCCGGCCTGGCTCAGCGACGTCACCTATCACGCCGAGGTTGGCACGGATCTGGCCAATTGGTCCGAGCTCGCACTGGAGCGGCTCAACCCCGGCTCCGATCCCGAGACCCTGCGCGCGACCTATCCATCGCCAGCCCCCGGGACCGGCCCGCATTTCATCCGCCTGCGCTGCGTGAAGTAGTCAACGCCGCTCCGATAAGCTTTGGGGATTACCAAGGGAGATTTCGTGGACAATGAGCCAGTTTTCCTGTGGCGCGGTGACGCGCAGCCGCAGGTGGCGGGTACCGGCCGGGGCACTGCCGCTGGCTTTGCCGGCGGCAAACTCGGCCAAAGTGAGCCAAGTGCCGCCGTCGGCAGATATTTCTAACACGCCGGCCGCCAACGCGTCGCCATGTTGGCTTGCGGGACCTCCGGTGATCACGGTAACAGGGGTGGCGGCGGCGAGAGCCGCCTTGAGGTGCAAGGTCAAGTGGTCGCCGGATTTCAGGGAGCGATCCGCCCAGAAGAACGTGTCGGAGCGACCATCAAAGGCCAACTCGGGCCAGTGGTCGGTGTACGAGCCTAGCGAAGTTTCCAGCGTCGAGCCATCCTTGGTGGCCCTAACCGGCGGGGGCACGGGTTTCGCATAATTGAGATGGCCGCCGTCGTAGTGCTTCATGACGCCGGCGAGACGTCGACTAAAATCGTCGTAGTTTTTGGCGGCCAGCGGGGTCCATGCCACTTCGGCGAGGGCGGCGACGCGCGGGAACGCCATGTATTCCACCTTTTTCATGTCGCCGATATACTCCGTCCACAATTGGGCCTGGGTGCCGAGGATTTGTTTTTCCTGGGCCGGGTTATCGGCGACGAAGGTGGGGTTGTACGAGTAGACTTTTTCGAGTGGGAGCAAGCCGCCGATGGCCTCGTACTCCTTGCCCTTGGCCAATTCCGTGGCGGCGGGCGCCTGATAGTAATCGAAGTATGTGTGTGAGGTGGTGGCCATGACCACGTCATTGCCGAGCGCCAGCGCGTGCTTGGCCCACTTGGCATCGCGCCACACCATCATCGTCGCGGTCTTGGACAGGCCGCCTTCCTGGATTTCGTCCCAACCGATGAGGCGGCGGCCCTTTGACTCGAGGAATTTGCCCATCCGGCGCACGAACCAACTCTGCAGTTCGTCGGCATTCTTCAATCCCTCGCGGCGCATCACGTCCTGGGCCACCTTGGATTGCTGCCACTGGGTTTTGGGGGCCTCGTCGCCGCCGATGTGAATGAACTTTGATGGAAACAATTCGCACACCTCGCCCAGCACGTCTTCCAAAAACCGCAGCGTCGCATCCGTCGGCGCGAAGATATAGGGATGCACGCCCCAGCGGGTCATCACTTTCGGCGCATAGCCGGGCACATCCACGTTGCCCAACTCCGGATAGGCGGTGATGGCAGCGGCGGCGTGGCCGGGCATCTCGATTTCCGGCACGATGGTGATGTGACGTGCCGCAGCGTATGCGACCACATCCTTGATCTGGGCCTGGGTGTAAAACCCGCCATAGCGCTGGCCGTCATCCGAGTCGCGATTGCCGTAGGGCGGCGAGGAATCCCGCCAGCCACCCACCTGCGTCAGCTTCGGATATTTCCTGATCTCAATGCGCCAGCCCTGGTCATCGGTGAGGTGCCAGTGAAACACGTTGAGCTTGTGAAAGGCCATCCAATCGATCAGGCGCTTGACCTCTTCGGGCGGATAGAAATGACGCCCGACGTCGAGCATCATGCCGCGCCAGGCAAAGCGCGGGTAGTCGGTGATGGCGAGCGCAGGAACCGGCGCGGGTGCCGCATCCCGCCAGGCCGCAGCCCCCATGGGTGGCAGCAATTGCAACAACGTGCGGGTGCCGTAATACACCCCGGCCGCGTCCTTGCCGGTCACCACCACGCCGGCCGCAGTGACGTCCAGCTTGTAGCCGCCAGCCACCAGTTTGGAGTCCGCATCGATGGCGAGACGGATCTCGTTGGCCCCGTTGCCCTGGCTGCCGGCGGCCGCGACCTTGGGTGCCACCCCGCTGCGGGCCTGCAAATCCGCGGCTAACAGGTCAGCATCGGCCCTCAGGCTGGCGTCGCAGCGGATCGCGGTGGCGGCGCTAAAGCCAAACGTGCCGGTGCCCGGCTGGACGGCGACGGGCAGCGGCACCAAGGCCGGCGATCCGGCGAGCGCCGCTCCAGTTAGAGCGGCGGCTATAGCCAGGAACTTGCTGGGAGTATTGGGTTGGGGGAATGGGTTCATGGGATGATACATGCTGTTGGGGATACGTCACAAAGCGGTGAGACATTTCAGATTCCGGCCTGGCTGGCGAGTTGATGGCAGCGCCACAGGGCGCGGGGATGATGGAAGAATGATTTCCACAACGATCCCTTGAGGGTGTTGGCCGGTGAGCCATCGCGGTGCAGGTAGCCGAACCACTCGCCGTGCTCGGGATCGCCGAAACTGCGGAATGACCACTCGCGCAGCGCCTCGTGCCAGCCGAGATATTTGGCATCTCCGGTCATCTGGTAGGCCATCAGCGTGGCGATGAGCCCCTCGTCCTGCGGCCACCAGAATTTCATGTCATGCCAATACTCCTGCACCGGCTTGTCATGCACATCGCGGAAGTAGAACAGTCCGCCATGTTGGGTGTCCCAGCCGCGTTGCCACATCCAGTCAAGCATGTTGCAGCCGAGTTGTTGGAGTTGTGAGTCCTGGCGGTGGGCGGCCTCTTCCAGGACGAACCACGCGGCCTCGATGGCATGACCGGGATTGAGCAGGCGTCCGTCAAAATGGTCGGAGAGGCTGCCATCCGGCGCCACCGATTCCATCACCACCTTCAGGTCCGGTTTGACGAAGAGCCGCAGCAGGTCCTCCAGGCAGCGGTCGATCCAGGCAGTGAGCAGCGAATCCTCACCGAGGTGTTTGCGCAACTCCTGCGCGGTGACCAGCGTGATCATGCGGCTGCCTATGCCTTCCAGCGGCCGCACCCCGGTGAACTTCGGCGGCATCCGGCCCGGCGTGAAATGCCAGTCGGTGAAGCGCTCAAACCAATGCCGCGCCCGCTCTGCCGATCCGGCGTTGCCGGTGGCGGCGGCATGCGCGGCGTGAGCGATGGCGGCGAAACTCTCGCTGAAGGCATAGCGGCGCTTGCGCAGCGGCGTGCCGTCGCGGCCTACCTGGAAGAACATCCGGCCATCCGCCGGATCCACACATTTTTCCTCGAGGA
This sequence comes from Akkermansiaceae bacterium, assembly GCA_903908495.1. Lineage (GTDB taxonomy): Bacteria > Verrucomicrobiota > Verrucomicrobiia > Verrucomicrobiales > Akkermansiaceae > Luteolibacter. The sequence goes on from CAIVSK010000189.1 coordinate 21,834, forward strand.
AGCGCAAACCGCTTTCGGCCCACGCGAGCCACTCCGGACGGCGCTCGTATTCCTGATAGAGAGTGAGCAACATCCAACTCATGCGGCCCTGGGCCCACACCGATTTATCATCATCCACCAGAGTGCCGTCGCGGTCCAGACAATGCAGGAAGCCACCGTGCACGGCATCCACGCCACGCGGAAACCAGAACGGCAGACAGCCACTGAACAGTTCGTCGTGATAGAATCGAGCGAGCATGGTCAAGCATGAATGAGTTCACCCGGTTTGGCAGGTTGCGGCTTGGCACCCCATTGCTCAAAGCCAAGCTCTAACAATCGCTCCATCAACGCATCCACCTGTGCCACGCTCGGATTTCCCAGCGGCAGGCGGGCAGGGCCGACCGGCACGCCCAGGCGCGCCATCAGTGCCTTGGCGGTGCCGAGGAACCCGGTGGCGGCGATGGCATCGATCATGGCAATGGAAACCGACTGCAAGCGGCGCGCTTCTGCCAGATCGCCGCGGCTAAAGGCGGCAATGAGGTCGAGGTAAAGCCTGGGTGCCCAGTTATAGGTGGAGCCGACCCCGCCGCGCGCGCCGGTGGCAAGGCCGGCGAGCAACATTTCATCGACGCCCCAAGGCAGGTCAAAGCGGTTGGCAGCGACGTCCAGGCTGCGCCGATAGGATACCAGATCCGGGTTGGTGAATTTGATGCCGGCCAGCGTCGGAATCCGCGCCGGGGCGTCGAGCAGAAATCGCTCCATCGGCAGAGTCACCCCGGTGAGCACCGGAATGTCATAGTAATAAAACGGCGTGCGCGGTGCCTCGGCGGCAATGCTCGCGCAGCACTCGATGAGCGCGGCCAAACTACCAGGCTTATAGTAGGAAGGAGCCAGCGCGCTGATGGCCCGGAAACCCAACTCATCGGCGCGCCGCGCCAGAATCTTGGATTCCTCCAGGCAGTTGCTGCCGACGTGGGCAATCACGTTCAACCCGCTGGCGCTGCCCGCCGCCGCCCACGCGTCATACAGCAGTAACTTTTCCGTGCAGGTGACGGAATGCGATTCACCGGTGGAACCGGTGATGAACACGGTTTTAATGCCATTGGTGGCGAGAAAACCCGCCTGAATGGGGACAATTTCCGCCGCCAGCGAGCCGTCGGCATGAAACGGGGAATGGGTGGCAACAACGAGTTCGTGCAGTTTCATAATGTTAGAAATCCGGACAATTGAGAGTGGTGGGGCGCAACATCAGCACCAGCGCGATGGCAATGGCGACCGGCACGGCCAGCCAGCCAATCCCTTGCGCGAGCTTGCCGGCGTGATCCAGTTTGCCCATCACCTCGGTGGCGAAGGCACCGGCGCAAACGCCGATGAGATTCATGAAACCATAACCGGCGGCACGCAGGCGCGGCGGCACGAATTGGCATAGCACCGGCATGCTGTTGGCATCAAACAGCCCGAACCCGCAACCATAGAGCACCGCCGCCGCCAGCGCCACCGCGGGACTCCGGCTGCAGCCGAGCGCCAACAGCGCCGGAATGGTTAGAGCCAGGCCGATCGCCCCGGTGTAGATGCGGCCGCGCACATTGCGCTGCGCCCAGCGGTCGGCAATCAGACCGCCGCCAATGACCCCGAAAAAGGCGGAGGCGGCGATGACGATGGTGGACAGCGGCTTGGCCACCTTGCTGACAATCTCCGCATCGCTGAACCCGGCGGCCAGCGGCAACAGGTCACGCACCGTCTGCGGATTCATTTTCCCGAACAGGGTGGGCAGCCAGTTCTTGATCACCCAGCCCGGCGCGCTCGGCGCTGCAAAGTAATATAAAATCACCCCGAAGGCGGCGATGGAAAACAACGCCCCGAGACTTTTGCGCATCCCCGCCAGCACCGTTAGAAAACCCGCAGCCGCCACGTTTGCCACCCGCCGTTCCCGCAAGCACAGCGCCAGCACCACGCTGTAGGCCACCCCGCACAGGCCCAGCCATTGGAAGGTGGTGCGCCACGATAACTCGCCCGCCGCCAGCGCCCCGAAGCCACCGAGCGCCTGCCCGCAATACAGGCCGGTCATGTGAATGCCGACAGCCAGCGAACGGGTGCGGCCTTGGTGGGAATCGACGATGAGAGCGAGGGCGGCGGGGATGTAGAGTGCCTCGCTGACCCCCATCAGGGCCCGCATCCAGTAGAGTTGGTGGAAATCGTGGGCGAGGCCCATCAGCAGGGTGACGGCCGACCACACGGCTAGGCTGGCGACGATCAAGTGCTTGCGGTTGAAGCGATCGGCGATCAGGCCGCTGACCGGACTCATCAGGCCGTAGATCCACAGGAAAACGCCCATCAGACGGCCGAAGTTCTGGCTGTCGAGCACGGCGGAAATGTCCGTCCCGATGCTCGCCTGCAAGGTGGCGAGCACCTGCCTATCCAGATAGTTGAGTAGCGCCACAGGCCACAACAAGGCCACGGTGAACCAAGCCTGCGAACCCGGCCACGTTGACCCTGACTCATTCATGGGCGGCAGCCTTGGACGCGGGAGGAGTGAAGCGGAATACCTGCGAGGTCCGCAGCCCGGGCTTCACCTCGCCATTGAAGAAAATGAAATCCCCCTGCCACGGCACCACCGCCACACACACCGGCGGCGCAACGCTGAGCTCCCCAGCCACCGACCAGGTGTCGCGGCCAGTGTCATAGCGCAACACCTCCTTGGAAAACCCGCTGTGGGTCGTCGGTGATGTTAGACCAGCCTGACTGCCGTCATCGCCCGACACCACAAACACCGCTGCCCCCGCCACCGGCGCCGGCGAGGCGGCCGCCACCAAGGGGTGCGGCAAGTCGGCCAGTCGCAACCAGCGACCGGCGGAAAACTTCCAGGCGTCGCGCAAGTAGCTGCGGACCGGCTTGCCGGCTGCATCCGCGGCGAGCGAGCAACCTGCCAAGCAGAAAAACGCCCCATCCACGGCAGCCGCCGTCGCCAGCATGCGTCCTGCTGCGGGCAGCGCGGGCAGCGCTTGCCAGCCCTTGTCAGACGCGTCGAGATCGAGCATCCAGTGGGCGTTGGTCGCCGTGGTGGCATCGGGAGTCTCGATGCCGCCGCACAGATGGATGCGACGGCCGACCAGCGCGCCACTCATTTGCGCCAAGCCGGTTGCTAGGGGCGGCAGCGGCCGGAATTGCGCTTGCCCGTCGGCCGCCAGCGTGAGCAGCCAGACCTCGCGGAAATGCCGCGTGGCGTCACTGCCACCGATCAGGACGATGCCCTCGCGGACGCTCAGGGAGACGCCGTAGCCGTTGGCCTGCGGCAGATGCCCGATGACTTTCCACGCCGCAGCGGGTGACTCCGGATCCAGCGCGTAAAGCGTGTCGTGCCAGACTTTTTTCCCGCCATCCCATGGCATCACTCCATCGGGGAAATTGGCACCCCCGCCGGCCACAACCTGTGTGCCCAAGCGCCCAGCGAAACTCCCCGCAAAGCCGTGGACATCCGGCACTGCGGGCAGCAAGGTCGTCACCACAACCTCGCCCCCGGCACCGGCGGATATGGCCAGGCTGGCAACGACTAGCGGGCATAGTATGGACGCGGACATGACGGGAAAAACAAGCCACGGCGGACGGCCAGACAGCCAGCCACACATGAAGTTAACGGACGCAACCCTACATCCACCACAGCCTGTGGCGATGGGAATTTGCCTGGTTTTTAATCCAAACCAGTTAGAATGTGCTCCATCCGATTTACCTTGCGTTCAAGCGGGCCAGGCGGAAGATTGGCTCGATGCGAACCGAGTTGATGCCCGCACGAGGAAATCTGGCGGTCGAATGTGCCCGCGTGATCCGCTTGCGGATCGAAGACGGCGAGTGGCACTCCGTGCTGCCGGGCGAGCGCAGCCTCGCCGCAACCCTCGAGGTCGGCCGCGACACGGTGCGCCTGGCGCTGCAACAATTGGAACGCACGGCGGTGCTCAGCCCCTCCGAGGGTGGCTGCAAACGCCGCATCCTGCTCGCCCCCGGGCCGCAGGTCCAGCCCGCAACGCGGGCCTTGCGCATCGGCATGCTGTCACCGCGGCGACTCGAACAATTGTCACAGCCGATGCTCTTCGAGGTCGATCACTTGCGGCGCGCGCTGGCAGCCAAGGGAGGGGCGCTCGACCTGTTCGCGCCGAGTTGGTACGGGCAGAAAGACCCTACCCGCTGCCTGGCCCGGCTGATGGCCGAGGAGCCATGCAACGCCTGGATCCTGTTCCGATCGAGCACCCAGATCCAACGCTGGTTCGCCAAATCGCAAATCCCCTGCCTCGTCCGTGGTTACCCGCAAGCCAATATCGGCCTCTCCCATCTGGACGTCGACTGGCAGGCCACCGCCCGCCATGCCGCCGCCAGACTCTGGCGCCTCGGTCACCGTCGCGTCGGCATCCTCATTCCGCCCGATGCATTGCCCGGCATCGCAGCCGCCGTCAAAGGTGCCAGCGAACTCGGCGAAGCGGATTTCACCCTCATCGAGATGCCCGAAAACGGCAGCACCGACGGCGTCATCCAAGCCCTTTCCAGAGCCCTCAAACTCACCCAGCCCCCCACGGCCGTGATCACCACCCGCCCACGCCAGGTCGCCACCGCGCTGACCTGGCTGGCATCCAAGGGCATCCACGTGCCCGCTCAAGTCAGCTTGGTGACCCTCGCCCACGACCCGTTTCTCGATAACCTGGTGCCGGAGATCAGTGGCTACAGGGTCGATCCGGAAGCTGTTTCCAAGCAGGTCATCCGCCGCATCGAGGCGCTGGTGACGGGCAATCCAAGCAGTGGCAAACATGCCTGGATCACCCCCGAGGTTGCCAAAGGCGCATCACTCGCCCCCCGCCCGCTGAGGGCAACCGCCCTGCCATGGGCCGCATTGTAGCGGCGCTCTGTGAGCCGTCGCTGCCCATGGGTCCGCGCCTGCCCGGCGACGGTCACAGACCGCCGCTACAATGCCAGCGCGGACCACTGGCTCACGGAGTGGCGACGACCTTGAGACGGGCGAAAAGGCTGGACGCACCGTTGGGGGCGGGGATGGTGACGACGATGGTTTCGGTGCTGCCGTGGTCCACC
>CAIVSK010000190.1 GCA_903908495.1 Akkermansiaceae bacterium
CGAAAAACCCGCAGCCGGGGGCATCTTGCACTTGTCAACAACATAATGACTGGCATTATGTTGAGCTTCCAACAAGGCTCCAACCATGATTTGTCTCATCGGCGGCCTGCGCAAAGCGGGTTGACCAAGCCTTGGTGGGCGTCCGGTGTGGTCCGGGGTGAGCGGGCGTTTTCAGGGGCGATCCGACGGCCCGCGGTCGCGGTCGATGCGGAATGGGCGGCCGCGCAAGCGGGCGTTGCGGGTGCGATCAATCACTTGATCGACGAAGGCTTCGGGCACATCGACGAGGGAGTGCTTTGGAAACAAGGTGATTCGCCCGAGGCATCCGTCGGGTAGGCCGACCTCCCGGTACAGCATGCCGACGATTTCCTTGGCCATGACCCCATGGGTTTTTCCCAAGGAGAGGAACAAACTTGCCATGCCTTGCTCGGAGTTCTGGCCATCGCGCGGCGCGGGGCGACCCGGGCGGGGGCCCGGGCCGACTTCGCGCTGGAAGCTGCCATCCTTGGTCTTCTTGGGTCCCTTCATGTCGCGCGGATCCCGGCGTTCCGGTTCGCGGTCCTCCTCGATGGCGGAGCCTTCGCGGCCACTCGCCTCACGCAGCAAGGTCACCAGGGCACCGGCGATGTCCGTCGGAGTGTGACCTTGTTCCAGCAGGCGGTCGATGTTGTCCTGATAGGCGTCGAATTTGCCACTCTCGAGGCGCTCTTTCAAGGAATCGAAAATGAGGTCGGCACGCCGGCCCTCGACCTGTTCCTGGGACGGAATGCGCTCGCGGCGAATCACCGAACGGGTATAGCGCTCAATGGATTGAATGCGGTAGATTTCCCGCCCGTAAACGAAACTCACCGCCCGGCCGGAGCGGCCGGCGCGACCGGTACGCCCGATGCGGTGGACATAGTCCTCGGGGTCGGTGGGAAGGTCGTAGTTGAAAACAATGTCAATCTCGTCGATGTCCAGACCGCGGGCGGCGACGTCGGTGGCCACCAGCAGTTCCACCGAGCCCTCGCGAAAGCGCTTGAGCACCCGCTCGCGCATTTGCTGGGTCATGTCGCCGTGCAGGCGGTCGGCGGCATAACCGCGGTTGACAAGGTCTTCCGTGCATTCGTCCACGGAGCGCTTGGTATTGCAGAAAATGAGGGCCAGGCGTGGCGGACTCATGTCGAGAATGCGGGAGAGCACTTCCACTTTGGAGCGCTGGCGGACTTCGAAGTACGATTGGTCAACCGTTGAGACCGTGCGGGATTTTTGCTGAACCTCAATGATTTCAGGGGTCTTTCCGAAGCGCTGAATCAGACGTGAGACGCCCGGATTCATTGTGGCTGAGAAAAACAAGGTTTGGCGGCCCGCTGGCAGAGCACCCAATAACTCGTCCATTTCATCACGGAATCCCATGTCCAGCATGCGATCCGCTTCATCCAGAATCGCAAGCTTGATGCGGGAGGCATCGAAACTACCGCGCCGCAGATGGTCCAGCAGGCGCCCGGGGGTGCCGACAATCAAATGGACGCCGGAGCGCAGGGCGCGCAGTTGACGATCCATCGGGGCGCCGCCGTAAACCGGGGTGGCATGCAGGCCAGTGAGCTTGGCTCCGAGCCGGTGCACGTCCTCGCACACCTGCACCGCGAGTTCGCGGGTCGGGCAAAGGATCAAAACTTGAGGATGCAGCGAATCAATCTCAAGCAGGGCAAGCGCCGGCAGGGCGAAAGCCGCGGTTTTGCCAGAGCCGGTTTCCGACAATCCGACAATATCCAGACCTTTCAAAGCGGCCGGAATGCTCATGGCCTGGATCGGTGAGGGGCGCTCGTAGCCAAGGGTTTCGATGGCCTCAAGCAGGCTGGCGGGAAGGCCGAGTTCGGAGAAGGGTGGTGTTTCCATATGAAAGTTGAAGAATCGGTGAATGGTCGAGCGTAGCCAGTCGGACGAAAAACACCCGCTCCCGGCGGAGAGTCATCGGCTCTTTCGCGGTGGAAAACAAGCATTGAAAAATCCCGAGGTGAGATTTTATAATGCCAGTCATTATATTAATGACAATAGGTTTGGCGCTCGCCGTGATTGTCAATCCTATGATGACAGATATTATGTACTGCGGTTTTCCGCTCGTTGGGATGTATTTAGCCTTTGCTCGGGGGCGGAAATGGCGTACCAAGCGCCACCACAGCGACATGAGATTGTTCCGCATCCTGATTTTCAAAGAGCTCAAGGGGTTTTATCTAGCGCCTTTTGGGTGGGTTGTGCTGGCGTTTGTGACGTTGATGCAGGGGATATCGCTGTCGACGGCGATGAAAGGGTTTCGTGACACGCCGATGAAGGACAGTCTGATTTACGTGACGTTCCACACGCCGGTGTTTTGGTTTTATTTTTTGTTTATATTTCCGTTGATCACGATGCGGTTGTTTGCCGAGGAGGAGCGGGCCGGGACTTTGGAAACGCTGCTGACGGCCCCGGTGCGAACGTGGCAGGTGGTGGCGTCGAAATATTTTGCGGCGATGGTTTTTTATGGAGTGCTATGGCTGCCGGCGCTGGTCCAGTTCAAGTTGTTCGAATGGGTGACGGGACTGCCGCCGGCATGGACCGGGGGGGCGCTGGGCGGAACCTTTGCGATTCTGATGCTGATGGGGGCGGCCTTCACCGCAGTGGGTTGTTTGGCCTCGGCGCTGACCTCCAGCCAGATCATTGCGGGCATCATCACCATCGGCCTGTTGGTTATTCAGTATTTTGTCGGCTACGTGACGGTGATCTGGGGGGAGTCCTTCGTTGGAGCGGCGTTTTTTCACTACATTTCCTCCCAACGCCACCTGCATTACTTCGCCAGCGGCCTGCTTGACAGTCGAGCGGTCGTCTACTACCTGAGCGTGACCGTTTTTCTGCTGTTTTTGACATACCAGGTGGTGGATTTCCGCCGTTGGCGCAAATAAACCGCAATTTTTTCATCGCATGTCTGAAGTCACTCCCCCCCCTGCGGAAAAAGCCGCGCGACCCGTCAACCGCTGGGGCATCGGGGCGTTGTCGGTGTTGCAAGTGCTGCTGGTCGGTCTGACCCTCATCGCGCTCAACTACCTCACCGCCCGTCATTTCACCCGCACCGACCTGAGTCGTGACAATGACTACACGCTGTCCCCGGCGACCAGTCGCTACCTGAATTCCGACGCGTTATCGAGTCGTGCCAAGCCGGTGAAATGGATCATGGCATTGCAGCGTTCGAACCCGTTTTACGAGCGGGTGCGGGTGATGGCGGAGGAATATGCGCGGCTTTCGCACGGGAAAATCAACTTGGAGGTCATCGACGCGCTGCGGAGCCCGGACCGCGCGCAACAGGTGATGGCGGCTTACGAGCTGAGCCTGAAGCGGGCGATGATCATCATGGATGCGCGCAGCGACGAGAGCGCCGCCGTGACCACCAAAGCCGGCGTCCATGAACTCAATCCGAAAGTGAAACTTGTTCTCGCTGATGATATGGTGCTGCACGCGAGCGATCAGCAGGGGCAGCGGCGGGCCAGCGGGTTTCAGGGGGAGGATGTGCTGACTGCCGGGTTGGTGCAGGCCATCGAAGGGCGGCCGCGCAAGATGCTGTTTCTAGCGGACAAGAGCAAGATTGATGCCGATGGCGAGAATTCGCCGTGGAAATCGCTGGAAAGCACCCTGCGCTTTCAAAACACGGAGCTCACGGGCATCAACCTGGCGGGGCTGGAGGATATTCCGGCGGACGCCGAAGGGGTGGCCCTGGTGGCACCGAAATACGATCTGACGGATGACGAATTGGGGGTTTTGGAGCGTTACTGGAGCCAGCCTCGGGCGGCGCTGTTGGTGTTGCTGGAGCCCGGCAACACGCTGCCGAAGCTGCGGGCGTTCCTGCGCGCCAATGGCGTCACCCCGCAGCACGACCGGGTCATCGCCAAGGAAAAGGACCGCATCATCTCCGCCGCGCGCGGGACGTTCACCTATAACATTGATTTTTTGAAGGATCTGGCCGGCCAGACGAGCGTGTTTGAAGGTGCCAGTTCGTCGTTGGAGGTGCGGGAAAATGCCGATGATTTGGGCACTCGCAAGATTTACCCGTGGGGCCTGTTCCAGGTGGCGGACGGGTTTTGGGGTGAGACGAAATTCGGGGTTGGCAACGAAGTGTTTAACAAAGGAGAAGACCACGCCGCGCCGTTGTTTCTGGCCGCGAGCGTGACCCGCGGGGCGGCCACCGATGACAAGCTCGCCGGCCAAACGGCGCGCATGATCGTCGTTTCCAACACCGACTTCCTCAAACCCGAGAACCAACGGGCGGAAAACCTCGATTTTCTCGCCTCATCGGTCAACTGGCTGGTTGGCCGTGAATCGCTGGCGGGCATCGGCCCGCGTTCCCTCGGCACCTATAAACTGCCGATTCTCGAGGCGCAGGTGACCTTCATCAACCGCATGAACCTGCTATTTCTGCCCGCCTTTTTCGTCCTGCTCGGGGCGATTATCTGGTCATCGCGCCGTGCTTGACGCCCATGCGCTCACCTGCCTACACGTTTTTGCTAAGCATCATCGCGCTGGTCACCTGCGGGTTGGCCGGGTGGTGGCTATCGGATGGCAATCTCAGTTCCCTGTTTGGCGCGCCCCCCACACCTCCGGGGGAGCGGCTTTATACTTCCTTCGCGCCGGCCGATGTGCGGAAAATCCAAATTTCCGCCCAGGGGAAGGATGCGGAGTTTATCAAAGCCGGCAACGGCTGGCAGGTGGCGCAGCCGTGGCAAGACCGGATGGACCCGCGGGCGGCGGTGGGCATCATCAGTTTTACGCTTGGCATGCGGGTGGAGGATCTCGCGCCGACCGGCGAAATCCATCTGGCGGAGACCGGGCTGGGCGAAGAGGCGATCCATATCCGCTTGGAAGGGGCGGATGGGCGTCCGCTGGCCAAGTATCGCCTGGGGCGGCGCACGCCGTGGCTGGGCACCGACCCGGACACCGGTGAGTCCGTGCCGACATTGTTTGTCCAGCCGTGGGACAAGAACCGCAAGAGTCACGTGTTTGCCTGCACCGGTGACATCCGTCCGCTTTTCAAGAACAACCTCAAATTTCTCCGCGATCACCATCCGTTTTTTTTCCTTCCCGCCGCCTTGTGTAAAATCCGCATTCGCAGTGCCGAAGGTGAGTTGACCCTTGGCCGCGACGCGCCCAAGGATGCCTGGCACATCGTCAAGCCGCTGGACCTCAGAACCGATCCCGCAGCCATCAAGACCCTCATTGAAGGGCTGCACAACATGCAGGCGGTGGCCATCAATGATGCAGCGGTCAGCCTGCCCGCCAACGCTGCCGCCGGATCGAAGCAAATCGCCCTGACTTTGTTTGGCTCCGATGCGGAAACCGTGTTGGAAATCCACCCGCCGGAAACCCCGGCCGCGCGTGACGTCAGTGCCACGGTGAGCGATCGGCCTGGCACCGTTTTCCGGCTGCCCCTCAAGCCCGAGTTGGATCTGGTGTCGTTGGCGGATTTGCCGCTCGCCGTCAACGACCTGCGCGACCCGACCCTGACCAACCTGAACATCGCCTCGCTGCAGGCCGTCTCGATCCTGCCGTCCACCGGCGCGAAAATTGTCATCAGGCGCGAAGGACCCAAGCTGTGGACCACCATGATTGATGGCAGCAACCGCCAGGCCAACGAGTTGCGGCTGTTTGAATTGCTCAAGGCGATGACCACCGAGCGGGCCATCGGCTTCGAGTCGGATGCCGCCACGGATTTCACGCCCTGGGGATTGACCCGGCCGATTCTCACCCTCAGTTTCATCGCACAGGACAGCCGCACCCTCACGCTGCGCTTCGGTTTCGACAAGCACGGCAACATCTTCGTCAACCGCCTCGGCACCTCCAGCGTCATGCGGGTGGATAAATCGTTGCTGTCCGCCATCGCCATCCATCCCTACGAGTGGCGCAGCTCGCGGCTGTGGTCGCTGACCCGCTTCGATTTGGAAACCATCCAGCGCAGCATGCCGCAACAAGCGCCCCTCACGTTGAGCTACGACGACAATTATGAAACGTGGCACGGGAAAATGGCCGGCAAGGATGTCAGCGACACCCTCAATCCCGACAGTCCGAAGGTGTTATTAGGCGCGTTGGAAGGGCTCGAGGTCAGCCGCTGGCTGGCCCCGGATGATGCTGAGGCCGGTGCCGCCCTGGCCACTCCGGCGCTCACTCTGATGGTGGAGGAAAAGCGGGTCAATGAGTCGGGGGATATCACCGGGGTTGACAAGCACGAGCTGAAATTCGCCCCGGTGGCGGGTGTCTCGCCGCCGCAATTCTACTATGGCCGGCTGACCTCGGACAGCCACCCGTTCTTGCTGGACCGCGACACCTACGACAAGCTCGCGGTCGACCTTTTCGCGGAAAAATAGCGTGGCGCAAGCGCAATCGATCAGCCGCCACCGGGCGCGAGCAGGGTGCAAGGCCACCACGGGAGGTTGCGCAGGATCCAGAACGCGATGAGGGCCGCCCCGAGCCAACAGCCGGCGGCCGGGGTCATGTGGAAGTGCTGCAACAGCCGGATCCGGCCACGGCTGAGGCGTTCCAAACCATGGCTCAGCCCGAAACCGCCGCCTGCGGCCAGGCCTGCGAGCAACAGCGGATTCATCCGCCAGGAGACGGCCAGTTGGCCTTTCAACAGCGCAAAAAACGCCCTGGTGCCACCGCAGCCGGGACAATAGCAGCCGGACAGGTGGCGGAAATAACAGCCGGGGGAGAGGCCTTGGATGGCTGCCTGGTGGGCCAGCAGCCACCACCGGCACAGCGTCAGCGCCGCGACGAACAGGGTGCCGCCCACCGCCCACCGGAAGCCGCGCGCCTTCATTCGAGTGTCCCTCCCGCGCATGGCCCTATTGCAATCTTCCGAAAATCCCGATGAACACAGCGACACCCGCCGTCATGGCGATGCTCAGGCCGACCCCAATCCAGCCAGTGATGATGCCGGCCTTGGCTTTTCCCAGCTCGCCGAGCAGCGAGGGATCGAGAGTGGCCGCTTGCTTCACTTGGTTGCCGAACACGATGGCCAGGATGCCGCAGGGAACGGCCACGATGGGGCTGATGCAGCACCAGAAGGCGAAAGCCGTGGCGAAAACCGTTGAAATAATCCCCAGCACCATCGATGCGGTGGCCTTGCCGTTGGAAGCGGGTGGCGGCACATACGAGCCGGACCCTTCCATTGCTGCCGGCGGCGCATACGGGAATACCGGTGCGGCTCCCGGCGGTGGCGGTGGCGGTGGCGGTGGCGGCGGGCCACCGCCGGCCTGCGCGTGCAATTCGTGGAGTAGCCCGCAAGCCACCCAGGCCGCCAAGCCATCCCTCCACACCAGGTCGCCTGGAGTTACCTCGCCGGTGGCGATTTTCGCGAGCAACACAGGCTGCTCGACCGGGCCGAGCTGCGTGCCATGCTTCGAGTAGTACCATTGCATCGGCGTGGTGGGCGGGCGGTCGGCAATGCCGGCGGGTTACATGCCCATGATTTGATAGCCGCCATCCACGTAGAGGACTTGGCCGGAAATGGAGGCCGCGCCATCACTGGCTAGGAACACCCCGGTCGCACCGATTTCCTCAAGGCTGCATGAACGGCCGAGCGGCGCGCGCTCCTCGTATTGCTTCATCATCTGGCTTAAGCCGGAAATCCCCCGCGCCGCGAGCGTTTGCACCGGCCCGGCGCTGATGCAATTGACGCGGATGTTTTTCTTGCCCATGTCCCAGGCCAGATAGCGGGTACTCGCCTCCAGGCTGGCCTTGGCCACGCCCATGATGTTGTACTTCGGAATGACCTTTTCGGCGCCGTAGTAGCTCATCGCCACAATGCTGCCGCCGTGGGTCATCAGCGGTTCCACCCGTTGTGCCAGCGCAATGAGCGAGTACGCGGAAATGTCATGCGCGATGCGGTACGCTTCCCGGCTGGTCGCAAGAAACCGGCCTTCCAGCGCCTCCCGCGGCGCAAAGGCCACCGAGTGCAGCAACAGGTCCACCCGCGGTGTGTGAGTGCGGACATTTTGGAAAAACGCGTCGATTTCCACATCGCTGGTGACGTCGCAGGGGTAGATCGGCACATCGTCGCCGAAGGTGGCGGTGAGCTCCTCGACGTTCTCCTTCACGCGGTCCCCTTGGTAGTTGAAAATCAACTTTACTCCTTGATCCGCCCAGGCCTGCGCAATGGCCCAGGCGATGCTGCGCTTGTTCGCAACACCAAACACGACCCCGACTTTTCCCTCCAACGATTTGCAATTCATCCGCGGCAGCATTCCCGCCCGACGGTCGCTACGCAACACAGAAAATTTTCCAGGGTCGGGCCGGACGGTTGAAAGCCGCTCAAAACCGGCTGATTTCGCCTGTGGCGGGGTCTCAGGACTGCTCCGGCTTGGGCTTGCGACCCGCATGCATGCAGGTTTGGCGGCCGATGACCCACAGCAGCACGGCTCCGGTGGCGATGCCTCCCAAAAAAATCCCCGCTAACAGAGGTGCGCTTATTGAGGGAAGCTTAGCGTTCATGCCGCACAAGATGCCGAGGGCCATCAGCGGCAGGAAAAATCCGGCCAGCAGATTCAGCCGGAAGGCATTCTTACGCAGGCGTTCGGCTGTGAGGGATTGCTGCTCGGAGCATGCCGCCTGGCAGTAATCCAAGGCCACCCGCGCATCCGCATTGAGCAACTCGGCTGCCCGGTCGAGTTCCCGCGCCCGGTCCCGGTAGGCCCGGATCTCGCGGTCCTCGATGTCTGCTGCCAGCGTCTGCTCCAGCGCCAGCGCCAGATTGCGGGTGCTGCGTGCCAGCGGCCCGGAGTGGCGCAACACGCCGTAAATTGCTGCCGCCGCCGTGTTCACCTTGCCGAGGCTGTCTTCGTGGCAGTCGATCGCCAGCTCATAGCGCTCGAGCAACTCGCCCAGCTCGCTCAAGCCGGAACCGCCCGGCTGGGTCCAGCGCCCGCCGTGGCGTTTCCAAAAGAACAGGGCATCGCGTTCCGGAATACCCGCTTGGGGGACCTCATGGAGCACCAGCAACAATTCGTCGCGCCCTTCCACGCAGCGCTGGTGCCCCGGTCGCTTGCTGATTTGCTCGCGCAATTCCGCTTCGATCTCAAAATGTGTGGGCAGCTTGAACGACTTCCTCGGCGTCACCATGCGCGGATGTTACGGCCCGGGGATGCCTCCGCAAGCCCGAAACCGTGCCCATGGCAGGAAGGTTGCGGGGGCAAAATTGCGCGGTTCGAGCGAATTTTCCGCTTGCCATGGTGTCGCAGGCATCTCATCCTGCTTGGGTTAAAGGAGGTAATGCCATGGATGAAAACACCCCCGTCTCAAATTCGTCGGACCGCAACCGGATCGCCGCCATTCTCAGCGTCCTGCCAGGCTTGGGTCACCTTTACAAACACCATTACGCCAGCGGCATCGGCTTGCTCGTCGGTGGCAACATCCTCACCGGCTTCATCTCGGTGCTGATGGCCTTGGGCACCTTCGGACTGTCCATCCTTATCGTCCCCTTGCTCTATATCTCCGCCGTCGCAGCTTCCGCCTACGCCCTCCCGGATTGGCATGGCCACCACCACTTCCTCCACCCATGGACGCCGGAAAATGCCGACCCGCAAGCCCCGGCCAAGTAGTTGCCGTCCGGAGCGGGGCGGCACTGGTGCCCCCAGTCCATGGATCGCGCAAGAGAGTCGCCCCCGCCGCGACCGCCCGTCCTCTCTGCATGGGCCTGCGGGCGGCTCAAGTAAAGTGGAGCGCGCCCACGCGTGGCTGCCGCGTCTCGCGGCAGGCCGTGGTTGCTGCGTCCCGCAGCAAGTCATCCGTGTGGCTGCGGCATCCCGCAGCTCGCCGATCCGCCGCCACCTTGTCCTACCAAGCCGGGAAGCCGACTAACGACAGGGGGGCCGCCCAATACGGCGCGTTTAGCCCTTTTGGCAGCAGAACAAGCATCCAGCCTGTGAGGGCCGATAGCGCGTCCCGCCTGTCAGCCAACGCAACGACAGGCAGGTAGCCCATTGGCCATCTAACATAGCTTCCAACATATTTGGCTTGTCAGGCCGAAAAATTTGATGATTTTACACAAGTCGTCGCTGCGGCAGCGCTAGCCACCCGAGTCACAGGAAAACTCCACCTTCATTCCACCTACCTCTCATGATCGAAGTTGATAGCCTAACCAAACAGTTCGGGACCAAAACCGCCGTGGACCATCTTTCGTTCGCGGTGAACAAAGGCGAGGTTCTGGGTTTCCTCGGGCCCAACGGTGCCGGAAAATCCACCACCATGCGGATGATCACCGGGTTTTTCCCCCCCACCTCCGGCGATGCCAAGGTCTGTGGCATTTCCATCGTCGATCATCCGGCCGAAGCCAAAACCAAAATCGGCTACCTGCCGGAGTCGGCCCCGCTCTATCGGGACATGACCGTCATCGGGTTCCTGCGATTTTGCGCCGCCATTCGGGGTCTCTCCGGCAGCGCCAAAAAGGCAGCGGTCGAGCGGGCCATTGAAACCTGTTCGCTCGGCACGGTGGCCGCGCAGTCCATCGACACCCTCTCCAAGGGGTACCGCCACCGCACCTGCCTGGCGCAGGCCCTGTTGCATGATCCGGAAGTGCTGATTCTTGACGAGCCGACCGACGGTCTGGATCCCAACCAGAAGCACGAAGTCCGCCAGCTCATCAAACGCCTTGGCCAAACCAAGGCCATCCTGTTCTCCACCCACATCCTCGAAGAGGTCGAGGCCGCTTGCACCCGCGCGGTCATCGTCGATCGCGGCGTCATCGTGGCCGACGGCACCCCGGCGCAACTCATCGCCCAATCCGGCAGCGGTTCGCTCACCGACCTGTTCCGCACCGTCACCTCGCGCGACACCGAATTCGCCCGCTGAGCCGCGACCCGCCGCAGTTACCGGCCCCCACCGCAGATTCCGCACTCCCTGAACCCCCTCTTCCATCCACCATCGTCCATGTCCTCCCTAACCATCTACAAACGCGAGCTCGGCAGCTACTTCGCCCAGCCCACCGCCTACGCGATCATTGTCATCTTCCTGCTGCTCTCGATGGGCCTCGCCTTCACCTTCGGCAGCTTCATCAAGGCCGGCGACGCGTCCCTCGAGTGGTCGTTTTTCTTCTGGCACCCGTGGATTTTCATGCTGCTGGCCCCGGCCGTCGGCATGCGCCTGTGGGCTGACGAACAACGCAATGGCACCATTGAACTGCTCGGCACCTTTCCCCTCTCGACCCGCAGCGCCATCATCGGCAAGTTCCTCGCCGCCGCCACCGTCTGGCTGGTGGCCCTGGCCTGCACCTTCCCCATCGTCATCACCGTCAACTACCTCGGCGATCCCGACAACGGCGTGATCCTCTCCGGTTACATCGGCAGTTTCCTGGTGTGCTGCTCGTTTGTCGCGGTGACCATGCTCGTTTCCGCATGCACCCGCGACCAGGTGGTTTGCCTCATCGTGTCGGTCTTTGTGTGTTTCCTGGCGGTGGTCATTGGCTACGACCCGGTGGCCCGGGCCTTGGACAGTTTTGCGACCCCGCCCGCCGCAGATGTGCTGGCCGCCACCGGGGCTTGGGCGCAGCTGGTCCGCTGGTGGCACCAGGGGGTGTCCCAAGTGGTGGAAGTGGCCACCTCGTTCGGTGTCTGGAACCATTTTGCCTCGTTGAACCGGGGGCTGTTCCGCTTGCAGGACTTCGTCTGGTTCGGTTCCATCATTCTGGTTTCCCTGCTGGGCACCAGTGCCATCCTCTCGGCCAAGCGCTCCTAATCCATCCGCATCCCTCAGCCCTCACGATACAACACAATGGCCCACAAACCAACCCACCCCGTCACCCGCGCCGCCTTCGGCGTCGGCGCCCTGGTCGCCATCGCCATCCTCGCCAACTGGCTGGTCTCGCTCACCCCGTTCGGCAACCGCGGTCAGGACTTCACTCAGAACAAAATCCACACCCTCTCGGACGGCACCCGCTCGATCGTTTCGCAATTGGACACCCCGGTGGTGATCCGTTACTACGCGTCGCGCAGCACCGCCTACATGCCCGAGGCGCTCAAGCTGCACATGCGGCGGGTTGACGAGTTGCTCAAGGAGTACGGCTCACTGTCCAAGGGTAAACTGCGCATCGACGAGCTCGATCCGCAGCCCGACACCGATGCGGAGGACTCCGCCAATCTCGATGGCATCACCGGCCAGCGCATGGACGATCAGAACCTGTATTTCGGCCTCGCCATTTCCTGCCTGGACCACACCAGCGTCATTCCCTTCCTCGATCCCAACGACGAGACGATGTTGGAATACCAACTCTCCAAAGCCATTGCCGAGGTGTCCTCTTCATCCAAGAAGGTTATCGGCATCATGTCGGCGCTTGAACTGGGCGGGACTCCCGCCCAAATGCCCGGCCAGCGGCCCGCCCAGCCGTGGGTTTTCTATCAACAGCTGAAGCAATCCTTCCAAGTCAAGGACCTCGGGATGAAGCCCACGACCATTGATCCCAAGGAAATCAATGTGCTGCTGTTGTTTCATCCCGCCGGGATCACCCCGGAGGCGGAATTTGCGGTGGACCAATACCTGCTCGGCGGTGGCACCGTGGTGGCCTGCCTCGACCCATTCTCGGTGGCGGCGCAACGCAGCGGTGGCGGCGGCAATCCAATGATGGGCGGCGGCGGCGGCCCCCCCACCAGTTCCACCCTGCCCACCTTGCTGGGTGCCTGGGGCATGAGTTTTGAATCGACCCAGGTGCTGGCCGATCCGACGTACCTCACCGCGATGCGGACCTCGCCCAATGGTGCGCCCACCGACGCGGTGGCGATTTTGACGTTGCCGCAGAAGGCGATGCCGCAGAAGGACAACATCATCACCAAGGATCTGGAATCCATCATGCTGTTGCTGCCGGGTGCCTTTACCCAAACCGGCAGCGTCGGCGTTGCCGTCAATACCCTGGTGCGCTCCTCACTTCAGGCCGGCTTCGTCGATTCCATGCGCGCCTCGGCCCTCGATCCGTCCCTCGCCACCTCGGTCAAGGCCAAGGGCGTAGCCTATGATCTGGTCACCCACCTCACCGGCAATTTCAAAACCGCTTTCCCGAATGGCAAACCCGGCGAAGCGCCGCCGGCACCCAAGCCCGAGGAAACCAAAAAGCCGGTTGGCCAATTCCCGGCTGAAGTGAAGCAGGAGGCGCCCAAGCCCACCTGGCTCAAGGAAGGGGTGTCGCCCGGTAATGTGTTTCTGATCGGCGACGTCGATGCATTCTACGATCCGTTTGCCTACCGGGTGCAAAACTTCGGCGGCATGCAAATGGCCACCCCGGCCAACGGCAATGCCTCGATGCTCTTCAACCTGCTCGATCAGGCCACCGGCTCGAAGTTCCTCATCGGCTCGCGGTCCCGCGCTGCGGTGCGCCGCCCCTTCACGGTGATTCAGGAAATGGAAGCCAACTTCAACAAGGAAGCCGGCGCGGAAATCGCCAATTACGAAGCCAAGCGCAAGGATGCCCAACAAAAGCTCAGCGACCTGCAAGCCCAGAAGTCGCGCGGTTCCGACCTCCATCTCTCGCCCGAGCAGGAGGCCGAGATTCGCAAGCTGCGGCAGGAAAGCGTGGAAACCTCCAAGCTCATCCGCGAGAAGGAAAAAGACCTGCGGCGCCAGAAGGATAAGCTCGCCGGCAACATCACCTTGCTCAATGTCGCCGTGATGCCGCTGTTCGTCGTCCTTTTCGGCTTGGCCCTGTTCATCAAACGCCGCTCGTCCACCCGCGCCCGTTGAGCGGAATCCTCCCATCCTCCCACTCACCTCCCGTATCTTCACCTCCCCGCCTCCATGAACAATCGCCAAGTGACCCTCCTCTGGATCATCGCCCTCGCCCTCGGTGGCGGTGTCGCCTTCACCAAGTTCGGCCAAAAACAGTCCATCGCCGCCACCACCGCCCGCGTGGCCGGCCAAACATTGTTGGAATCCTTCCCCGCCAACGACGTCGCAGCGGTCGAGATCCAAGGTGCCGGCAATACCACCAACCTGGTCAAAAAGGACGGCAAATGGGTGCTCACCCAGCGCGACGATTATCCCGCCAATGTGACCACCCTCAATGACTTCATCCGCACGCTGGAAGAACTCAAGGTCACCCAGGGCATTCAGGCCGGCCCCTCGTTTGCGCCTCGCTTCGGCCTCGATGAATCCGCCACCAGCGCCGACAAGCGTGGCGTCACCGCCACCTTCAAGGGTGCCGGGGGCGAGGAGCTCGTCAAGGTTTCCATCGACCGCCGCGCGGCACCCGAAAACCCCGCGTCACCCTACGGCGGGGCTCCCAACGGCCGCTTTATCCGCAATCACAGGGACAGCACCGGCATCTATCGTGTCAACGAAGCGTTTGCCTCCCTCAGTGAGGATCCCAAGCGCTGGCTCGCTGAAAATTTCGTCCAAATCGAAAAAATCAAGGCCGTCAGCGTCACCCAGCCCGACAAGGCTGATGTGGCCTGGAAGCTTGCCCGTGACACGGAAGACGGCGCATTCACCCTCACCGGAGCCGCCGCCGGCGAAACCCTCGACACCGCCGCCACCGATCCGCTCAAGAGCGTGTTTTCCTACGCGCGCTTCGAGGACGTCATTCCTGCGGCCAAAACCGCCGAGCGTATCCAGCCCACCGGCAAGCGCATCGCCAGCATCGAGACCGTTGAGGGGTTCACCTACACGATCACCTTCACCCCGCTCAAGCCAGCGGCCACCCCGCCGCCCGTCCCCAACCCCGCCAGTCCGCAACCACCTGCCGCCACTGACAATTTTGCCGTGACGGTGGCGGTGACCGCCGAGCTGCCGAAAGAGCGCAAGAAAGCCGAAGGCGAGAAGCCCGAGGACGCCAAGACCAAGGACGCCGCCTTCACCGAACGCCTCAAGACGCTCAGTGAGCGGCTCGACAAGGAAAAGGCGCTGGCCGGTCGTACCTTCGAAGTCGGTAAGTTCACCTTGGAACCCCTCCTCAAGGAGCGCTCCGCCCTGCTCAAGAAAGACGCTCCTGCCACTACCACGCCCCCGGCTGGCAGCCTGTCGCCCACCGCCCCCAGGCCTCCAATCGGCACCCTGCCGCAACCCGGTAATCCCCCACCAGCCGTCAGGCGACCCATCGAAGCCGTCACGCCTGCCGTCGCCATCCCGCCGCTGCCCGACGACTCCAAGGACGCCAAGGACGCGACTCCTGAGCCTGCCAAGGAAGCGGCACCCAAGGAAGCGGCACCTGCAGCACCCAAGGACGCGGCACCTGCGGCACCCAAGGACGCGGCACCTGAGGCACCCAAGGACGCGGCACCTGCGGCACCCAAGGATGCTGCGCCAGCCGCGCCCGAGCCCGCCAAGTAAGTTCAGGCCTCAGTTGACGACCTCGTTCTAGCCTCCCGACTCACTTCTCAACTTCCCCAGGAGCTCCGACCCGCCGTGTGGGATAGAGGTTGATGTTTGGTGTTCCATCGTGCGACTCAATCATCTTCCATTCCAGCTTGTCGGCCGCGGCCAAGTTGCTAGCCTGTAAGGCATGCGATTCGTCGATCCGCAATTTTTGCCCCATCTCAACTTGTGGCTGTGGCTGGCCTTCGAGCTGATCGGATTGTTGCATGTGCTGCACGCGCTGATGCATGTTAGGACCGCCCAGGGCACCATTGCCTGGGTCATTTCCCTGCTGACGTTCCCCTATCTGGCCATTCCGCTCTACTGGGTGGTCGGGCGCAGCCGGTTTACCGGATATGTGCACGGCCGGCGGGCGGGGGACCGGCGCTTGCGCAAGCTGGCCGATTCCATGCACAAGCGCTTGCGGCAATATGAAATCGCCATCGCCGCCGACGACGCCTTTGCGCGGGCCGCGATGTTTTTGGGTGGGTTGCCCTTCACGCGGGGCAACGCGTTGGAGTTGCTCATCGACGGGGAGGAAATGTTTGAGCGGCTGTTCAGCGAAATGCAAACCGCGCAAGAGTACTTGTGCGTGAATTTCTTCATCGTCAAGAACGACAAGATCGGCATCCGCTTCCAACAGGCACTCATCGAACGCGCCAGGGCCGGCGTCAAAGTCTGGTTTTTGTTTGATGAAATCGGCTCGCACAAGCTGCCCCACCGCTATCTCAAGCCGCTGCGCGACGCCGGGGTCGAATGCCGCTCCTTCGGTGTCAACCGCCATTGGTGGTCACGCCTGCAGGTGAACTTCCGCAACCACCGCAAAATCGTCGTGGTCGACGGCAGGACCGCCTTTCTCGGCGGCCTCAACGTGGGCGATGAATACCTCGGCCGCGACGCGAGATTCGGTGCCTGGCGCGATACCCACCTGCAGCTGAGAGGTCCGGCCGTGCAGGCGGTGCAACTGGTGTTTCTCGAGGATTGGTTCTGGGCCACCGACACCGTGCCGGACCTGCGCTGGACCACCCAACCGGAAGCGTCCGACCAAGTCGCCGCCGTGATCCCCACCGGCCCGGCCGATCCGGCCGATTCCTGGCAACTGGTGGTGGCGGAGGCCGCCAACTCGTCGCGCCAGCGGCTGTGGATCACTTCTCCCTACTTCGTGCCCGATGAGGGTGTGCTAACCGCATTGCAGGCGGCTGCCATCCGCGGCGTCGATGTGCGCATCCTCATTCCGGAGCGCTCCGACCACCTGTTGGTCTGGCTGTCGGCCTTCGCCTACTACGAGCAATCCATTCCCTATGGCGTGAAGTTGTTCCGTTACCACCGCGGCTTCCTGCACCAGAAGGTGATGCTGATAGATACGCGCCTGGCCGCCGTGGGCACCGCCAATCTCGACAACCGCTCGTTCCGCTTGAATTTTGAAATCACGGCGTTCTCGCCGGACCGCGGCTTTGTGGATGACGTCGAACGGATGCTGGCGCAGGATTTCAGTCATGCTCGCGAAGTGCGGGTGGAGGAATTCACGGGGCGCTCGTTCCTGTTCCGCGCCGCCTGCCGCGCCTCACGCCTGCTGGCCCCGATCCAGTGATCCGCCCGCCGCATTTGTCTTTCCATCACCACGGCGGCCGCTATAATCCGCGCCATGC
The DNA here is from genome assembly GCA_903908495.1 of Akkermansiaceae bacterium. Classification (GTDB taxonomy): domain Bacteria; phylum Verrucomicrobiota; class Verrucomicrobiia; order Verrucomicrobiales; family Akkermansiaceae; genus Luteolibacter. Next base: position 16,977 of record CAIVSK010000190.1, read on the forward strand.
GTGAAATTCTGTTAGTATCAGTGATGGGCGTGTGTGTGGCGTGTGGTGCCCAGCCGGAGGCCCGCGAGTGGACCGCTCCCAACGGCACCGTGGTGAAATACCGTTGGAGCGCGCCGGACACCCTGGAGGCGGGCAAGACCTATCCGCTGGTGCTGTTCCTGCACGGTGCGGGCGAGCGCGGCAACGACAACGCGGCCCAGCTAAAACATGGTGTCAGCGCGATTCTCGATGGAGCTAACAAACTCAAGCAACCGTGTTTCCTCATCGCTCCGCAATGTCCGCCCGACCGCTGGTGGGCTCCCATCAGCCATGAAACCATGCGCCTGAGCGAGGCCGACAAGCCGAATGGATTGCTAGACGCGGTGCTGGCCCTGGTCGATGACACCACCAAAAAACAACCGGTGGACGCGAAGCGGTTCTACGTGACGGGCATTTCGATGGGCGGTTACGGCACCTGGTATTTGTTAGGCAGCGTGCCCGGGCGGATCGCCGCTGCGGTGCCGATCTGCGGCGGCGGGGATCCGGCGCTGGCGGGCAAGTTCAAGGATGTGCCGATCCACGCGTTTCACGGCGAAGCGGATCCGGTGGTGCCCGTGCGGGCCACCCGCGAAATGATCAGCGCGGTGGAAAAGGCCGGCGGCAAACCCGCCGCCACCTATTATCCCGGGGTGCAGCATGATTCGTGGACCAAGGCCTACAGTGATCCGGAAACGATCCGCTGGATGTTCGAGCAACACCAGAGGTGAGCTGCCGCAGCGTGCCCGGCCGGACTGCACCGATCTGTGGACACTCGCGGAGGCTTGGTGAAACAAGAGGCCGCCGCCCGCCGTAGTAGGGGATCAAATCATGAAACAACTGCTCGTCCTTGTGATGGGTCTTGCCTGCAGCGCATCGTCCGGCCTGTCGTTGGGACGCACTGCACTGCGATAGCCTCGCATTGGCGCAACAGCCGGGACGGCTGTCTTCCCTAACCCTAAAAAGGATAATGGAATGGGTTGCAGCGGCGTTTTTTAACCACGGATTACACGGATTGAAGAGGACTTCGGCGTGAGCTCAGTCGAACGATTTCACGGAAAATAAGACCACAATTTATCTACTCCTCGGCTCACCCTAAAGGTGAATGCCACAAAATGCATAACTCTTTCTTTATCCGTGCATTCCGTGAAATCCGTGGTTTCTATTTTGCTTTCCAGGCTAACAGGCGTGGACGCCTGTTCTCCGGTCGAATGCGCATGCACCGCTGCCGATCCCGGGGTTTTCGGCCGCGTTGCGGCCTCGGCCCCGGGCTCATGGCTGCCATTCCTCCGGGATGAGGAATCCTCAATCTTCCTGCCCAAAATTCTCCTGCCTCACATCTTCCTGCACGACGGGGTTTTCGGTCATCCCTCGCGGGAGTCCCCGCCCAGATGCCGCTGCTGGCGGCGGTTGCTGGCGGGTCGCGATTTGGGCGCTGCCGGCCGTGCGGCGGTAGCGGCTGCCGGCAGATAGGCGGGCACTCCGCGGCCGCCGGACGTCAGGTGGTCGGCGCTGAGCGCGGCCGCCAGCGCAGTGGCATCGACGCCATCGTCGCGCAGGTGCAGATACAATTGCTCGGCCAGGTTGGCCGGGGAAATCCCTTGTTGCTTGCCATGGCGGGCGTGCAGGCGTTGCGAGAAATCCCAGAAATTCCAGAACGGCGAGGCGTGCCGGGGATGATCTAACAGCAATAATAGGGAGCGCGGGAAGCGGCCGCTGTTACCGATCGCATCCCAGTGGCGTGCGAAGCGCTTGATCTGCTGGAGGGTGGCGAAATCGACATCGCGGTTGGCTAGCAACTCATACGGGGCCAGCCGCGCATAGACCATGGCATATGCCGCGTCGTGGCGGATGATCGGGGTGCCGCGCAGGCGTTTTAGAATGCCCACCTGGATTTCCTGCGGGCCGAGCTGCCACAAGCGGTCGAAGCCGGCGGCGAAACCCGCCAAGCCTTCCCCCGGCAGCCCGGCGATGAGGTCGGCATGCACATGCACCCCGGTGTGTTCCTTGAGGAAGCGCAGGTTGTCCTCCAGCCGCGCGACGTTCTGGCGGCGGCTGATGTTGTTAGCCACGGCGTCATCGAAGGATTGAATGCCCACCTCAAACTGCAGCGCACCGGGGGCAAACCTGGCAATCAAGCCGCGCAAGGCATCCGGGAAACGGTCCGGAATCATTTCGAAGTGGAAGAACATCCCCGCTTGCCAGCGCTCCAGAAAGAACTCCAGGATCGTGGCACTCACCTGCACGTTGAGGTTGAAGGTCCGATCCAAAAACTTGAACTGCGTCGCCCCGCGTGCCAGCAGGCGCTCCATTTCCAGCAGAAAGTCAGCCAGCGGAAACGCCCGCACCGGCAAATCCACCGACGACAGGCAGAACTCGCAGGAAAACGGACAGCCTCGCGAGGCCTCCACATACAACACCCGGTGCGCGATGTCCTCGTCCCCATAGAATGGATAGGGCGATGCCAGTTTCGCCAGATCCGGCAGCGCTGCGTTCACCACCTTGGGTGGGGACGCGCCGGCCAGCAGGCTGCGGCACAGATCTGCGAACGCCAGGTCCGCCTCGCCGCAGATCACGTGATCGGCCAGCCGGACAATCTCCTGGGCCTCCGTCTCATAACTCACCTCCGGCCCGCCAAGCACGATTTTCACTTCCGGGGCGAGTTGTTTGAGCAGGCTGACCAGCTCGGTGGTGGGCACCACGTTCCAGATATAGACCCCCAAGCCGATGATTTTCGGCCCTCCTGCTAACAATTCCTCGGCGATGTCCGCCGCCCGTTGTTTGATGTCGAACTCCAGAATTGTGCAGCGCGGCTGCAACTCGGCCATGTTGGCGTGCAGGCACCGCAGGCCGAAGGCCGTGTGGATATAGCGGGCGTTGAGCGTGGCTAGCAGAATCTCGGACATGGGAGCAGGCGCGGATGCCGGAGCTTTCCCCGGCGTCTATCCGCGTTTGGCGATTTGCTTGCGGAACAGCGGGATGAGTTCGGCGTCCATCCACGCGAAGGCGGCGTCGAGGCCGTCTTCGAGGTAGCGTTTGCCGATGCCGGCTTCGACGCGGGTGGGATTGCCGAACGCGCTGAGAAACTCATTGGAGGTGAGGCGGGTGAACCACTCGCCGTCCATGGTTTGGCGTTCGCGCAGGACAAATTGGCGGGCAAACAGTGCGAGTACGGCATCGCCGACCCAGGCTGCTTCACGTTCTTGGCGGAGTTCTTCATCTTTACGGCTCACGCGGGACAGCATGTGGGCTACATGGTGGGCCGTACGAGCTTATCCATGCGTTCGCGTGTAATTCGTTCGCGCAGGCGGGCCTCGGACTCGGCGTCCCAGTAGCCGGGCTGGAGTTCGATGAACACGGAGGTGTAGGGCAAGGCGGTGGGGGTGCGGATGACCAGCACATCGAAGCTGCTGCGGACGTCTTCCATCAGCGTGAGCAGCGATTGCTGGTCCAGTTCGGTGGTCTCGTGATAGCGAAGGGAGGTCTTGAGCTGCTTGCGGAACTGATCGATGCCGGGGGTTTGCTCGTTTTCGAGCGAGCGGAGTTCGCGGGTGAGGTAGAGTTGCGGGCGCACCCGCTGGGTTTGCTCGAGGGTGCCGATGACATAGTCGAGCACCTCGGGGATATCGACGTTGGCGTTGACCTGGTGGATGCCGGGGCGGTTTTGGGCGGGCAGCGAGGCCTCGGTGATGACGATCCAATTGCGATAGCCGAGCTGTTCAGTCTGGTTGGCCACGGCGATTTTCCAAGTATTGCCGGGGAACATCAGCCCGCATCCGAGCGATGACACCGCCAGTCCGAGGACGATAAAGCATTGGCACATCCGCATTGCGATGGAGTTAAGACGGGCCCCCGCGAATTGTCAACGGGCGCACACAAAATCACATCAATTGAGCACCCGCTTCAGCCAGTTCGGAGCGCTCGCCGCGATTGAGGGCGATGTGGGCGACGAATGGCTGTCCCTTGAGCCGGTTGCGGGTGTAGACCAAGCCGTTGCTGCGGCTATCGACGTACGGGTTGTCGATCTGGGCGGGATCGCCCACCATCACTAACTTGGAATCCCGGGACATCCGGGTGACGATGGTTTTTGCCTCACGCGGGGTGAGTTGCTGGGCTTCGTCGAGGATGAAAAACCGGTTAGGGATGGAGCGGCCGCGGATATAGCAAAGGGCCTCGATTTCGAGGATGCCTTGCTCCATGAGCAGTTCGTAGGGTTTTTTGAGGGGTGCGGCGGCGGGGGTGGCGCGGGCTTGTTTGCGGCGCGGGCCCAGCGGTGTGTCCGGCCGCATCAACAAGTCCAGCGCATCATGGATGGGTTGGAGCCACGGCCGCATTTTTTCCTCCAACGAGCCGGGCAGGAACCCGAGTTGCTCACCCATGGCGACCACCGGGCGGCTGACGGTGATGCCGTGGTAGCGGTGTTTGAACATTTCGTGGAGGCCGGCGGCGACGGCGACGAGCGTCTTGCCGGTGCCGGCGTGGCCGTAGCAAGTGACCAGCGAGATGGCGGGATTGAGCAAGGCGTCGATGAGGCAGCGCTGGCCGAGGTTGAGCGGCTTGAGAGTTTGGCCGTCGGGGATTTTGAGTGCCTCGGGAATATCGAGGCGGAGGAAACGGCGATCGGCTGCGAGGCGGGCGGGGATGGTTTGTCGTTCGCCGGCACCGAGCAGGACGTACTCGTTGGTATGGAGGTTGCTGCTGCGAGCGGCGGGCAGCAGCAGTTCGCCGGTGCTGGCAAAGCGCTGGAGCTCGTCCCCTCCGACTTCGATGCGCGGCACCTCGTAATTGGCGATTTCCGCGGCGTCCACCTTGTCGCTCAGATAGTCCTGGCACTCGATGCCCACGGCGCGGGCTTTCAGGTGCATGTTGAGGTCCTTGGTGACGAGCACCACGGGTGCCGAGTTGTGCTGCATGAGCAGCAGGCAGGCGGCCAGGATGCGGTGATCGACGCGATCGCGATCGGGGAAAATCCGGTGGAAGCGGTTGAGCAGATCGGAGTCTTTCGGGCAGGCGGCGGGATCGTAAATGACCAGCCGCACGGTGCCGCCGCCTGCGGATGGCACTCCGCTGGTGACTTTGGCCGCATTCGCAAACATCTCCGTGAGCCGCCGATGCACCCGCCGCGCGTTGGCACCGCGCTCGGTTTGCTCGGACTTGAACTTGTCCAATTCGGCCAGCACATCCACAAGCACGCACAGGTGGTTTTCCTTGAAATGTTCCAGTGAGGCCGGATCGTGCAGCAGCACGTTGGTGTCCAGCACGTAGTTCTTGACCACCTGCGACGGCGCGGTGAGGCCGAAATCGCCCGGTTTGAGATGCGAGCCGGCCAGGCGCCGGCGGGTTGCCGGCTCGATGTCGGGGCTGACTTCCTCGAACAATCCGGCCTGTAGTTCCTCAGTTTGACGAATCATGTGTGGGTGGGTGATGCAATCGACAGTGGCGGGTCGCGCGGGATGCTCCATCCGGCCCGCCGCCGGACAGCACCATGCCACTTCCGGATGGCAATTTGGATCTGTTTCCAATCAAGACAGCTTAACTATTGACCAAATCCGCGGGATGGCAATCGGAAAAGTTGATACGGCAGGAAACTTGTTGCGCTGGGAGGGATTGCAGGTTCCGGCTTGATCTTGCCGCGCATCCACGCAACCCTCGCGCCATGAAGTCGCCGCTCTTGAATGCCGGAATGCGCCGGTGGATGCTGCTCGCCGGCCTGCTGGTGGCGCTGGCCCCCGCTGGCGCCCCGGCCCAGATCGCCTCCCTCAAAAAGCTGGCGGATAATCTGACGGACTCGAAACCCCCGCCCGCGGAAAAAACCGAGGATCCTACTACCAGGCTCGAGCAATGGGGCAAGGAGGCCCGCGACATGCTGGCACGCCTGGATGCTCCCTCCGCCGCCTCCGCCCTGCCCGAGGGTATCACCACCGAGGACCTTGACGAGCGCCGCCGGAATTTGGAACAAATGGCCCTGGCAACCACCCGCGCGCTCAAGAACGTCAGCGCCGGCGACGATGCCCGCAAGGCGCTGGAAGCCTCGCGCGCCGCTGACGCCGCCTGGACCGGCTTCAAGACAAAGCCGCCCTACTCGCTGCTGTTGATTGACGACCTGCTCAACGAGCGCGACGCGGTCACCGCCAACCTTCGCTCGTTCGAATCCTCGCTGGCCAATTTTGAGCGGATCCTCGGCGGTGGCGTGACGGAAACCAAAGCCGCCGAGGAGGAAGTCAACAGCGCCCTTGGCGAGTTGCAAAAAGCCACCGACGCCACTCTTGCGGCAGCCAAGTGGCGGTTGGAAGCGGCGCGCGGCCGCTCGCGGCTGCAGGTGGTGCGCGTCGGCCTGTTCCAGCGCATGATCGAGAGCCACAAGGACCGCATCGCCGCCGCAAAAATCGATCTCGCGCTGCTCGAGCGCCAAGTGAATATCGCCAAGGTCGGGGCCCGGTTTTCCGACGAGGATTTCGTCAAACTCGGCAAAATCTCTGAAGAACGGAAACAGGCGATCCGCAAGGAACTCGAAGCGGTCGCCAAACGACTCAAGTCGGCCATCAACGTCCGCAGCCAGGCGCAAGCCACCCTCGACGCCCTCACCCCCGCACCTGCCGCTACGCCCGCCGCCGCCGAATCCCCCGCGTTGGAGCTTGCAAAGTATCGGTTGGAGGTCGCCGAGGGCCGCGTGGAAACCATGCAGGCGCTCGCTGAAGGGCTGGAAAGTCTCACTCAATTGGAAAACGTCTGCCTCAAGGCCTACCAGGACCGGCGCGCGCTGGTGGAGGCCAAAACCCCGCAGCACCGGACCCAGGCGCTCGACGCGCTCGGCGTGCCGCGGGAGAATCTGTGGGCGTGGGTCAACGTGGTCGATGATGAGTTGGCCAGAACCAGCGCTGAATTCAGCAAGCTCGAATCGCGGGCGGCATCGATCAGTTCCGATGATCCGCGCTTCAGCCTGCTCAACGAACAGCGCTCCTACACCAGCGATAAACTCGCGCTGCTCCAGCGCGTCTACCAAGCCGTCGAGACCCAGCGCAAACTCGTCAAACGCTGGGTGCTGGAATACACCCCGGAAGCCGGCAAGGCGAGCTGGTCCGCACGCCTCGCCGCGCTCGGCACCACCGCTTGGACCGCGATCAAGGACCTGTGGTCGTTTGAGGTGATGAATTTTGAAGACAAGGTCGAGGTGGACGGCCAGACGATCACCGGCAAGATCCCCGTCACGCTGGGCATGTTGTTGCGGGCCTTGTTGTTCTTCCTCATCGGCTACTGGATCGCCTCGCTCATCGCCAGGCGCATCCAACGCACGCTGGTCGCCCGCGGCCACATCGCCGACGCCCAGGCCCGCACGCTGCGCAATTGGGGCATGATCGTGGTCGGGGTCTTTTTGGTCATCGGCACCCTGGCCTTTCTGCGCATCCCGCTCACCGTATTCGCGTTTTTCGGCGGCGCTCTGGCCATCGGCCTCGGCTTCGGCACCCAGACCCTGATCAAGAATTTCATCAGCGGCATCATCGTGCTGGCCGAACGCAAGGTGCGTGTCGGCGACATCGTGGACGTCGACGGCATCGCCGGCACCGTCATCGAGATCAACACCCGCTCGTCGGTGCTGCGCGGGCCCGACGACGTGGAAACCATGATTCCCAACTCGGTGTTTCTCGAGAGCCGGGTGACCAACCGCACGCTTTCCAACACCCGCATGCGCCGCACCCTGAGCCTCAGCGTCGCCTATGGCACGCCGCCGCCCAAAGTGATGGATATTTTGACGGAATCGGCAGGGCGCCACGGCTTGGTGTGCAAGGAACCGGCACCGTTTGCGGTGTTCGAGGACTTTGGCGAGAGTGCGTTGCTCTTCAACCTCTTCTATTGGCTGGAGCTGACGGGGCCGACCAACCCCATGATCGTCGCCAGCGATTTGCGCCTGATGATCGACAAACGCCTCGGTGAAGCGGGTTTCGGCGTGCCCTTCCCGCAACGCGACGTGAATCTGGCCGCCGCCAAACCCTTGCAAGTCCAATGGGTCGGCCAGATGGCCGGCCCCGAAGCCGGTTCACCGCAGTGACTCCAGTTCGGGGCCCCAAGCCTGCTCAGTTGGTGTAGGCTTCTTCGCCGTGCTCGGCGAGGTCCAGCCCGGTGTGCTCTTCCTCGCGGGTGACCCGCAGCCCGATGGTCGCTCCGATGAGCTTGAGCAAGCCGAAGGTCACTCCGGCCGACAGGACCGCGGCACCCAGCGCGGCAGTCAATTGGGTCGCCAACTGTGTGCCGATGGCAAAATCGCCGGAGCCGCCGGCAAAGTGCCGCGACCCGAAGATCGCCACAAGGACCGTGCCCACAAAGCCACCCACACCGTGCACGCCGAAGACGTCCAGCGAATCGTCATACTTGAATTTCTGCTTGAGCTTGGCACAGGCCAACCAGCACATGCAGGCCGACACCGCTCCGATGACCAGCGCGCCGATGGGTCCGACCATGCCGGCGGCCGGGGTGATGGCCGCCAATCCTGCGATTGAGCCGGTGGCAATCCCCAGCGCACTGGGTTTGCCGCCCTTCACCCACTCGATCATCATCCAGGCCACCGCCGCCGAACACGCCGACAGGTGGGTCACCACCAAGCTCATCGCCGCTTCGCCGTTGGCCGCATAATGGCTGCCCGCGTTGAAACCAAACCACCCGACCCACAGCATCCCGGCCCCGGCCACCGTGAACGGCAGGTGATGCGGTGGCATCTGGGTGTGCAGATGGTCGGTGCGCGGCCCCACCATGATGCACGCCACCAGCGCCGCCACCCCGGCCGTGACGTGCACGACGATGCCGCCGGCCAGATCAATCACGTTCTTCAGACCGCAGAAGCTCCCGGCATGCCATACGCCGTGGCACACCGGAATATAGACGAACAAGCTCCACAACACGCTGAACACCAGGATCGCCTTGAATTTCATCCGCTCCGCAAACGCTCCGATGAACAGGCCCGGCGTGATCAGGAAAAACATCATCTGATAGGCAAAATGCAGCAGCACCGGAATGCCCGGCGCGTCGGCCCGCGGCGGGCTGGCCGGCCCAATGCCCGACAGAAAGCTCAACTGCCAGCCGCCGACGAGGCTGTTGCCGTCGGTAAACGCCAGCGAGTAGCCGCAGATGAGCCACACAATGCTCAGCACCGCCGTCAACGCAAAGCATTGCATCAGGATCGATAGCACGTTCTTCGCTCGCACCAGGCCCGCGTAAAACAACGCCAACCCCGGAATCATCATGAACAGCACCAGCGCCGTGGCCATCAGCATCCACGCGGTATCCCCGCTATTGATGGTCGAGGCCCCGTCCACGGCTCCCGCCGCGTGCGTGGATGTCATGAAAAACAGGCCGCAGCACGCTGCAAAAGCAGCGGCTGCCCGGCTTCCGACGCGCGGAATCAAGGAGGAGGTCATTGATGATTGGTTGTACTTTGTTTCAGGGTGAGGAAATTAAAGCAGAATTCGTGCCAGTTTGATGTAAAACTTTCGTTTTTTCAACGGCTGCGGATGAGTGCCGGCGATCACCCGGCGGGGCTGGAATGGGCAATAGAAACCACGTATTTCGCGCATAATGAATGAGTTATGCATTTTGTGGCAGTCTCTAATCGGGCGGGTCCGAGACTTGATGGATCAGGACCATCCTATCTGGCGCTCACCAATCCGGGGTCTGCTGGCGGAGTGCTTCGTAGAGCACGATGGCCACGGCGGTGGCCAGATTGAGGCTGCGGGTGCCGCCGGGTTTCATTGGGATGCACAGGTTGTGCTCGGCGGTGGCGGCTAGCAGGGCCTCGGGCAGGCCGCGGGTCTCGCAGCCGAACACGAGGTAGTCGCCGGGGGTGAAGGCGGCCTGCCAGGGGGATTTTGGGGCCTTGGTGCTCAAGAACCAAAAGCCGGCGGCGGGATCGGCGGCGGCGCACAATTCCTCGAACGAATCCCATACCCGCAGATCCACCTGCGGCCAATAATCCAGGCCGGTACGCCGCACGTATTTGTCGTCGAGGGAAAACCCGAGCGGGCGGACCAGATGCAGGGTGGCACCGGTGGCCAGCGCCAGGCGTCCGGCAGCCCCCGCGTTGTGAGGAATCTCGGGGGTGACCAGAACGAGGTTAAACATGGGCGGGGCAGGGTTGCGGTTTCATTGCGGATCAAACACCACCCGGAATCCCAAATCCGGCCGCCGCTGCAGCCGGTTGTCGGTCCATTCGCGCGTTAACGCTCCGCTGGACGGCTTGAGGTACGAGCCGCCGATGATCACCCACAGCCGCTGGCCTAACGGATTGGCCGGGTTCAGCGCTTGGCGGCGTGTCCATTCCGCCACCGAGCCGGCCATTCCCAGCAAGCCGGCGGGCGTGCGGTCAGGCGTGTCCAAGGTGACCGATTGCCAGGTGCCCGCTGGCAGGCTGGCCGGGTTACTCACGCTTTGATTCAATGCGGCAAACCATTCCTCCTGGGTTGGCAGGCGGGCCCGGTTCCACTCGGCAAACGCGGCAGCATCCCACCAGTCGATGCCGACCACGGGCGAATCGAGGGTGACGGGGCGGCCCTGCCAGCTGCCGTTGGTTCGCGCTGATTCTAACAGAACGGTCCAATCGTCGGGGACGTGGCTGGCCTTCTCGGCGGGCTGGCTGTCGGAATCATACAGCATGCCGCGGCCATCCCTGGATAGCACTTCCAGCTTCTCCAGAAAGGACGCGTATTGGCCGATGGTCACTTCGTGGGCGGAGATGCGGAATGCGCGGAGTTGCTCCTTGCTGCCATCCGGCGTCGGGTAGGTACCTGCCGGGATCGCCACGGCCTCCGGCAATTGGATGCGAGCTGGTGGCGGCGGTGGCCGGTGCAGCAGCTTGAAAGTGATGGGAACGACTCCAAACAGGACGACGGCACCGGCCACGCCGAGGATGCCAAGCGGGATTTTCCGTTTGGGAACCATGGCGGCAGTCATGGGGGCCACGTTGGGCAGCGGATCGGCAAGTTGTTGTTCGATTTGCTGGCAATAGCCATGGATGGTCTTCCACGCCATTTGGGGGGCGTTTTGCTCGCCGCGCATCCATGCGAGCAGGGTGAACATGCGGGTGGCGCCCGGCAAGCCATCCGCCACCAAGGCCGGCAAGGCCTTGCCGAGGCAGGTGATATCGCGCTGGGATTGGTCCGGCGCGCGGGGTCCGGCCAGCGCCAGGTTTTCCAAGCGGATGACGCCATGGTCATCGATGTGGACGGCGGCTGGGCCGAACAAGGCGGTGGCGTGGCCGCGGGCCTCGTGGTAGAGGTTGGCCTCGGCGATGCGCCGCAAGTAGTGCGCCAAGCGGGCGGGTTTGAGCGGTTCTGAGGCGTTGAGGCGGTCCTCGAGGGTGGCGCCGGGCAGCAGTTCGCGCGCGTAAAAACAAAGATCCGGCACGGCGACGGCCTCATAGACCGAGCCGATCAACGGGTGGTCGACGGCCGCCTTGGCGCGGATATCGGCGAGAAAGACCTGGGCGTGCTCGGCGCACTCGGGGCGCAGTTCCTCGATGAGGACCATCCGCCGCACCGATTCCTGCGTCGCCAGCCAGATGCGCGTCAGCGGACCCTCGGCCAGGCAATCCATCAACAGGTACTCACCGAGGCGGCGTTGTTCGGGGGCGGGTTCCATGTGGCGGGTCGAGGCGGAGCAGTGGGAGCCAATCAGCGTGGCGGCAACACCATCGGCAGGTTCGGATCAAAATCCGGCGGCAGGTTGTCCTTGTCCAAAAGCTCCGGCGCGCGCGGCACGTCGGGCCCGGCGGCGGCTTTCTGGCGGCTGCGTGCGGCCAAATCCCGCGGCCACGCCTGCACATCGAGCACCTCGCCATTGTAGAGCAGGGAAACGACCTGGCCGTAGTATGTGCGCTCGCCGAACAGGTGTTCGTTGGCCTCGTCGAGTTTGGGAATGAGGTAGGTCATGCGCAGGGTTTCCTCGTCGCCGACCCATTCGAAGCGCTCTGAGACCCATTTTTGGGACACCCACGAGGTGTCTTCCAGCGGAATGATCCCGTCGCGGGTGCTGCGGTTGAAAAATTCCACCAGGATCGTCAAGTCTTTCAATTCAATCTCGACCCCCGGCGCCTTCACCACTGGAATGGATAGAATCACCCGCTGCCCGGTCTCGTAATTCGGGTCATTTAAAATCCGCACGTGGCCAAGCGCGAGTTTGCCTAACAGCACCTCGGCTTCGAAGCCGTCGCGCAATTTTGCTCCGGCGCGTTCGAACAGGGTGCCGGCCCCGGCGACGCCCATCTGGTAGACTTTGTCGTAATGCTCGATGGCCACGTCGAAGACCCCCATCGCCTCGTGCACCAGGCCGAGCTCGAACTGGATGTTAGGGTCCTCGGGCGAGCGGCCGCGGGCTTCTTCCAGCTTCACGATGGCCAGGCCCATGTCGCCGGCCACCCGCGCCTGGCGCGCCTCGGTGAGCAATTGCTCGGAGCGCGGGTCGGCAATCGTGGGGGTTGGCAGCGGGCTGGGGGGGGGCAGCGCGGCGGCGGCCGGCAATGTGGTGGTTGGCGGGTCGGGCAGCGGCGGGCGGGCGACCACGGCCTCGGGGGCGCTTGGGATCTTGGCGGGGGCGGGCACCATGACGATTTTGGTGACTTCCTTTTCGACGATTCTGACTTGGCGGGTGGCTTCAAAGCGCGCGCCCAAGGCGATGCCAGCCACCAGCAGTTGGAGAAACGCCATGCCGCCGAGCGCCCAACAAGCGATCGGGAAAACCGGCAGGGTGGAGGCGGCGTTGCGGGGTTTGGGCTGCTTGGACACTTCGCGGAAGACGATGGCTGCCAAACCCGCCCGTGTCAATCCGTGGCACGCGGGGAAATCCACGCCTGGCGCAAACTCATTGCCAATTTTCCAACTCCGGGGTTGCCCTATCCGGTAAAATACGCTATCCCGCTCTGCATGAACCTCCCAGCCGCGCGTTCCCTGGCGTTTTTGTGTCTGCCCATTTTTGCTGTGTCCGGATGCTCGAACAAGAAGAGCCTGGCCAAAATCCACGACCTCGAAACTCAAATCGAAGCCAGCCAAGAGGAAAACACCACCGCCCTCAACGAATTGAACCGGCAGTTGACCGAACGCGAGGACGCCGCCCGCGCCGCCCAAAACGAGGCCGCCAAGCAAATCCAGCAGCTCACCAGCGAGCGCGACACTGCGGTGGAGCAACTTGCCGCCGCCAAGAGCGAGAATTCCCAGGCCGAGGCCACCCGCATCGCCGCCCAGCCCAAAGATTCCTCGACCCCCGGCCATCCGGAGTTTGATCCGGCCAGAGACACCAAGTTCACCAACGCCCTGGCCACCATCACCGGCGACAAGACCACCGGCACCGGATTCGTCGTCTCCACCGGCGGCAAAACCTATCTGTACACGTCCGCCAGCCTCATCGCCGGCAACAGCCGCATGACCATCTCCAATGCCGCCGGCACCAAGTTCACCAAGTTCGGCAACCTCGAAGTCGCGGAAAAAACCGGTTTTGTACGCCTTGAGTTGCTCGAAACCGAAGCGCCACCCGCCCTTAAACTCGCCGACGACGACGCCAAGGTCAGTGCCGAGACGGGCGTCACCTGCCTCGCCGCCGCG
>CAIVSK010000191.1 GCA_903908495.1 Akkermansiaceae bacterium
CGCCTCCTAAAGCTGCTGCAACCTCCCTTGGAACCCAAGAAACTTCCGGCACCCGCCGTGTAGCCACCACCACGAAATCAAAAAACGGCTGGAAGCCGTATGAAATAAGGGAAAATGCAGCATTCAAGCCAAGAATGCCCGCCATGAGAGACTCACGGTTGTCTGGGCAAATCGCCCGGCTCACCTGCACCGTTGGCATGACTGTCACGGCTGCGGTGGTTGCTGTTTCCAAGCTCGCAATGCGCCCCCGCCGCTTGGCGTCCAACGGCTGCCAGCGTATCAGCAGGCCGCTTTTAGACCATTGGATTGGAGGTGATGCACGGTAGCCCGCACCCAGCCCTAAGTACGTTCGCTCCGGCACAGGCGCAAGGCATCGCGCGTACGGATCCCGGAACGAAAGCCCCGTGGCACAGTGCCACAAATTCCGAAACCGCTGGCCCGCGCGTCGTGGCTGGCAAATGGAAAGCGAGGAAAATCCGATGCTTGCGAAATCACTCAAGAACTATCTCGACGAACGAAATATCAAATACGTGACCCTGACTCATTCGCCTGCCTATACGGCTCAGGAAGTGGCCCATTCGGCGCACATCCCTGGCGGTCGGCTGGCGAAAACCGTGATGGTTATCATCGACGGCGCATTGGCAATGGCCGTGCTGCCGGCGAACCGGCGGGTACAAATTCAGGACCTGCAAGAATTGACCGGATGCGTCAACGTCCGGCTGGCGCATGAGGGGGAATTCAAAAACGTCTTCCCCGACTGCGAGACCGGGGCGATGCCGCCGTTCGGCAATCTCTACCAGATGCCCGTCTTCTGCTCGCCCGAACTCACCGCGGGTGCCGATATCGTCTTCAACGCCGGCTCCCACACCGAGCTCATTCGGATGGCTTGGCATGACTACCAATCGCTGGTCCAACCACAGGTGGCTCAATTCGCCATGTGAGGCTCGGTGCGACTCGTGCATGATTGTGCCAAGTTCATCCGTACTCGTTCGGCATGCCGATAAAATCCCAGCTGATTCTTAGTGCCGCGCTGTTGCTGGCTGGGCCGTTGTGCGCGGCCGACGTTCCCAATCCCCTTGCCGACGCGAACGGCAAAGTGGTCACGACCCCGGACGCGTGGAAGACAAACGTCCGGGGGCAGACGCTGCAATTTTTCCGCGAGCAGGTTTACGGCGTGAGGCCGGTGGGAAAGCCTGCCGGGTACCAGGCGAAAGTGCTGCGCGAGGACCCGCTGGCGCTGGGGGGGCTCGCCACGCTCAAGGAAATCGAAATCACCTTCACCGGCCCTAACGGCTCGGGCAAGATCCATCCGGTCCTGCTCATTCCCAACTCCGCGAAGGTACCGGTACCGACGTTCCTGCTGTTTGGCTTCGTCAAACCAGACCCGCTGGCGGAAGCCAACGTCCGCGGCGGCTGGCCGGTCAAGGAGATCCTTGCCCGTGGCTATGCGACGGTGGCCTTCGAAGTTTCCGAAGTGGACCCGGACCGCGCGGATGGCTTTGGCGACGGAATCCGCGCAATCTTCGGCAAGCAACCCGCCGCCGCGGACGCCTGGGGCGCTCTCTCCGCCTGGGGGTGGGGCGCGAGCCGCATCATGGACTATTTGACAACCGACCCGGCGGTCGATGCGCAGCGCGTCGCGGTCATCGGCCACTCACGCTGCGGCAAGGCCGCGCTGTGGTGCGCCGCGGAGGACGAGCGCTTCAGCTACGTCATTTCCAACAACTCCGGTTGCAGTGGCGCGGCAATGGCCCGCAGCAAGCAGGGCGAGCGGGTTGCCAACATTACCAGCCATTTCCCGTACTGGTTCTGCCAGAACTATCAGCAATACAGCAACCACGAGGACCGCCTGCCAATTGACCAGCACCAGTTGCTCGGGCTCATCGCGCCACGTCTGCTTTACGTCGCCAGCGCCACCCAGGACGACTGGGCGGATGGCAAGAGCGAGTTTGAATCCTGCGTCCGCGCGGGTCCGGTGTTTGCCTTGTTTGGCAAGACCGGACTGGAGTCCACCACCCTGCCGCCGCCCGACAAGGCCCTGCTGGACGGAGGCATCGGCTATCACATGCGCACCGGCAAGCACGATCTGGCGGTCAGCGACTGGCAACATTACATGGACTTTGGGGATAAACATTGGAAGCGCTGACGCCCCGCATTTTGCAACCGGCCCAAGTTGCCCGTTGCACGCTGCGGCATCGGCGTCTATCATCCCGGGCGGCGGCGCAGGTCGAACCACGGCCTGCAAGCCCACAGCCGTATCCCACATCCCATGCTTCAAATTCCGTTAGAAGACACCTTCGCCGACGTCGTCGGCAAGGCCATGCGCGGCCTGCAACTCAACGACCTGCAGGTCGCCGCCCACGCAGGTGTGACGGCAGCCGCCGTGGCCAGCCTGCGCGGCGGGCGCTACGATGATGCCACCGCGCGGGCAGTGGCACCGGCGCTTCGCCTCGGTGCCGAGGCGCTCGCGGCACTCGGCCACGACTCATGGCGACCGCAGCCGGTCGCGATTGCCGGGCTGGCCAGTTTCAATACGCCGTATAGCGACATGACCGTCAATAGCTACCTTGCATTCGATCGCAGCAGCGGTGAGGCCGTCGCCTTTGACACCGGTGCTGACTGCCGCGGAATGTTGGATTTCCTGACCCAGGAAAAGCTCACGCTCAAGCTCATCCTGCTGACCCACACCCACACCGATCACATTTTCGACCTCGCCCGCCTGCAGCAAGGCAGCGCTGCGCCGGCCTACGCCGGTGAACGCGAGCCGCTAGCGGCTGCCGAACCGTTCGCGGCGGGGCGGGAGTTTCAGTGCGGCTCCTTGCGCATTGCCACCCGCCTGACCTGGGGCCATTCGCGCGGCGGCATCACCTACGTTATCGCCGGCTTGGAACGACCGGTGGCCATCGTCGGCGACGCCGTATTTGCCAGTTCGATGGGCGGCGGTGCCGTGTCCTATGCCGATGCCCTGCGCAGCAATCGCGAGCAAATCCTCACCCTGCCCGCAGCAACCGTGCTGTGCCCCGGCCACGGCCCTCTCACCAGCGTCGGCGAGGAGCAGGTCCACAACCCGTTTTTCGCCGCCTAACACCCATCACCAACAGCTTACCTCATGTCACAAATCATCGGCTTTGTCGGCGTCGGCCGCATGGGTGCCAACATGGCCCGGCGACTGCACGATTGCGGGTACCGCATCGCGGCCATCCATGACATCAACCACGCTGCTGCCGAGGCCCTGGCGCAAGAACTCGGCAGCACCGCCTGCCCCACGCTGGCCGGGGTCACCGCCGCCGCGGACCTCATCTTCACCGTGGTCACCGACGACGCGGCCATGCACGGGATTTTCGCCGACAGCGGCGACAGCTTGCTCAGCGTTGCGCGGGGCCGCACCTTCATTAATTGCGCCACCCTTGCGCCAGCCACCCACCTTGCCATCGAGGCCGCCGCCACTGCGGTGGGTGCCCATACGCTGGAGGGCTGCATGGCCAGCAGCATCACACAGGCCCGGGAAGGTTCGCTCTATCTGATGGTGGCGGGCCGGCCAGAGGTCTTCGAACGGGTGCAACCCGTGCTCGCGAAACTCAGCAGCCACATGCGCTATGTCGGGCCCACCGGCGAGGCGGCCAAAGTCAAGGCGCTGGTCAACATGGTGATGAACATCAACACTGCCGGGCTGGCCGAAGGCCTTGGCCTCGCCACCGCCCTCGGCCTCGATCTAACCCTGGTGCGGGAGGTTTTCGCGCAAACCGGCGCCGCCTCGCGGGTGCTGGTGACCGACGGCGAGGACATGCAAACCCGCGACCACGCGTGCTTCTTCAGTGCCGCCCACGCCGCCAAGGACAGCGGCATCGCCCTCCAACTCGCCGCCGATCTCGGCCTCAATCTGCCGCTCGCCACCGCCACCCGCGCCCAATTCGAGCGCATGGTCGGTGCCGGTCTCGGCGAGCTCGACAAATCCGGCATCGCGGAACTCACCTTCCCGGGCCGCGGTTAGACCCGCCCGGACTGCAAGCCCTCCGTGGCTCCGCCGCCCCGAATCTAACAATATTGGACATTCCCGCCTACTTCACCGTAATTGCCGACCATGGAAAGCACCACCTCGGCTAGCGCCCCTCTAACCAGCAAGAAGCACCATTTCCGCTTCCACGCGAAGCACGCGCATCTCACCCCGGTGTTCGGCAACGATTGGTTTGCGCTCAAGGCGGAAGGATTCGCACGGTTTTTCGGCACCCCGGTGTTTTTGGTGGCGCAGACGGTCATCGTCGGCGTGTGGATCGCTCTCAACGCGGTGGGCATATTCCATTTCGATGTCTATCCATTCATCCTGCTCAACTTGGCATTCAGCTTGCAGGCGGCCTACGCGGCACCGCTGATTTTGCTGGCGCAGACGCGGCAGGCCGATCGCGACAAGGCCCACGCCGACGCCGATGCGCAACACCGGGAGGCCCTGGCGCGGGCCAGCGACCAGCGCCAGTCCCTTGCTGCCGCGCAAACCGCCACGCTGCTGGAGCTGATGCAGCAAAACACCGATCTGACCGAGGTCACCCGCGCCCTGAGCGAGCGCATCGAATCGCTCACCGAAGAAGTTCACCGCCGGATGACCGCCAAAGATTGAGGCCAAAAAGGCAAGCTCCACAGGCGGAATCACGACGCCCGGGGCATCACGCATCCCGGATCACCAGCGGCTCAAATCTGGGAGCCAACAGGTGATTGATCACAAAGGCCACCAAATAGGCGCAGGCACAAATGCCGAACAAGGTGGCATAGCCGGCGGTTTCATTGCCGAGCTTGGCAAAACGATCCAACAGGGAGCCCACAAACACCTGGAAGATCATCCCGCCAACCGCCCCGGCCATGCCGCCGATGCCGATGAGCGTGGCCACCGCCCGCTTGGGAAACATGTCGGAAACCGTGGTGTAAATGGTCGCCGACCAGGCCTGGTGCGCGGAACCGGCCAAGCCGATGAGCAAGACTGCCTGCCAGTCGCCGACCCTGGAAACCAGGATGATGGGCACCACCAGCAGTGCGAAGCACAGCATGCCAGTCTTGCGCGAGCGCGACACGCTCCACCCCTTGTTGATCAGGAACCCGGTGAGCCAGCCACCGCCAATGCTCAGCACTGTGATGATCACATAAATGGTAACGAGGTGAACCCAACTGTTCTTGATGTCCAGACCGCGGGTTTTCTTGAAAAAGTCCGGCAGCCAGCTCAGGAAAAACCACCACACCGGATCGGTTAGAAACTTGCTGGTGATGAACGACCACGCTTGCCTGTGGCCCAGCACGCGCTGCCACGACATCGGCATGCCCGGCGCCTCCGGCGGATCGCTGCGGATGTGCGCCAACTCAGCGGCATTCACCTCGGGCCGCTGCTCCGGGCTATCATACTTCGGCCCCCACAATAGCAGCCACAGGAACCCCGCAATCCCGGCAAACACAAAGGCCCACTGCCAACCTAGCAAATAAGCCAGCGGCGGCACCAGGGCGGGCGCGAAGATGGCACCGGCATTGGTGCCGGCATTGAACAGGCTGGTTGCCAGCGCCCGCTCGCGCCGTGGAAACCACTGGGTCACCGCCTTGATCGCCGCCGGAAAATTACCGCCCTCGAACAGCCCGAGCAACACCCGCGCCAGCAAAAAGGCGGCAAATGCGGCGGGCACCAGCAGTGGCGTTTTGGGGTTTGCCAGCCACGATAATGCCGATGGCACGGCCAAGGTCCGGCCGACGAGGAAAATGATCGGCGCGTGCAGGATGGCGGCCACACTCCAGCCGATGATCGAAATCTGGTAACCGCGTTTCACTCCCGCACGGTCGACAAAACTGCCGAACCACAGCAGGCCGATGGCATAGGCGCCTTGGAACGCGGAGTTCACCCAGCCGTATTGGGTATTGGTCCAGCCGATGCTCACATCCAGCATCGGCTTGAGCAGTGAGAGAATCTGCCGGTCGATGTAGTTGACGGTGGTCGCGAAGAACACCAGAGCAAGGATGACCCAACGATAGCGGCTTGCAATTTGAGGGACGGGCATGGGCACCGAGGTTGGGCGAGGCGCGAACCAAACACAAGCAGATTGCCGGAACGGGTTGATAAGACGCGCAGGTCCGATTCTGAGCCTTGATTTCGGCGGAAGATGCTGCAAGGTCTGCGCGTTGAGCAACCCCACCCCACCTGATGCCGGCACCCATCGCCCCCGGCCACATGCCCGCTTCTGGCCGGTATTGACCGGCGTGGCGGCGTTTTTCGCCTACCAATATGGCACGGCGCTGTGGCGTTTGGCGTACCAATCGCAGGGGATGGAGAATAAGTTTTCCGCGCTGGCGCGGGACAAGTATGTGGGGTTTCTCATTGCGCAAAATCTGCAGATGATCCTGGCCTACGTCATCTTGGCGGTGGTCGGGGCATTTTTACTGCAACCGATGGTGGCGTGGTGGACCGGGCGCTCGAAATACAGCAGTGCATGGGTGATTGCCTTGCGCGGATTGGCGCTGGCGGCCTTCGTCCAAGGCTACTGCACGCTGCGCCTCGTCGATACCCGGCCGTATTTCCTCAACGACGCGAGTTTTGGCAACTGGTTCTACCGCTGCCTCGACGTCATCCCGCTGGCGGCCAAGCCCGGGGCGTTTTTCGTGCTGTTCACCGTGTTGCCGATTGTGGCGCTGAGCGCGGCCCTGCTGTGGCAAGTCCATCGGCGCGGCCGCCGCGGCTGGCTGGCTGCCGCCGCGGTGTTGGTGGCTATCGGCGTGGGCGAGGGCTGGGCGATGCAACCGCACACCCGCCCGATGCCCGCCATGGGCCAGGGCAAACCGCTGAACATTTTGATTCTGGGTTCGGATTCCCTGCGCGGGGACAAACTCGGCTGCGCCGGCTACCGACCGGCGCGGAGCGAGGGCGCGGCAGCCGCCGGGGTTTCGCCGATGATTGACGCGCTGGCGGCGCGTTCGCTGCGCTTTGAGCGATGCTACACGCCGATTGCCTCGACCATGGAATCGGGCATTTCACTGATGTCATCGCAATACCCGCAGACCCACGGGGTGCGCCAGATGTACCCGGATCGCAAAACCGTCGATGCCACGATGCAGCGGGTGGTGCCGATGGCCAAACTGCTCGGCGATCACGGCTACGACACGGCCGCCATCGGCGACTGGTGTGCCGGCTATTACCACGTGGCACCGCTGGGTTTTGAGGATATTTCGGTATCCACCTTCGACAATTTCAAGATCTACATGAGCCAGGCGGTGGTGATGGCGCATTTTGTGGTGCCGCTGTACTTTGACAACGCGCTGGGCTACCGGCTGTTTCCGCAGATTGAGTCGTTCGCCCAGTTTGTCACCCCGGAGGTGGTCACCGCGCGGGTGGAAGCGCGCCTGGCCAAGGCGGCCAAGGCGCAGCAGCCGTTTTTCTGGCACGTGTTTTTTTCCTGCAACCACCTGCCCTACCGCAGCCACGAGCCGTACTGCAGTCTCTTCAGTGACCCCGCCTATCAGGGACGCAACAAAAACGGAGTCGATTTCGATATCGATTCGTTCATCGGCGGAACCGACCTGGAAAGCAAATGGAAGGCCCTGCCCGCTCCGGAAGTGGCGCAAATCCGCTCGCTCTACGACGGCTGCACCCGGCAGTTCGACGATTGCGTGGGACGGGTGCTGGAGGCCCTCAAGCGCAACGGCCTGGAGGACAACACGATTGTCATCGTCACCGCCGATCACGGCGACGACCTCTACGAACCGGGCGTGACCCTCGGCCATGGGCTCACCTTCAATGGCGGTGGCCAGGCGAATCATGTGCCCATGATCATGCATTTCCCCGGCCTGGCACCGCGGGTGATTCCCGAGACCGTGCGCATGCTCGACATCATGCCGACCCTGGCCGATTGGGTTGGCGTGGAAAAACCCGCCGCGTGGGAAGGCCAAAGCTTCGCCGGCTGGCTGAAAGGCAACGAGACACCGGTGGTGCGGCCGTTTTATGGCGAGACCGGATTCCCGTTCATCCAGTTCAAGGTGACCGGAATCGAGCGCCCGCACTTGCCACCGATGGACGAACTCACCGGCATCGACCCCGCCTACAACTATCAATTTGTGCTCAAGGAGCAGTACCGCGAGCGCCTGGTGCAGGCCAAACAACGCTGCCTGCGCACCCACGATTGGAAACTCGTGTGCACCCCCACCGCCCAGGGAACCCGCCATTTCGGCTTGTTTTACCTACCGGCCGACGCCCACGGCGAGCACGACCTCGCCAGCGCTCGCCCCGAAGTACTCGCCCCGCTGCGGAGCGCGCTGGAGCGCTGGATGGATGAGCACCACGAATCAACCATCGCCGCCATCTTTCCCGACGGCGAGCCTCAATAGAGGCGCAAGACTGCAAGACGCTAGACGCAAGAGAAGAGCAGATGAAGCAGTGCAGCGCCTCTCTTCTTGTCTTAAACGCAGAGGATTGGCCGATTCCCGCTTGAATTCGGCCCGGTATCAGCCATCCTCCGCCCCCACCCGTTCCTCATTTCATGAAATTCCACCTTCCGCTCTTGGCCGCCACTCTTGTTTCAGTCGTTACCGCGGCAGACACTCCCAAGATTTTCGCAGGTCTGTTCACCAAGGACACCCCGGTGGCCGCGCAAGTGGGCATCGTGCTGCCTCCCCCGGAGATCGACAAGTACGTGGCCAAGGTCGAGGCGGCGGCCCGCCTCGACACGAAATGGTTCAAAGAATACTCCGCCCAAGCGAAACCCGGAGTACCCCTGCCATTTCACGAAAAACTCGGCCTCACCAAGGAGGAATACGACGAGTATATCAAGCTGTGGGCCAAGCGCGAGTTCAAGTCCGTCGAGGACGTCAATCTGTTGCTGCGCGAAACCCTCGGCGGTGCCTGGATCATCGCCGCCACCGGCTCCGCCAGCAATCTCTCCAACCTCCGCTACGACGAAAAGTCGGATGTCTTCCGCTCGCCCAACGGTGAACTCAAACGCATCGAAAACATCAAGGCCGATGCCGACAGTATCCTCGGTGCCTGGAGCGGCAGCGAATGGCGCTTCGAAGAGGAAACGTCGCTCGGCAAAACCAAGGAAAATATCGCCATCGGAAGCTTCGAAGGCAACAAGTACGGCCTGGTGGTCTATCGCTTCCAAGAGGTCTCCAGCGAAGGCACCCGCATCGTCGACAAAAGCATCGCCGTCCGCTTCGAACTCGGCAAAGCCGGACACTTGAAAGTGGCCGCCGCCGAGCAACCAGGCAAGACCAAGCCCGCCGCCGCGCCGGCAGCCACGCCGGCGACCAAACCGGCGACCAAGACCACTCCCAAACACTAAAACCCCGCAGCCATGGACGAGGCAGTCCCATCAGGCGCTAACCGCCGCCGGGGCTGGATACGCTGGATACGCTGGCTGGCACTGCTCTGTGCGCTGCCACCACTCGGCTTCGCACTGAGCAATCTGTGGCTTGCCACCCCGCGCGGCTGCCGCTGGCTTGCCGCAAAAGTCCACCAGCGCTGCGGCGGCCTGGAAACGCGCGTCGGCAGCGCCTCGTGGTCACCCTGGAACGGACTCACACTGCGCAATATTGTCATCTCGCAGCCCCCCGACCTGAGTACCGCCATTGCCGAACCCTTGATCCGAATCGACTCGCTGCGCATCATCCCTGTGTGGCGCTCCTGCCTGCGCGGCCACTTCGTCGTGCGCAGCTCGGAACTCGACTCGCCCCAATTCGTCGTGGCCGTCCAGATGCTCCCGCACTTGGCCCAGCCACCGGCAGTACTGGCCCCCATCCCACCAGCCATTCCTCCCATCGCAGCGCTGCAAGCGCCCCCACAAGACCCACTTCTAGGTCCGTCCCTAGGTCCGTCCCAAGGTCCGTCCCAAGGTCCGTCCCAAGCGCTCGCCCCCGGTCCTACCACTCCGAGTTCTCCCGCCCCGCAACCAGCTGAAGCACCCCGCCCGCAGGCGACACCCGTCGCGCCGGCGGCCCTCGTTTCAATACCAACCGGTTGGATTCGTTTACGACACGCCTCGTTCCGGCTGATATCGATTGGCACTGCGGTGCCGCTGGTGGAAATCTCCGATTTAACCAGCGATCTGCCGGTGTCCGGGGATGCGGCGGATTCAAGGCTGCAGCTGGCGAGTCTCAAGGTACAGGGGACCGCCTGGCTCAGCGATTTCCACGCCCCGCTGGCGTGGCAGGCACCGGTGCTCTCGCTCAATCCGGTGGACGTCAGCCTGCTGGGCATGCATTGCCAGTTTGCCGGCAAGCTGGCCTTGATCAATGGCCTGCCGCTGCAGCTTGAAATGCAATTGCCCGCCCAATCCCCCGCCCCGCTCGCCTTACCCGGCGGCGGCGAGGCCAGCGCCGGGCAACTCGCGGCCAGCGGCCGCTTCCGGGGGCTGCTGATGGCACCGGGCTCCTGGCAGGGCGACGGGCTTGCCGAGAGCACAGTCATTTCCATCAAAACCGGCGAGCACCACGCCAGCTTCGACCGCGGCATTTGTGGCATCGCCCTGCGCGGCGGTGTGCTCTCCTGTGTGGATGCCCGCTTGATCGGCGACGATCTATCGCTGCTGGGGAATGCCACCGTGTTTGCCGATGGCCGTGCCGCCGGGGTGGTCCGCCTCGTTGCCCCGGCCGAAGCCACCCTCAGTATCGTCAAGCGCATTTTCCCAAACAACACGGAGCCCCCCGCGTTCACTCCACTGACGACCTCGCAACGGGTCGCCTGCGACCTCGAAGTGTTCGGCAACGTCAACGACCTCCAAGTCCGCCTCGGCCAAAACGGCCCCGTCGTGCCCCTGCCATGAAGAAGACACAAGACTGCAAGAACAGTGACGTTATGCTAGATAGGATAACGGGCACCACGGATTGCACGGATTGCACGGATTGCACGGATTGCACGGATTGCACGGATTGCACGGATAAAGAAAGAGTTATGAATTTTTTTGAATTCACCATTTGGATGAGTCAGAGACTTGATAGATCAGCGCCATCTCATCAGTGTAAGCCTCTTCAATCCGTGCAATCGGTGGTTAAAAAACGTCTCTGCAACCCTTGCCAATTTCCTTTTTAGCACGGCTTGTCTGTTTCTAGCGTCCCCCCCCCCCTGATAACTCCTAACCAATAACTGATCCCCCATGCGCATCATAGCCGGCATCGCCGGGCGGCTCGCCATCAAAGTTCCCTCCGCAGTGGCCCGCCCCACCACTGATTTCGTCCGCCAGGCGGTTTTCTCGATTCTGAGCGAACGGGTGGAAAGCGCCCGCGTCCTGGACCTCTTCGCCGGGTCCGGCGCACTCGGACTCGAGGCCCTCAGCCGGGGTGCCAGCACCTGCGTGTTCGTCGATGAACACCGCCAGGCCGCCCAGGTCATCACCGAGAATCTGGCAAAATCACGCCTCAGCGGCGGCCGCGTGCTGCGCGCGGAGGTCAGCGCCTTCCTGCGGCGCGACGCCGCAACCTATGACCTGATTTTCGCCGATCCACCCTACGTGAAGCGCCCCGGCGATCCCGATGCGATCGGCGCGCTGCTGGGCGGCGAACTGCTGCGGCCCCGTCTCGCGGCGGATGGCTGGTTCATCGCGGAGGTGGGAAGCCACCAGCCGAGCCCGGCGGGCGCCGGGTGGTCGTTGGTGGAGCGGCGCGAATACGGCAGCTCTGCCATCCTGCTTTACGCGCCGCTCGATCCGGCGCAACCTGTGGCGCGATGCGATTGATTTTCGGGCTTGCGATCTACCGGCTGTTGTTGCCGCTGCTATTTGTGGCGGCGTTTCCCGGATGGCTGGTCAAAATGCTGCGGCGCGGCGGCTTAGGCACCCGTTTGGGCGAGCGGGCGGCCATCTATGCCGGCGCCCTCAAGAACGAACCCCGCGGTGCCGTCCATCTCCACGCCGTGAGCGTCGGCGAAGCCATGCTCGCCCTCAAGCTCATCCACGAATGGCGCAACAGCGCCCCGGACCTACGCTTCGTGCTGGCCACCGGCACCGCCACCGGTCATGCCGTGGCCACCTCCGCTGAGCTCCCCGGCGTGCGCGTCACCTATGCCCCGCTGGATTTCCCCGGCATGGTCCGCCGCTACCTCAGGCATTTTGAGCCATCGCAAATCGTCCTCATCGAAGGCGAGGCTTGGCCCAACCTGCTGCTTGCCTGCCGCCGCCGCAAAATCCCGGTCAGTTTGGTCAATGCCCGCCTCTCGCCGCGCTCTACCGGCCGCTACCTGCGCTTCGCCGCCTGGGTCCGCCCGGTGTTCGGCTTGCTCGATGCCATCGCCATTCAGAACCCCGGGGACGCCGCCATCTGGCAACAACTCGGCATCGCCGCAGACAAAATCCACACCACAGGCAGCCTGAAAATCGATCCGAGCAGTGGCCAACCGCCGACCCGTCGGCCCGAGTTTCAGGCGCTGCTCGCCAGTTTGACCGGCCCCGGCGCAGCCCGCCCGATCATTCTCGCGGCCAGCACCCATGCCGGCGAAGAAGTCTGGATCGCCTCCGCCATACGCGACGCCGTGCCCGACGCCGTCATTCTCATCGCCCCCCGCCACGCCGAGCGCCGCGCCCAAGTCAAAGCCGAGCTCGAACGGAGCGGCTTCCAAGTCGTGCTCCGCTCCACCCTGCCAGAGGCGCACGAGCGGCCCGCTCGTGTTTCTTCAGCCATCACCGCTCCCTCCCCCGCCATCTGCCTCGTCATTGATACCACCGGTGAACTGCGCGATTGGACCGCACACGCCGACGTGGTGATCATCGGCAAGAGTTTTCTCGCCACCGGCGGCCAAAACCCCTGCGAAGCCATCCTCGCCGCCAAACCCGTCGTCTGCGGCCCCCATATGGAAAATTTCGAGCCGCTCGCCTCCAACCTCCTCGCCGCTCACGCCACCTTCCCCGCCAACGACCCCGCCAGCCTGGGCATCGCCATCCGTCGCGCCCTCGACCCGCACGCAGCCCTCGCCGCCACCTCCCGCGCCACCGCCCTGCTCACGCAGCACTGCGGTGCCACCCGCCGGATCGTGGCGCTCTTGACCCGATCCTGACCCCGATCCAACCGCTGGGTCCAGCGTGATGGGTTTTGCCGCGAGGCGGTGTTTCCTGCTTTACTTCAACCGGGTTTTGCTTCATCCCTTGGCTACGCCCATGCTCCAGATCAATCCAAATCTCAGCGACCTTGTCTCCGATGCCGCAATCGGACTGCACCAGCGCCTAAATGCGAGCGCCACCGTCACGGCCGCCGCGCCGGGACGGGTCAATCTCATCGGTGAACACATCGATTACTGCGATGGCTTTGTGATGCCCTTTGCCATCGACCGCTACATCGTCATCGCCGGCTGCGCCAATGGCACCTCCCAAGCCCGCATCGCCGACCACAGCTTCGCCGAACTCGCCGAGTTCGATGTGACCGAAACCCAACAAATCGGCAGCCCCAAATGGAGCAACTACCTGCGCGGCGTCATTCGCGGCTTCCAAGACCGCGGCCACCATATTCCCGGCTTTGACGCGTTCATCGTTTCCTCGATCCCCGGCGGCGCCGGCCTGTCGTCCTCCGCAGCGCTCGAATGCGCCATGGCCACTTTTCTCGAAGGGCTGCTCGACACGGTGTTAGACACGCGCGAAAAGGCGCTGCTGTGCCAAAAGGCCGAGCATGATTTCGCGCTGGTTCCCTGCGGCATCATGGACCAGTTCGCTTCGGCCTTCGGCAAACCCAACCGGCTCATTTTGATCGACTGCCAATCCGGCGAACCCGAGTTGGTGCCGTTTGAAAACCCGGACCTCACCGTGTTGATCGCCAACACCATGGTCCACCACGAACTATCTGATGGGGGTTACGCCGCCCGCCGCAAACACACCGAAGACGGCCTCGCCATCCTCGGCAAGGCGTCGTGGCGCGATGTCAGCGAAGCCGATGTCAGCGCCGCCTGGACCCAACTCGGCGATCCAGTCAACCGCCGGTCGCGCCACGTCGTCGGCGAGATCGCCCGCACCATCGCCGCCGCCAAAGCCCTTGCGCGCAACGACTTTGAGGCCCTCGGCCCGCTGATGGCCGCCAGCCACGATTCCCTGCGCGACGATTTTGAAGTTTCCTGCACCGAGCTGGACATCATGGTGGAAATCGCCCGCAAGATCGGTCGCGCCGGCGGCGTGATCGGGGCCCGCATGACCGGCGGCGGTTTCGGCGGCTCCACCGTCACGCTCTGCGAATCGCACCTGGCGGTGGAAATCGCCGCAACCATGGCCGCCGAATACACCAAGACCACCGGCATCGCCCCGCAGATTTTCGCGTCGCGACCGGCCCAGGGCGCGCATCTGGTGGCATCGGCCTGAAGATTGCGGCGCCTACTGCAGATAGGTCTTGGGCCGATAGAGCATGGCGAAAGGCACGAAGATGACGGCGGTGCCGAGCATCAGCCACATGAAAAAGCGGAAGTAGGCCGCGCCGTGGAGTTTGGTCTGACCTCCGGAAAAGGCGTGCCTACTGAAGGTGATGCCGGTGGCGGGAGGGGGCGCGGCGAGGGCGACACCTATTTCGTTAGACCGGCGTTCCAACCACGGGGCCTTCGGGTGCAACCCGTCCAGCCACGAGGTTTCGGCCGCTGGTGCCGGATGCTCGAGCTCAACGGTCAGGCCAATGTCCCATTGGGTGTTAGGGGTCTTGTCGGGTCCGTCGCTGATGAGCCGGAAATGACTCGCATTGAGAATCTCATAGCGGATCGGGTTGCCCCACGGGTCGGTGCCAAGCGTGCCGGACAGATCGGACTCCGGTGGCAATTTGCCGTCATGCTCGCAAATGGCGGCCTCGATCGGCGCGGCGGCGGCATCGAAGGCGGCCTGCCCCGGAATCGTCAACTCGGGACTCGCATCCTTCCGGTACTCCATCACGAAGTCATCTGCGGTGCCGACCTTGCCATCGAATCCGGGCAGGGTGAGCAAGTGCGGGACCTTGCGCGAGGCCGCCGGCAGCTCGGCGTTGGCGTTGGCGGCTTGTTGGGCTGCGGCGCTGGGGATTTGGATGAGGCGGTTGGTGGTGGAGGTGAACATGTTGCCCATGAACGTGGAGAACAGGAAAATGGACATGATCACCGATTTCATGTTCTTGGGTGCCTGGGTGTAGGCAAACTCCAGGCCCACGATGGAGACCATGATTTCAGCGGCGGTGATGATGATGAACGCAAGAATTTGCCAGCCAATGGATGGAGTGCTGCCGGCATCGATCCATGACTGGACCAACGCGGTGAGGGCGTAGGAGAGCGTCACCAGAAACAACCCGATGCCGATCTTGCGCAGCGGCGTCACCTGGAAGAAACGCTTCATGAACGGATAGACGACGAACGTGAACAGCGGGATGAAAACCAGAATGAGGATCGGATTGATCGCCTGGATCTGGCTTTCGAGCCAGGTGATGCCGAGGAACTTGCAATTCATCTGGCCGGCTTGAAACACCCACGACGAACCGGTTTGGTCATAGAGCGACCAGAACACCGCAAAAAACAAAAACAGCGGGATCAATTTAGCCAGAGCGATGAGTCCCTCGCGCGACGCCAACTCGGCGAAAAACTTGCTGCCACCCGGCGGAATGTGCGCAAACTTGTGGCGGCCCATCCAAAACAACAGGGTGGCGATGGCCATCAACACGCCCGGCACCCCGAAGGCCCAGTGCGGGCCATACCAATCCAGCAACCACGGCGTCAGCAGGGTGGAAAAGAACGAACCGAGGTTGATCGAAAAGTAAAACCAGTTGTACACCCGCGTCAGCAAGTGATGGTTGGCGGGGCCGAATTGGTCGCCCACGTTGGAGGAAACGCAGGGCTTGATCCCACCCGAACCGATGCAGATGAGCAACAACCCGGCAAACAACCAGTAGGACGAATGCCCGCGCGTGCCCATCAACGCCAGCGCCGCGTGGCCGCCGCAATACACCAGACTGAGAAACAGGATCGTGCGGTACTTGCCCAGGAAAATATCACTGAGCAAGGCCCCTAACAGCGGAGTGAAATACACCCATGCGGCGAACGCGTGAAAGTGCTCGATGGCCTCGGTTTCCGCCATCGGCGTGCCGCCCGCCCCATCCATCAGATAGAGATACTTCGCCATGAACACCACCAGAATGGTGCGCATGCCGTAAAATGAGAAGCGCTCGGCGGCTTCGTTGCCGATGATCCACGGGATGCCAGGTGGCATGTGCTCGGTATCGAGGGCGGTGGTGCGACGGGACATGGGGGGGGGAAATGATGGGAGATGGCGGATAGAAACCGGCGGAGCGGCACGGATGCTGACTGAATGCGCGGGAATATCAACCGCGATTTGGTCGAATTGGCGGCTGCCGACGACAGCCGGAACCGCCGCGTCGCTCCGCACTTTGGCCCGGCAATTTTCCTCCTGAATCACTAGCAGATTTTCCGCAATGGCGCAGTGGACGCCGAGTGGCGCACAGCGGAATGGGTGAAGGATGAATGCCCACCTGACCCTGCGTTGCTTTGCGGCGAAATTTCGGCTTATGCCTTGCCACACCCGGTCACGCCGGGGTCAGGTGCTACAGAGCTCGCACCCGCTCCACCGGCAATCCGGACACTGCGGCAATCTGCTCAGGGGAGAGCAGCCCGGCCCGTTTCAAAGCCGCCGCCACCTCTAGTTTACCCTCCAGTTTACCCTCCAGCAGCCCCTTATTAAACGACCCGTCCACCAGTGTGACTTCGCAGCGGATGCTGTCCCAGTAGCGGTCGTAGGCATCCAGCTCGGCGCGGGTGAAACCGCTTTCCGCCACGCATTCCAGCGCCTCGCGGGTTTCCGGAGTTTCCAACAACTCCGGCGCAGCGGCCGGCGCATCACCCCCGATTTCGGTCAGAAACCGCAGCCACAACTTGCGCATCCGGTCACTGGCGATAGCTTCCGGCTTGAACTTCGGCAGCTCCACAAAGACGAATTCAAGGCCTTCAATCCGGCGATGGGTTTGTTCCAGTTCTACGATCGAGTAGTGATGGTAATACTCCAAACTATCCCGCTCGAAGACCTGGTTGACCAGATTGAGCGAGAACACCGGTTGCAATTCTGCGTAACCGGCAGCCCGGTCGGCCTACCGGACGTAGGCTTTGGCGGCATTGAAGAGCACCCGACTCTTGAACCCGGTGGTCCAGAACATCTGCATTTCCACGATGAACTGCCTGCCCGTCCGGTCCGCGCAGCGCACATCAACCACCGAATGCTTCAGTTCCGGCAAATCCGGCACCAACTCCACAGGCAGGTATTCGAGTGACTCGATCGGGGCAGCGAGTGGCAGCAGCGCATTAAGAAAGCATTTGAGCAGCCGCGGCCGACTGAAAACCTTCTTGAACACCATGTCGTTCTTGGGATCGAGGTAACGTCTGCACACAGGATCGCGGGTGAAACGGGGAAGTCAAGCTCTACCAGCGGATGGCGGCGGCGGCCCAAGTCAGGCCGGCACCAAAGACGACCAGCACGATATTGTCGCCGCGCTTGAAGGCACCGCTGCGACTTGCTTCGTCGAGGGCGATGGCGATGGCGGCAGCGGAGGTGTTGCCATACTTGTGGAGGTTGACGAAGACGCGTTCGTTCGGCACGGCGAGGCGGTCGGCAATGGCGTCGATGATGCGCAGGTTCGCCTGATGAGGGATGACACAGGCAATCGAGTCGGCGGTCAGGCCGGCGCGCTCGATGACTTTTTCAGCGGCCTCCTTCATGCGGTTGACGGCATGCTTGAAGACTTCCCTGCCGAGCATATTGAGCGTGAAGAGATGATCATTGACGTTGGCGGCGGTGATCGGACAAGCGGTGCCGCCGCCCGGAATTTTGAGCAGATGGGTGAGATTGCCGTCGGTGCCCATTTCGGTGGCGAGGATGGCTCCCTCATCCGCTGCGGCGACCCGCAACACGGCGGCCCCCGCGCCGTCGCCAAACAACACGCAGGTGGAGCGGTCCTCCCAATTGGTCACTGAAGAAAGTTTCTCAGCACCGATGATCAGGGCATTCTTGAAGGCACCTGAGGAAATCAGGCGTTTGGCGATCTTCATCGCGTAGAGGAAACCGGAGCAGGCCGCTGAAATATCGAAGGCCACCGCCCGGCTGGCACCCAGATTCTGCTGAATGTAACAAGCAGTGGCGGGCGTGGGCGTGTCCGGCGTGATGGTGGCCACGATGATGAGCTCGAGCTCATCTGCTGTTAGTCCGGCATTTTCCATGGCGCGGCGGGCGGCGTGGGTGGCCATGTGGGAGGTTGTCTCATCGGCCCCGGCGATGCGGCGCTCGCGAATGCCGGTGCGGGTAAGGATCCACTCTTCACTGGTATCCACGCGCAGCGCCAACTCAGCGTTGGTGAGAATTTTCTCGGGCAAGTAGCTGCCGGTGCCTGCGATGCAGACGGGGAAGGCTGTCGTCAATTCAATCATGCGGCGGAAGACTGAAACGCCCGTGCCGCACTCACAAGCGCGAAGTTACTTAACAGCCGCTAAATTTCACAATCCGCTTACCGGGACGTGATGAATGGCAGCGAGGGCTTCCTCGATGCGGGGGTTGACGCGATGG
Source organism: Akkermansiaceae bacterium (assembly GCA_903908495.1). Taxonomy (GTDB): domain Bacteria; phylum Verrucomicrobiota; class Verrucomicrobiia; order Verrucomicrobiales; family Akkermansiaceae; genus Luteolibacter. The sequence goes on from CAIVSK010000191.1 coordinate 18,495, forward strand.
GCGACGGTCTCGATACCGACGCGGATGGCGTTGCGCACGGCCAAAGCGGAAGATGAGCCATGGGCGATGATGACCACGCCATTGACGCCGAGCAAGGGACTGCCGCCGTAGGTTTCGTAGCTGCTCTTTTCCTTGAGTGCGGTGAATGCCCCCTTGGCGATCAATGCCCCGAGCATCCGCAGCGGGCTGGCGGTGATCTCCGCCTTGAGCCATTTGGAGACGGCTTTGGCAGTGGATTCCACGGTTTTGAGCATGACGTTGCCGGTGAAGCCATCGCACAGGACGACATCGAGCTCGGTCTCAAACAAATCGTGTCCCTCGACGTTGCCAATAAAATGGATACCGGGGGTTTGCTTGAGGAGCTTGAAGGTTTCCTTGGTGAAAGTGGTGCCTTTTTCGTCTTCCTCGCCGTTGGACATGAGGCCCACACGAGGGCTTTTAACCCCCAGCACATGGCGGGCAAAGGCGGTACCCATCACCGCGTAGGCGACCAGATGCTCCGGCTTGGCCTCGGGATTGGCTCCGGCATCGAGGATGCTGCACAGGCCGTGCTCGTTGGGAATGGCCGTGGCGATGCCCGCCCGGTCCACTCCTTTGAGCGTGCGCAGCCTGAGGGTGGCAGCCGCCACCACCGCACCGGTATTACCGGCGGAAACGAAGGCGTCGGCGTGGCCGTCGCGGACCAATTCCATCCCGACGTTGATGGAGGAGAGTTTTTTGCGGCGCACGGTCTTGGCACCGGGCTCTGACATGCCGATCACCTCGGGGGCATGCACGATGCTGACCCGCGGATCTCTGAGTTCCAAGCCCTGGCGGGCGCACTCGTCGCGCAGCACCGCTTCATCACCCACCAAAAACAGATGCTTCAGTTTGGGATAAAGGCGCAATGCTTCGAGAGCCCCTCCGATATTGATCGAAGGGGCGTGGTCCCCGCCCATGGCGTCCAAGACTAGTTTCATAGGGATATGGAAATGCAGCGGCGGATTTCACACCACGGGTGTCCCATGCGCCGGGTGGGCCCGGCGGGAAACATGCGGTGTGTCACCCGCAGGCGCTTCAAAGGGCTTCCACGTCCAGCACTTGGCGGTCGCGGTAATAGCCACAAGACGGACAAGCGATGTGCGATGGCACACGGCTTCCGCACTCGGGGCAGCTCTTGAAGATCGGTGCACGCCAACGGGTTGCGCCGCGGCGCATTTTCTGACGGCTTTTGGATTGGCGGCGCTTTGGAACGGCCATAGTATTTTCGTATTGTTTAGGGTTGGTCCTTAAGGTCCTTGAGAGTGTCGAGAGCCGACCAACGGTCGTCGCCCTCGGCGCGGGGGGGGGTCTCTTGCCCGCTTTCCGCGGATTTGTCCACTGCTAAATATCGGGAATCGATTTCACAGCCTTGAGCAAGGTCGCCATTCTCGCATTTCGGGTCGACCGGAAAGTGGATCAAAACCTCTTCACGTATGGCTTCCGAGGCATCCAAGTCGCCTTCATTACCGATTTCCAAAGAAATTGCAGCCCGCTCGACCCGGATCGTTTGAATGAACGGATGGACGCTGCGCACGCAGGTGAATTCGAAGGGTGCGCACAGCCAGCCGGTCAGCAGCAATTCCGAGCCAAAACGCTGGACCCACAAATCGTACTCCAGCGGCCCGGTGGGCTGCGCATCCCCCGCCGGCAGGTCGAACACCTCCGGAGCCAATTCGCCGACAAAGCTCTTGCCGTCTTCGGGCAAGCACGCCAAGTCGATTATCAAGCGCTTCTTCATGGGCTGAGGCTAGCCCGCCTGCCCGCGCCCGGCAAGCGGCAATTCGAGGTGGAATTTTCCCAATGGCTCATTTCCCACTCGCCAAGCGCCGTGCTGCGGATAGGTTGTCGTCCGCCATGCCTATCGACGTTTCATTGCTCAGCCGAATTTGTGAAGCCCCCGGAGCGCCGGGAAGCGAAAAGGAAATCCGCGCCCTGGTCGTTGCCGAGCTCAAGGGGCTCGCCGACGAGGTGAGGATCGACAATCTCGGCAGCGTCGTCGCCTTGAAAAAAGGCCGTTCGTCGGCCAAGAAAACCATGGCCGCCGCGCACATGGACGAGATTGGCTTCATCGTCACCCACGTGGATGACAAGGGGTTTGTGCGCTTCAATCCGGTGGGCGGCTTTGATCCCAAGACCCTCACCGCCCAGCGGGTCATTCTGCACGGTCGCAAGAACATCTTCGGCGTCATGGGCTCCAAGCCGGTGCACATCATGTCGCAGGAGGAGAAAAACAAGGTACCGCAGATCAAGGATTACTTCATTGATGTGGGCATGTCCAAGAAGGAGGTCGACAAGGTCGTGGAGGTTGGGGATTTCGTCACCCGCCACTCGCCGCTGATGGAGTTGGGCGATTGCGTCAACGTCAAATCGCTGGACAACCGTGCGTCAGTGTTTGTGTTGCTGGAAACCCTGCGCGAATTGAAACGCTCCAAACGCAAACCCGCCTACGATTTTCACGCCGTCTTCACGGTGCAGGAGGAGGTCGGTCTGCGCGGTGCCCAAGCCTCGGCACTGCAAATCCAGCCGGATTTTTCGTTCGGTCTGGACACCACCATCGCCTACGACGTGCCGGGCTCAACTCCGCAGGAACGCTGCACCGGCCTCGGCGACGGTGCCGCCATCAAGCTGATGGATTCGTCGGTCATCTGCGATTTCCGCATGATTGAATTCATGAAGGCGGCCGCCAAACGCCACAAAATCAAGTGGCAGGCGGAAATTCTGGCCGCCGGCGGCACCGATACCGCCAGCCTCCAGCGCATGGTCGCGGGCGGCTCGATCGCCGGCGCGGTGTCCATTCCCACCCGCCACATCCATCAGAGCATCGAGTCGTGTCACAAACAGGACGTCGCCGCCTGCATCCTGCTGCTGGCCGCCTGTGTTTGCGAGCTCGACCAGCACGATTGGAGTTTCTAGTCTGGCAGCAAGCCAAAGCGGTGTCGCGCTGCGCTAGCCACCGCAGTCCACGCCTGCGCCGGCCCTGCGCAGCGAAGGCTTATCCAAGCAAACTCTCAGGCCGCCGCTCCAACACACACCGCCGCAGAGCATCGAGTGCGGCCTGGCTCACGCCTTGCTTGAAATCCGCCCGGTTGCGGGGCTGGAACACGCTGAATGCGCGGGTGGCTCGATCACGCTGCGCCACGGCGATCCAGGCGGTTCCGACGGGTTTATCCGGGCTGCCACCGGCTGGGCCGGCGATACCGGTGACTGCCACGGCAAAATCCGCGCCACTGACGGCCAGCGCGCCCTCGGCCATTTGGCGCACAACCGCTTCGCTCACCGCGCCGTGGGCTGCCAACGCCTCCGGCGCCACGCCTAACAACCCGCATTTCGCCGCGTTGGCGTAGGTGACGAAGCCGTGGGTGAACACGGCACTGGCCCCGGCCACGTCGGTGATGCGGTTGGCGATGAGGCCGCCGGTGCAACTTTCTGCGGTTGCCAGGGTCCAGCGGCGCTCGGTGAGCAAGCGCACCACGGTTTGTTCCAGCGAGCTGCCATCGTCGCTGACGAGCAGCGGGCCAAAGCGTTCCACGGCGAGCGCGCGGGCTTGGTGGAGGGCGGCGGCGCTGCCGATGAGGCGCAGATCGACCTCGCCGATGCGGGCGCAATAGCCGAATTCGAGGTTGGGAATGGCGGCGAGACGGGCATCCAGCGTTTGGTGGAAATCACTTTCGCCGATGCCGGTGAATTTCAGTTCGATCAAGTCCGGCGGTGTCGCCACTCCGCTCAGTGCCTGCAAGCGCGGTGCCACCTCACCCTTGAACATCGGGTAAAGTTCGCGCGGCGGGCCGGGCAGCAGGAAAATCGCGGCCTGCGCCGGGCCCGCCAATTGCGGCGGAACATACACCCCGGGGGCCGTACCGTTGGCATTGGGCAAGACCACCGCGCCGCGCGGAATGAGCACCTGTTTTAAATTGTCACTGGCCATCGGCCGCCCGCGCAGCGCGAAAAACGCCTCCAACGAGACCAGCGCCGCCGCGTCCTGCAGCAATTCGAGACCGAGCACCTCCGCCGTGATTTCGCGGGTCAGATCATCACTGGTCGGCCCCAGACCACCGGAAACGATGATCACATCCGCCCGCCCAAGCGCTGAGAGCAGCTCATCGCGGATGGCCACCCCGTCGGGCACGCAGGTCTGGCGCGCCACCCGCAACCCGAGTTTGAACAATTCAGCCCCCAGCCAGGCCCCGTGCGTGTTGAGCGTCTGACCTAACAACAATTCAGTGCCGGTATTGATGATTTCGATGCGCATGCCCCTAGCGACATGGTTGCAAGGAAAAATTGCAAGCGGCAATATTTCACTGGACATCCGGGGTGGGCTCCGGTGAGTCTCCGCTGAATGAAAATGACCTCGCACCTCTGCCGCGCCAGCTTGCTGGCGCTCGTGACCCTCACCACCGCTTTCGCCGACCGTGAAGGCTGGACCGCCGACTTCGATGCCGCCAAAAAACAGGCCGCCGCGGAAAAAAAGGATCTGTTGCTCGACTTCACCGGCTCCGACTGGTGCGGCTGGTGCATCAAGCTCGACAAGGAAGTCTTCCAGCAAGACGCCTTCAAGGCGGGCGTCAAGGACAAGCTGGTCCTCGTCGAAGTGGATTTCCCAAAAGACAAGTCCAAGCTCAGCGATGCCACCCAGGCCCAGAACGACAAGCTGAAAGATGAATTCAAAATCAAGGGCTACCCCACCCTCTTCCTCTGCGACGCCAGCGCCAAGCCCTACGCCCAAATCGGCTACGAGCCCGACGGCCCCGAGAAGTACGTGACCCACTTGAATGCACTCATGGAAGTGCGTGCCAAGCGTGACGCCGCCTTTAGCGCCGCCGACAAGGCCAAAAAACCGCTCGACAAGGCCAAAAACCTCATCGCCGGTCTCAAAACCTTGGATGGCGAAATTGTCGAAGCCTACTACTCCGACGTCGTCGCCAAGATTGGCGAACTCGACAAGGACGATAGCACCGGTTTCGTGAAGGAGCAAAAGGCCGCCATCGCCAAGAAGGAAGAAGCGGCTGCCGCCCAGAAAGCCGAGCAAGAGGCCGCCGCCCCCGCCATGAAGGCACTGCAGGAATTCATGCAGTCCAAGGTGATGCCGCTGATGCAAGCCAAGGACTTTGACAAGGCATACAGCGAGGCGCAGGACTACCTCAAAGCCAATCCCACCCTGCCGGAAGATATCAAGATTGACCTGACCCTCAACATCGGCCTGCCCCGCTTTATCGAAAAAGCCGACGTGGAAGGCGCCAACAAGTTCCTCGATGAAGTCGTCGCGGCACACCCCAACCACCCGGTCGCCAAGCAGACCGCCCAAATCAAACAGCAAATCAAGGCGACCATCGAAAAGGCGAAAGCCCAACCGGCCGCCCCCAAGCCTGAGTAAGTACGGCCGCCACAACGCCGCGCGCTGCAACCAGCGCAGCGGCCCGGCGGGCACTCCGCCACTCTGCGCCCCGGTTCGCCCCGGGGCGTTTTTGCGTGCACGGTCCCCAAGAAATGTCCTTGCCAGCCGACAGGCCGGGAACTACCAGTTTCCCCGCAATCCAGCCCTTGGGCCTCTATCAAATCAGAGGAAAACCAACCCCTGGGGATTTCACGCCATGAGCCGACCCATCTGTCCGATTTCTCCTCCAGAATCCCTTCGACCCAGGTTCACTTCCCCCCATTGGGCAGACATGGCGCAGCACCGCAGCGCCAGCCCACCGCCCATGCCACGTGCCGGCAGCCCGTTGCGCGGATGGGTCGCGGCTTGCCTGGCCCTGGTCTTCCTGCTCCATGGCCGTGCCTGGGCGCTGGATGCCGCCGTCATCATCAATGAGATCGCTTATCACCCGCTCGCCGGCGATAGCGAGTGGATCGAGCTGCACAGCCTCTCCGGCGTGGACATCGATCTATCCGGCTGGCGGCTGGCCGATGCGGTGGATTACACGTTTGCCGAGGGCACTAAAATCCCCGGCCACGGCTTTCTGATCATCGCGGCAACACCGGCCGCGCCGTCGCTCGCGGGCCTCAACGCGCTGGGCCCATGGACGGGCGCACTCAACAATGCGGGCGAAACCCTCACCCTGGTCAACCGCGACGGACGCACCATGGACGCCCTCACCTACAGCAATAGCGGCGATTGGCCGGCCGGCGCGGACGGCTCCGGCGCGACCCTCGCGCGGCGCAACAGCGAGTCCGCCAGCCCGGATGTTTCAAGCTGGGCCGCCAGCGCGGACATCGGCGGCACTCCAGGCCGCAACAACTTCGCAGTGAGTGGCCAGGCACCGACGATAACGATGCCCTCGGACCTCGATGCGAGCTGGAGCTATTTCGTCGGCACGCCACCCGCAGGTTGGGAGCAGCCGGGCTTTGACGACAGCACGTGGGCGTCCGGACAGTCGTTGTTTTCCGCCGGCACGCCGGTGCTGGCAGGCGGCAGCGACGGGCTGGCCGGTTACTGGCCGCTCGATGCGATTACCGGCGGCACCACCGCGAACCTCGCGCCGGGCGGCGTGGCGGCAACCCTTTCAGGCAGCCCGACGATCGTGAGCGACGTGACCCGCGGCAACGTGATCCGATTCAACGGCAGCGGCCAGCGGGTCAACGCGGGCAGCGCGATCATTCCGGTGATGACCCTCGACAACGATTTCAGCTGGTCGTTCTGGGCGAGCTCGGCAGAAGGCACGAGCACCAATATCATCATTGGCAACCGCTACTCGACCACTGCGGGGGCGGACTGGAGTCCACGCGAGTTCATCAAGTTCACCCCCGACCGGTTTGAGTTTCATCACAATGCCGCCGCCGACGACCTCAACTACGCCGATCTGACGGCAACCGGCGGGTGGATCCATCACTCGGTGGTCAAGAACGGCAGCACGCTGAGCTACTACCGCAATGGGGCGCTGACCGGCACGCACACCATGGTCACTCCCGTTTTCAACCATCCGCAGTCGCTTTACTTCGGCGGCGAACTGACGGACGAATTCTGGAAAGGCAAACTCGACGACGTGGCGATCTGGACGAAAGCGCTCAGCGGCCCGCAGGTCGCCAATCTATACACCAAAGCCGCCACGCCGCTGACCGTTTCCAGCGTTGGCACCCAGCGCACGCCGCTCGCCAGTGCAACGACCTATGGCTTCCGCCGCGCGTTCACCTTCACCGGCACGCCGTCGCGGACGAGCCTTACATTGAAAATGCTCGTCGAAGACGGTTGCACCGTTTGGCTCAACGGCACCCAGGTGTACACGCAGAACGATCCGGCGAGCGCCGGCACGGGAACCGCTGATATATCGGCGGACATCCCGCTGCCGAACTCCGCAGTGCTTCACGGCAACAACGTCATCGCGGTGCGCGTCAGCACCTTCGCCGGCGATCCGGACATGGTCTTCGGCGCGCAGCTCACGCTCAGCGAAACATTCCCCTCCCCCGCAGATCAAGCGCCCGGCCTCGTCTTCAACGAAATCAGCCCGGCCGGCACCGGCTTCCAACTCGAACTGGCCAACCCGTCCGCCACCACCATCCCGCTGGCCGGCTACTCGATCCGCAGCTCGACCGGTGCCAGCTATACGTTCACCACCGGCACACTGGGCACCGGCGGGTATCTGGTGCTCAGCGCGGCGCAACTCGGCTTCACCCCGGCTAACAACGACAGGTTGTTCTTGTTCAAGGCCGGCGGCACCGAATTACTGGACTCTCGCCAGGTCAGCAAAAAACTCCGCGGACTCTCGGCCCAATTCCCCGGCCGCTGGCTCTACCCCAGTGCCGCGACCTTTGGCACGGCAAACGCGTTCACGTTCAACTCCGCCATTGTCATCAACGAAATCATGTATGCGCAGCGCCCGCTGACCCAGTCACCTTTCGCGAGCGACCCCGAACAGTGGATCGAACTCTACAACCGCAGCGCAGCGCCGGTGCCGCTCACCGGATGGAGCTTCTCCGACGGCATCACTTTCGACTTCGCCACCGGCACCACCATTCCCGCGGGCGGCTACCTCGTCGTCTCCAACAACTCTGCCGCGCTCAAAGTCAAGTGGCCCTCGGTCGCGGCCACCATCACCGGGAATTTTTCCGGCTCGATCAAACACAGCGGCGAACACTTGCAACTCAGTGATGCCAACGGCAACCCCGTCAATGAGATGACCTTCCGCAACGACTCGCCATGGCCGGTTGCGGCCAACGGCGGCGGCTCGTCCATCGAACTGCGCGACCCCCGCGCCGACAACAATCGCCCCGAAGCCTGGGCCGCTAGCAACGAGGCGGCTCGCGGCTCATGGCGGAATTTTTCGTTCACCGCACAGGCCTCTCCGGGCGAGGGCAGTGATCCGACGCAGTGGAACGAATTCATCTTCGGCCTGTTGGGCGCGGGTTCGGTGATGATCGACGACGTCAGCGTGACGCAGGCTGCCACCCAGCTCATTCAAAACGGGTCGTTCGGCAGCGGCGCGGCCGCCTGGCGCTTCCTCGGCACGCACAGCCGCGCCAACGTCATCACCGATCCCTTCGGCAGCGGCCAGGTGCTGCGCCTCGATGCCACCGACGCCTGCGAACACATGCATAACCACTGCGAAACAACCCTGATTTCCGGCGGGACCGAACATGCGATCAACCCTGCCCTGACCTATACCGTCAGCTTCCGCGCCCGCTGGGTCAGCGGCTCCAACCAGCTTAATTCGAGGCTCTATTTCGACCGCATCGCCCACACCAGCCTGCTGTCCGTGGCGGCCGGCGGCGGCACCCCGGGTGCCCCCAACACCGCACTCATCACCAACCTCGGGCCGACCTTCACCGGCCTGACCCACACGCCTGCCGTGCCCGCCGCGGGCCAACCCGCTACCGTCAGCGTGACCGCCAGCGATCCCGACGGCCTCGGCGCGGTCACCCTGTTCTATGCAGTCAATGGAGCCGCCTTCACCAGCCTGACCATGACCGCGCAGGGCGGCGGGAATTTCTCCGCCAACATCCCCGCCCAAGCCGCGGGGGCCAAGGTGCAATTCTATGTGCAAGCCGCCGATGCCCTCGGTGCCCTGGGTTTCGCGCCGCCGCTCGGCGCCGCTTCGCGTGCCATCATCCCGTGGGACGACGGCCAGGCGCGGCTCACCCTCAACGGCGTCAACCCTAACAACATCCGCATCGTCTTGAATAACGCCGATGTAACCACCCTGCACACGCCCACCAATGTGATGAGCAACGACCGCTTGCCCTGCACCGTCATTTGGAACGAGCGCGACGTGTTTTACGACTGCGGCACCCATCTCCACGGCAGCGAACGCGGACGCGACCAACCCACGCGCATCAGCTATAATCTGCGTTTCCCCGCCAACAACCTGCTCATGGGCGCGGTCGACTCCCTGGTCATCGACCGCAGCGGCGCCGGCAATCAATCGTCCGAAAAGGAAATCCTCATCAAGCGCGCCATCACCCACGCCGGCGGCCTGCCGGGCAGCGAAGACGACATCTGCCGCGTCATCGCTCCCCAGACCGCTCAAACCGGCCCGGCCATCCTCGGCCGCCAGCGCATCGTCACCGGAGAATACCTCGACAGTGCCTACGCCAGCGGCAGCAACGGCGAGCTTTTCAAATATGAACTCATCTACTATCCGCTGACAACGGTGGACGGCAACCGCCAAAGCCTCAAACTGCCCGAGCCCGATGACGTCAGGGGCGTCAACGTCACCAGCCTCGGCACTGACAAGGAGGCGTATCGCTGGCACTGGCTCATATCTAACAACGAAGACAAGGACGACTACAGCAACCTCATGCCCTTCCTCACCGCGTATGGCCGCGGCAACGACGCGCAATATTTCTCTGACACCGGCGCGATGATGGATGTGAGCGAATGGCTGCGGGCTTTCGCGATCGAGACGCTCTTCGGCATCGGCGACAACTATGGCACCGGCTCGCAGCACAATTTCTACCTCTACCACCGGCCGGCGGACGGTCACTGGATTTTTCTCCCCTACGACATGGACTTCACGTTCAACAACGGCTCGACGTCGTCGATGTTCCCGAGCGGTGACCTGCAGAAACTCACCGGCACCGCCGCCAACCTGCGCAGCTATTGGGCCCATGTCCGCGACCTCTGTCAGACGAGTTTTTCCAGCGCCTACCTCACCCCGTGGGCACAGCACTACAATAACTTCGTCAGCGAAGACCTCACCCAATTCATGAGCTATATCGACACCCGCCGCGCCTACGCGCTAGCCCAGCTCGGTGCCGCCATGCCAACCGTGCCATTCGCGATCACCACGCCTAACGGCACCGCCCCGGTACCCACCGTCACCATCGCGGGCACCGCCTGGGTCGACGTCGCGCAATTGCGCCTCGCCGGTTCGAGCCTGCCGCTGGCCGTGACCTGGACCAGCCCGAGCACCTGGCAATCCAACATCACCATCGCACCGGGCACCAATGTCATCACCATCAACGCCTACGACTCCCTCGGTGCCCTCATCACGGCACCCAACAGCGCGAGCGTCACCATCACCGGTACCGGATCCATCGTGCCCGCCGACGCGACCAATCTGGTCATCTCCGAGATCATGTATCACCCGGGCCCGCCTAGCGCCGCGGAAATCGCCGCGGGTTTCACCGATGCCGAGGCATTCGAGTATCTCGAACTGCAAAACATCAGCCCCACCAACACCCTCTCGCTCGCCAACTGCGCCTTCACCGCCGGCATTGCCATGACACTGCCGACCACCACCCTCGCCCCCGGTACACGCGCCCTCATCGTGGGCAACACCACCGCTTTCACCCATCGCTACGGCACCGGCCCGATCATCCTCGGCACGTCCTATCAGCCGGGGAACCTTCTATCTAACAGCGGCGACCACCTCACCCTGCTCGCCGCCGACGGCATCGCCATCCGCGACTTCAGCTACGACGACCACGCGCCGTGGCCCGCCCCGGCGGACGGCGGCGGCTTCAGTCTGGTGCTCATCAATCCCGCCGCCAATCCCGACCACGCCGACCCGGCGAGTTGGCGGGCGAGCACCGCCCTCAATGGCAACCCCGGCACCAGCGACGCAACCACTTTCTCCGGCAACCCGCTCGGCGACGACAACGGCGACGGCATCGTCAACCTCCTGCAATACGCGCTGGCAGGCACCACCCCGATCACCCTCCCGCGCGGCGGCAGCGACGGCAGTTTCCTCACCCTAACGTTCCGCCGAAACCTCGCCGCCGATGACACCAGCGTGACGGTGCAACGCAGCACCGACCTAACGACATGGACCAGCGGCAGCGACGTCGCCTACGTCAGCGAAACGCATAACTCCGACGGCACCTCGACCTATATCTGGCGTTCTGCCTACCCACTCGCCAACGCCCAGCACCATGAGTACCTGCGCCTGCAGGTGACCAAGCCGTAGCAGAGATATGGGCTGCTTCCATAATCACCACGTTTGGACCGCGGATTCAATGGAAACGGCCAAGGTGGCGCGAAGCCAACCGAACTTTTCCTTCATGAAATCAAAATCAGGGCCGGACGTCACGAAGCTCGCCTTTCCCTTGATCAGGAAACCGGCACCCATTCCATGCAGGCCCTCAACCTTACTGCTCCCCAATGTGATCAAAACATTCGGATCGTGAGCAATGTTGGCCTCCGTCTTGTGCATATAACCGGCGGGAATAAACAGCCGCCCATCTTGCGACAATTTAAGGTAGCTATTCCAAGTGTTGACCATGTGGGGACCATCAGGCCCCAGGCTGGCGATGGCAACAACGCCGTCCTTCTGCATGACTTTCTGTAACGTGTCTGGGATCATCGTGTATTCCAATTCTGTTAGTGGTTTGAATGTGGCCAGCAGCAACGTGTCGGGCCTGCCAACCGGCTGGCTGTAGTGTATGTTTCATCGTGGACATTCACAACAGTTGGGTGGGGCGTTGCTCAAAATGCCTGTACCTTCAGCCGTCCCAAGCGGCTCACATAGGGCGTGAGGGTACCGGTATCGCCCCAGGTTTCGATGACGGTGCCATCGGTTTGGGGTTCGCTGCTGAGGAGCGCGCCGGGGGTCCACTGGCTCATGTCGGTGGAAAATTCCGCCGTTACGCTCACTGCGGTGGCCCGCGCGGAACTGCGGCGGGCGCTAAGCGTGAGGCGTGGCATGCCTCCGCCGGCGGGCCATGGCAGCAGCGCAAAGGTCGGCCGCGGGGCATCTGCTGCCAGCATGGGATCGCTGCCTAATGCATATTCCAGACTGTTGGCCACGCCGTCGCCATCGGTATCGGCGAGGGGTTGGCGAAGGCTGGCGATGAGGACGGGGTCGGTGATGGCGGCGGCGGCGATGGTGTATTCGGTGGACTGGCCGAAGTGCAGTGCCGGCCGGAGCGGACGGGCATCGATGCAGCGGCCCTTCGATCCGGCCAGCCAGAGCGCATAAACTTCGGCGGCAGAAATCGCCCGGTTGTTGTAAACCTCCAGTTCATCCAAGCGTCCGTAAAAGTCCGGACCGATGCGCAACGGCGCGACCGTATCCAGATTGGCTGCGCCGACGGTGGTCACCGGCCCTCCGGCCACGGCTCCATCCAGGTAGAATATCGCTCTATTGTCATAGTAACGCTCCACGGTGACGGAGACGAGGTGCCACGCGCCGTCCATGGGGACCACCGCGGCGGGAGACGTGTATGTCGTCAGCGCCCCTGCCCCCATGGCCAGATAGAGTTGGCCCCTGACATGGCCGAATTTCCAGCCGGTGCTGCCGGCTCCGTCGGTGTGGTCAAGGATCACCTGGTTCGAGAAATAGATGCGGTCGTCCAAGGGCGTGCGCAGCATCCAACAGTTGACGCTGAAGGCTCCGTTGCCTGGATTCACTCCGGCAGGGCCGGCGACCTGGTACTCGCCGGTGCCGCCCCCCGCGAAGGCCCGGCCCTGATAGACATGGCCGGGAACAACCGCAGGGCTGCCTGACAATGCTGAATTGCCGGAGTCCACCAGGTTTTGGCAGATGGCACCACCGTAGGCATCGGAACCGGGTTCATCGAAAGGAATCAGCAGTGACGGATATAGACCAGGCAACAGTTGCGCGCACGGGCCGTCCGGTCTCACACCAAGGCCTAGCGTGATGCTCGACTGCCCCAGGTTCGCCGGGACGGTGATGACGGATCCTCCCGCGAGGGCGGACCAGCTCAAGGGGGTGCCCTCCACCGTGGCGACGATATCAGCGGTGGTCATGCCCTGCGGCAGCGGCGGCAACACGCCGACGAAACTACCACTGTCATTGGTGACGAAGCGGGCCGTCCATGGCGACTGAGTGCCACCAGCGAGGGAAAAGATGATGGGAGCACGGGCCAGCGGCGTCAAATTGTCCGGATTCCACGCGCTGCCTGCGGGGAGGCTGCCGCTGGCCATGGCGAGGTGCCCGCTGATGGTGCCACCGCTTGCCACAACCTCGAAGCCCTCCACCTGCGGGTTGGGGAACCCGCTCAAGTCCTTCATGATGGCGATGTCGCCCGGTTGACCGCCGCCGAGGAATTCACCGGACGCCACCACCGAATAGCCAGCCGCGGCATCGACCTTGAGCGAGTCCGTGCCGTCGCCTAAATCAGCGATGACCCGCCTCGGGATGTATCCGCAGCACGTGAAAGTATCGATCCTGTAATCCTGTGATGAGTTTTTCCCGGCCGCCACGACGGTGATGTGCAATTGATTGCCCAGCCGGGCAATTTCCACGTCGTCATCGCCGGCCGTGCCGATGACCGTGACGGCCTCCGGGGTCACCGTGACGGTGACGGTTTCCGGGTATTCGCACTGGCAGTTGATGAAGCCGGAGAGGCTGCGGGTATTGGTCCCCTTGGTGGCGACGATTTCGCACTCGTAGGTTCCGAGATCGCGGGACAGGCAGCGCAGAATCTTGTAGGTGGCAGCGGTGGCACCGGCGATGGGTTGGATGCCGAGCTTCCACTGGTAGGTGAACGTGGTGCCGGTGGGTGCCCCGGTGACGGCGGCGCTGAGGGTCACCTCGTCGAGCGGGTGGGCCATGGCGGGGCTTTGCTGGATGGTGACCACCGGGTTGCCCGGAGTCTGCGCATGAAGCCCGGCGCTGCTGGCAATGGCAAGCAGGAGGGCGAGGGTTTTCGTATTCATGGGTGGGTTGGCGGCTTGTGGTTTATCCGTGGCAAGAGCTGCTCCAGCAGGCACCACGGGGCCTTGCTGGCGGAAAAGGCGGGTTGAGGCGTGAATCATTAAACAACCCAAAAAGCGAGACTCCCCCATGACCGCCGGACTGTCAAGGAATTCAGGGTCATTATTTCTCTAAAGGAGATCCTACGTTCTGGCCGACCTGCGGGGGTCAGGCAATTTCGACGATTGCAAGACCTCCGGACAGCTCCACAGAAGACATTTTGATTGGTGGATTGACATCGCGGGCCGGGAAAGCGAGCGTCGGGTGGCCCTGAGCCACCTATCCGAACCATCCCATGTATATTCCCAGCTTGCTTTCCCGCGTGAAGTCGAAATGCCCGGTAGTGGCCGGTGCCATCCTTTTAATGGCGGCCCTGTGCGCTGTGGGTGAGCCGATCGCGTTGCCTGCCAACGTGAATTTCGACATTCTGCCGCCGCCACCGGCGGACAACTCGCCGGCGGGACTCGCGGACCTGAGCGTGGTGCTGTACGTGCAGGCGCAACGCACGCCGGAGCAGGTCAAGCTGGCGAAGGAAATGACGAGTCCCTCGGTATTTGCGATGGGGCGGGAGGTGTTTGGCGAGTGGTTCAGCCGGGAAAACCTGCCGAAAACCGCCGAGATCCTGAGCCAAACCAGCAAAGCGGCGGATCCGGTGCTCGCCGCGGCGAAGAAGAAATGGCAACGCCCGCGGCCATTCATGCGGTCGAGCGAAGTTGCGCCGGTGGTGGGCAAACCAGGCGACTCGGGGTCCTATCCGAGCGGTCACAGTTTTGGCATCGCGGTGCCGGAATTTGTGCTCAGCGCGGCGTTTCCACAACATGCCGCTGACTGTGACCGGATGATCCACCGGGTGATGTGGGGACGCATCGTTGGCGGCGTGCATTTCCCGTCCGACACCGAAGCCGGCCGCCTGCTGGCCAAGGAGGTGGTGGCGGGAATGTTAGAAACGGCGGCAATGAAAGAGGCCATTGAGACCATGCGTAACGAGGCGGCACCGTTTCTTGCCAAGGAGGCGGCTACCGCCGGCAAAGCGAGTTCAGCCCCGCAACCGGAGCCAAGCTCCAGTCACAACTAGACCGTCCGCTAAATTGCCTAACTGCCCCGTGACACCCGCCCCATGAAACTCCGCAACGCATCCACCCGTCCGCGCCTCATCCTCCGCCTCCTGCCGCTGCTTGCCATAGCCGCCCCCATCCACGCGGCACCCGCCCAAATCACCTTTGGCCTCGGCCAGGATAGCGGGTTTGCCACAAAGACCACCCCCGCGCCGGCCACCAATGACGCCGCAGCCAACGCCACTTTCAAGGTCATCGCCGGCACCCCGGATCCTAACAGCGCGCCGCTCGCCGCACTGCACGACGGGAAAATCCCCCGCAGCGAAGACGAACCCGGATCCAACTTTTTCTTCAACGGCGGCGGCCGGGTGCTGGTGGATCTTGGCAAGCCCACCGACGTTGCCAGCATCGCAACCTATTCCTGGCACCCCGGGGCGCGCGCCGCGCAAAATTACGCGGTCTACGCCGCGGATGAGGCAGCCAAAAATTTCAACCCGCAGCCCGGTGCCGGAGTGCAACCGGCCGAGGTGGGATGGCAGTTGCTTGCCAAAGTGGACACCAGCGGCAACAAACCGGGACAACACGCAGTGTGCATCACTCCCGGCAGCGGCAAGTCATTCGGCAAGTTTCAACGGGTCCTGTTCGACATTCAAACCAACCCCAAGGCGCAGGGATTCAGCGACACCTTTTTCAGCGAAATCGACATCGTGGATGCCAACGGCCCGACCCTGGAGCGCGTCAAGATCCCGAAGCGAATCACCGCCGTGTTCACTTCCAAGGACAAGAACTTCCACTACACCCTTGATGTTTCAGAAGCGCCCGATCTGCAAGAGTGGTGCGGCAAAAACCTCATCCCGGTGCTCGAAGACTGGTACCCCAAGATCATCGGCCTCATCCCGGTGACCGGCGTGACGCCATCCCATGAAATCACCTTCACCCTCAAGGACATGACCCTTCTTCCCGGGCACATGGACGGCGTGCCCGCCTATGCCAGCGGCAATTCCGTGGTGTTCAATGCCAAGTTCATGCGCGACCAACAAACCGGCGAGGCCATCGGCGCCGGCATCCATGAAATCGTCCACGTCGTCCAGTTCGGCAGCGGCCAGGGCAAACGCAACCGCCCCCGCAGCGGTGGCCAGCCACCGACCTGGGTCACCGAGGGAGTGGCCGATTATATCCGCTGGTTCCTATACGAACCGCAAAGCAAGGGTGCCGAAATCACCACCCGCAACGTCGGCCGCGCCAAATATGATGACAGCTACCGCACGACCGCCAATTTCTTCGACTGGGTCATCAAGAATCACGAAAAAGACCTGATGCGGAAATTGAACATCGCCACCCATGACGGATACACCGAGCAACTGTGGAAAGACTGGACCGGTAAGACATTGCAGGAACTCGGCGCGGATTGGAAAAAGGCCAACATGGAACGCCTCGGAGTGAAAGGGTGACCGGGCTGCTCAGCCCCATGGCAACAGCGTGACTCGGCGCGTCTGCGGCAACTGCGCTTTGTCGGGCAACTGCGCTTTGACAAGTGAGCGCGGACCGGTTCTACTCGTGGTCATGCGCACTCTCATCAAGCATGTCCTGCAACGCGAAGAACCCTGCGACGAGCTCCAGGTGGCCGGTTGGATCCGCACCCGCCGCGATTCCAAGGCATTCTCGTTCATCGAACTCAACGACGGCACCTGCCTCGGCAACCTCCAAATCGTCGCCGATGCCGCCATTCCCGGCTACGACGCAATCACCAAAATGAGCACCGGGGCCTCGGTGGAGGTCAGCGGCAAGCTCGTCCCCTCGCCCGCCGCCGGCCAGCGCTGGGAAATGCAGGCGGCATCGCTCAAGCTGCTAGGCGAGGCACCCGAGGACTATCCGCTGCAAAAGAAAGGCCACAGCACCGAGTTTCTGCGCTCCATCGCCCATTTGCGGCCCCGCACCAACCTTTACGGCGCGGTGTTCCGGATGCGCAGCCGCCTGGCCTACGCAGTGCACCGCTTCTTCCAGGAGCGCGATTTCATCTGCGTCCACACCCCCATCATCACCGCCAGTGATTGCGAGGGCGCCGGCGAGATGTTCCGGGTGACCACCCTGCCCGACGATAAGATCGCGCACGACGCCGAGGACTTCTTCGGCAAGCGCGCCTACCTAACAGTAAGCGGCCAGCTCGAAGGCGAGACCTTCGCCTGCGCCCTGTCTAACATCTACACCTTCGGCCCGACCTTCCGCGCTGAAAACTCCAACACCTCGCGCCATGCCGCGGAGTTCTGGATGGTCGAGCCGGAGGTGGCCTTCTGCGATCTGGCCGGCGATATGGACCTGGCCGAGGCGCTGGTCAAATACCTGGTAAAAGAGGCGCTCGACAACAACGGGGGCGATCTGGCGATTTTCGAGAAATTCGTCGACAAGGGGCTGCGCGAGCGGCTCGAGTTTGTGGCGAGCCGGCCGTTTGAGCGGATCAGCTACACTGAAGCCGTGAAATTGTTGGAGGCCAGCGGCAAGACCTTCGACTATCCGGTGGCATACGGCCTCAACCTGCAAAGCGAACACGAGCGCTGGCTCACCGAGGAACATTGCAAGAAGCCCGTCACCGTCTTCAACTACCCGAAGGAAATCAAACCCTTCTACATGCGCCTCAACGATGACGACACCACCGTCACCGCCATGGACGTGCTGGTGCCCGGCATCGGCGAAATCGTCGGCGGCAGCCAACGCGAGGAGCGCCTGGATGTCTTGTTAGCCAACTTCGCCAAGCACGGCCTCAACGCCGAGGCCTACGGCTGGTACGCGGACCTGCGTAAATACGGCAGCGTGCCGCACGCGGGTTTTGGCATGGGCTTTGAGCGCATGCTCATGTTCGTCACCGGCATGGCCAACATCCGCGACGTCATCCCGTTCGCGCGGACGCCGGGGAACTGCGAGTTCTAACGATAAGTGCAGGGACAGCGCATGCATGGAGTGCGGTGGCAAGCGCCAGCGCGACACCGCTGTGGCTCGCCGCCGCTACATTCGCCGCAGAAACTCCAGAATAACGGCGGCGGATTTCTCCGAAATGTTAGGCACGGCGGCGATGTCCGCCACGCTGGCGAGTTTGAGGCGGGCGACGCTGCCGAATTTTTGCAACAACACCTGCTTGCGCTTGGGCGACATGCCGGGGCACTCGTCGAGCAGGCTTTCGTGCATGCGGCGGCGGTAGAGCAGTTCGTTGTAGCCGTTGGCGAAGCGGTGGGCCTCGTCGCGGATGCGCTGGAGCAATTTGAGGGCCCCACGATCGTGCGGGATGCGCAGCGACTCGCTGCGGCCGGGAATGAACACCTCCTCGTGCTGTTTGGCCAGGCCGATGACCGGCAGCGCGTGCAGCCCGAGGGCGCGGAGCTCCCTAACAGCCATGCCGAGCTGGCCCTTGCCACCGTCCACGATGACCAGATCGGGCAGCACGATGCGCGCCCGGCCCTCGCGCGCCAATCGGCGCTGCGCCTCGGTCACATCCTCCTGGGTGAGGCCGGCATCCGGGTCGGCCGCGGAGTTTTCCAGCAGAATGCGCGAAAACCGGCGGCGGATCACCTCGGCCATGGAAGCGAAGTCGTCCTGCCCCGCCACGGTGCGGATGCGATAGCGGCGGTAGTTTTGATTATCGGGGCGGCCATCGGTGAAACGCACCATGGAGGCGACGATGTGGTTGGAGGAAACATTGGAAATGTCGAAACATTCCATCACCCGGGGCGGACCGGCGAGCTGCAGCAATTCACCGAGCTCGGCCAAGTCGGCGGCGGGCTGGACGGTGCTCGGCAGGCTACGGCCGCGAAACTGGCGGGTCGGGCTGAGGGTTTTCTCGAGGTTGCTGAGGATATCGCGGAGGGTGGCGGCGCGCTCGAAGTCGAGTAGCCCGGCCGCCTCCTGCATGTCGCGGCGAAGTTCGTCAAACAACTCGCGCCGGCCCTTGCCTTCCAAAATCCGGCAGGCCTCGTCGATTTTGGCGGCGTAGGCCGCGCCATCGATGCGCCCGATGCACGGCGCGGAGCAATTGCGGATGATGTCCGCGTTGCAATGGCGGTAATCGGCCTCGCCGGGCTGCAGCGGGCGGCAGGCGCGGAATCCGTACTTGCGATTGAGCCAGGACAGCGTTTCGCGCAGGGCGCTGGAATGTGCAAACGGGCCGAAATAGCGCGAACCGTCGTCCTTCTTCATCCGCGTGAGCGCAAACCGCGGCCACGGGTCGGCGAGGCGGATTTTCACCAGCAAGAACCGCTTGTCGTCGCGCAACG
This sequence comes from Akkermansiaceae bacterium, assembly GCA_903908495.1. GTDB lineage: Bacteria > Verrucomicrobiota > Verrucomicrobiia > Verrucomicrobiales > Akkermansiaceae > Luteolibacter. Next base: position 37,920 of record CAIVSK010000191.1, read on the forward strand.
CCAGGTTGTAGCGCGGCCGGTAATCCTTGATGAGCTTGCCTTCCAATAGCAGGGATTCCTCCTCGTTGCGAACCACGTGGATCTCAAAATCACAAATCGAGTCGATCAGCGCCCGCGTCTTGAGGTCCGCCCGCGTCTTGCCCGAGGCCATGAAGTACGACGCGAGGCGCCGCCGCAAATCCAGCGCCTTGCCCACGTAGATGATCGTGCCGAGAACGTCGCGCATCAGGTACACCCCGGGTTGGTGGGGCACCTCACGAAGCTTGGCTTTGAGATCGACAGAGGACATGGCTGGGGGCGCACCCACCTTAATGAACAGGCTGCCGCTGGAAATGAAAACCGCAAAAATCCGCGTCTTTCGCTCGGCCAGCCTTGTGGCGGCGCTCTGTGAGCGCCGATGCCGTGGAGGTTCGCCATGGCAGGTTGCGATGGGCTGCGCGACTTATTGCGCCTCGGGGGCAGCCGAGGCTTGCGTTGGGACGGCAGTGCGCTAGGCTCTGCGGACCAAACCTCATGAATTGCCGCCTATTGACTGCCGCGGGGATGTACGTCTCCGTGCTATCCGCATCCGCCGCCGCGCCCGTCGCCGCCGCAGCCCCCCCCCACCAAGCGAAAAATTTCCTCGAAGTGGTGGTGGCCGGCGGGATCATGGTCTATCCGCTGGCCCTGCTCTCGGTGGTCGGCGTGGTGCTGATCCTGATCTATCTCCTAACCATCCGGCGCAACGCCATCGTCAGCGACCATTTCATGCACACTGCCGAGGCGATGATCCGCAAGCGCGACTACCTGGGCCTCATCGCCTTCAGCCAGCGGCGCAACGAGTGCATCGCCCGCATCACCCAGAAAACCCTCACCTTCATTTCAACCAACCCGGGCAATTCGTTCGAAAACGTCCGCGAAGTGGCCCAAACCGAGGGCTCCCGCCAGGCCGGCATGCTCACCTCGCGCATCGCCTATCTGGCCGACATCGGCTCCATCGCCCCGATGGTCGGCCTGCTCGGCACCGTGTTGGGCATGATCGAGGCGTTCATTGAGATGTCCGGCGGCGACGTCCAGGGCGTGCGCCAAATGGGCCTCGCCGAGGGCGTCTCCAAAGCCTTGATCGCCACCGCCGGCGGCTTGGGCATCAGCATCCTCGCCCTCACGTTCTACTCGATTTTCCGCGGCCGGGTCCAAAAGTACATTTCCGAGCTGGAAGCCGCCGCCACCCACCTCATCGCCCTGCTCAACGCCCAATTCGAACGCCAACCGGTGGCATCTTACACAGCTCCGGCCCAACGGGCCCGCGAGCATTACTCGGTGCCCGCCGCGTCCCCGCTCATCGGCGACCGTCCGGACTTGCACGGGATCTAACTCCTTCAGCGGATGCAATTCTCCAGTCGCCAGCCCCCGCCCATCGCCATGCAATTGGCGCCGATGATCGACATTTTGCTGTTGCTGCTGAGCTTTTTCATCATCACCCGGCAGCTCACCCGTTCTGAAACCGAGCTATCGGTGTCGGTGCCCACCGCTGAGGAAGGCACCCAGAAAAACCGCTCGCGCGGCGAAATCATCATCAACATCCTCGCCGACGGCTCGGTCAAGGTCGAAGGCAGCAACGTCAACTTGGGCCAATTGCGCGAAAAACTCACCGCCGTGGCCAAACTCTGGAAAAACCAACCGGTGCGCATCCGCGGCGACGGCAATGTCAACTACCAGCGCATCGTGGAGGTGATCGACACCTGCCAGAAGAGCGGCATTTGGAACATCTCCTTCGCCACCCAGCTCCCCACACCCGCCAAGTAATCCGGGCCACCTGCCACTCCAGGTCACTTTTCCCAACAGCCATGTACCGCATCCTCGCCCTTCTCGTTGTCGCCTGCGGCTCGCTGTGTGCCCAAGCCCCGCGGGCCGAACCGGTGGCCGATCCGGGCCTGCGTCCGGACGCGGCCAACGACATGTTTGCCCGCGGCAAAAACCTCTACGACGCCGCCCAAAGCAGCAGCGCCCCGGAAAACCGCCAGGCCGGCTTCGAGCGCGCCGCGGTGATTTTCACCGGCTACCTCAGTGAGTTCCCCAACCATCCCAATGCCGAGATGGCGTGGTGGTACCTCGGCAACAGCTACTATCAGGGCGGCCAGATCGACGAGGGCAAGCGCTGTTTCCACACCCTGCTCAACCGCTACATCAAGGGCAAATGGGTCGCCGCCGCCGCCTACACCCTCGCCGCCGATCACTATAACAAAACCGAGTACAACCTGGCCGCCCCGCTTTTTGAGCTGTTCGCCAAAAACGCCGCCAAACCCGAGGACCGCCCGCGCGGCAACTACTTCGCCGGCACCTGCTACCGCCTGCTCGGCCAGGATCACGATGCCATCCGCGCGTTTCAACAGGTCCTCGACGATCCCGCCGGTGTGTTGTTCGCCCCCCAGGCCAAGCTCGCCCTTGGCCACCTCACCGTCAAAGCCGGCAAACTCCCCGAGGGCCTCGCCCTCTACGAACAACTCATCGCCTCACCCTGCCAAATCAAACTGCGTGGCGAAGCCGCCCTCCACGCCGCCCTCACCGCCACCAAGCTCGGGCAACCCGAGCTCGCCACCAAATACCTCAACATCATCATGACCACCCCGGGCATGGAGGCCTTCCGCCTCGATGCGCAAACCGCCCTGATGGCGGGATTTTTCGCCAACAAGGACTACGCCAAAGTCATCGAGAGCTTCCGCAATACCACGCTCAAGGCAGAGGGCGAAAAGGAAGCCACCCGCCTTATGATCGTCGCCCGTTCCTTCCTGCGCCTCAAAAAACCCAACGACGCTCTCACCTACTTCCGCGAGGTCGAACACCTCGTCGAACCCCAGCATGACCTCGCCTTCCAGGCGTCCTACTACCGCCTGCTCTGCTTCTTCGAAATCGAAGGCCGCCACCTGCCCGATCAGGTCGACGCTTTCCTCGAACTCTATCGCAAGGCCCGCCCCGAGGACCCGCGCATCCACACCGCCTTGCTGATGAAAGCAGAAACCCTCTTCTCCAGCAAGGACCTCCCCGCCGCCGCCAAACTCTACAACCAGATCAATGCCGCGCGCATCAGTGAGAAAAACCGCCCGGGCCTGCTCTATCAGCGCGGCTGGTGCCTGGCCGACGCGGGCGACCCGCAAGGGGCCATCCGCTCGCTCAGCGATTTCATCAGCAAGTACCCAAGCGACCCGCGCACACCCTCGGCCATCGCCAAGCGGGCCAGCGCCTATGCCGCCAGCGCGGAACCGGCCAAGGCCATCAAAGACTTCGACCGCCTCACCGCCCCCGGCACGCCCGCCGACCTCTGCTCCTTCGCCTGGCTGGAAAGTGCCCGCATGCGCCGCACCGAAGCCAACCTGCCGGATATGATCGCCCGCTACAAGGGCTTGCTCGACAACGTCAAGGACCTCAGCCCCAAACTCGCCGCCGAAGCCAACTACTGGATCGGCCAGGGACTCACTAAAACCAACGCCTCCAAGGACGCCATTCCCTATCTGGACAAAGCCCGCAGCCTGCGCCCGGACACCTATGCCAAGCACGCCGGACTGCTGCTGACCCTCGGCTACTTCGCCGCCCAGGACTCGCTGCATCTTGCCACCGAGATCGATCTGGCCATCAAAGACAAATACGACTCCGACATTCCCGAGCAAGTCCTGCAATGGGCCGGCATGCAGGCATACAACGCCGATGACTTCGCCGCCGCCGCCCGCTTCCTCAACCTCGTCGCCAATCCCCAGGAACCCCGCGAAACCCCCAAGGAAGTCTGGCGCTACCTCGCCAAGGCCCGCCTCGAAACCGGCGATGCCACCGCCGCCCTCAGCGCGTCCACCAACGTCCTCAGCGTCGAGGACAACCCGGGCTGGAAGGCCGACGGCCTGCTCGACCGCGGCCGCGCACTGCTCGCCCTCAAGCGCCCCGGCGACGCCCGCACCGCCACCGATGAGGCCCTCGCCCTGCGCCCCCAAGGCCGCACCAATGCCGGCCTGCGCATCCTCTCGGGCGACCTCAAACTGCTCGCCAACGACCCCACCGGCGCTGCCGCCGAGTACACCATCGTCGTCGAGTTCCATGACGACAAGGACCTCAAGCCGCTGGCGCTCTTCAAGCTCGTCGCCATCCTCGACAAACAAAAGGACGCCGCCGGCGCGGAAAAATACCGCCGCCAGCTCCTAACCGAGTTTCCCAACTGGAAGGCGCCCAAGTCCTGAGTAGACGGGCTGCCATTGGTCCGTGCGAATCCCAGGAGCCGGCCAACAAGGAGGGGCGATCCGCCGAATCGCCCTGGACCATGAGGGGCAATGGCAAGCATATACCCGCCACTCACTGGCTCACCATGGGCAACGGCGGACCAGTCCGCCGCTCCGGGGGGACAAGGGTGTCCCCCCTCCGCCGCCGCAACAGGCCGGCACCCAGCAACAATCCGGCCAGGGCCGTGGTGGGCTCGGGCAGGGTGGTGTAAAGCAGGTTCGTGCCCGAAATCGTGAACCGGCCACGGCTGTTGACCGGGTAGCTGCCGGTGTCCACACTGGCGAAGGCACCGCTGAAGCCGTCTCCAAAGATGGCCGACATCGCCCAGGTGTGAGTGGTATACGGAGCGCTCCAGAATGCGTCACTCATTGTAACACCCGCGCCGAAAACGATCTTGAAGACGGTGCTGCCGGTATCAACGCTGACCTCGCCTCCACCGCCCACCATGTCAAAGCCGGTGGACACCGAGTTTGCGCTCAAGTCCCATTCAAAGATTGAGCCAGAGGCAAAATGGAGGCTGCTGGCGAAATTCAGCGTGCCAACCGCACCCATCTCTCCCGGCGCAAGCGTGCCGCCCGCGTTGATCGTGGTGGCCCCCCCCACCGTGCCGGTGCCCGCAAGGTTGCCGGAGACCGAGACGGCGCCGCTCGCCAAACGCTCGTCGCCGTCAATCACCAGAGTGCCGCCATTGACGGTGGTTTTTCCGCGGTAGGTATTGGCACTACTCAGTGTCAGCGTGCCGGCACCATCCTTGGTCAGCGCACCAGTCTTGAGGGGGCCCACAGCCAGCGCGTTGTTCAGAGTGACCTGATTGCCGTTGGTGTTGAAGGTGGCCGTCACACCGTCTTCAATCATCACGCTGCGGGCGACGCCGGCACCACTGCCGGTGGTGATGTCCTGCGTGTTACCCGCATCCCAGCGCAGGGTGGCATTGCCGGTGATGTCCAACACCCCGCCGCCGATCGCGCCATTGACAAAGCCCAGGGTGCCGCCGGAGACCGTCGTGCCTCCGCTATAGCCGCCAAATGTGAGATAGCTGTTGGTTTGGGGATCACTGTTGTGAGAATTGGTTAGATCCCAGGTGCCGGCACCCGACTTCACAAGGCTGCTGTGACTGCCATTGCCGTCGTTATACTCCTGCAAGTTGATGGCGAACGTGTTGTTATCGCTGTTGGTGCCGGTGAGAGTGAGAGCGCGGCTGCCGGGATTTGCCCACGGGTCGACATTGGTCGTGCTGTGGGTAAAGTTCATACTCGCCCCCGCGCCGCCTGATGCATCAAGGGTCCCTCCATTGAGCCCGACGCGAAGGTTGCGGTCCGTGCTCTGCGCGGTGGCACCGGTGTATTGGAGGGTGCCGCCCTCAAGATAGATGCCGACCAGAGTGACGGCCTCGCCGCCCAGTGCGCGATTGCCGAGACTTCCGGCCACGCCGTAATTGCTCAACGTCGCTACATTGACCGTGCCTGCGTCTATGGTCGTCACCCCGGCATAGGTGTTGGCACCATTGAGGAAAACGGTTCCGCCGCCCGCTTTCGTCAAGTTTGATAGGCTGGTGTTGTCGGCGATGACCGAATTGATGGTCAGGTTCTTCACGGAATAATTGTAAAGCATCAACTCACCACCCGCCGCGTTGGCAGTGAGTGTGCCGTTTCTGGTGCCACTGCCGATGGTTAGGGCGCTGGCCCCGGAGGCGTTGAGGATGCCTCCCGTCCGCAAGGTCTGATCAGCGGGATCAATGGTGACGCCGCCCAGGGGCAAATTATTGCCAGTGGCGGAATTGGTCAGCGTGTTGATCGCCGTGGTGCCCGCGACCAAGGTGATGGCTGCGGCGGTGCCACTGCCCTCGCTGATTTGGACATTATTCGCAGCGGCATTGACGATGCCCTTGGTGCCGGAACTGAGGCGCGTGACCGTCTGGCCGTAGGTGGTGAGGGCCGCGACAGACGCGTTTGAGCCGGCGGTGTAGGTGGCCCAGTTCGTTTCACCGACCGTGGCCCAGCTGCCGATGATGCCGTTCACCAACGCCGGAGCCGTCGCCAGCCGCAGGTTGTTGTCGTTGCTGGTGGCTGTGGGATTACCCGTGCCTCCGCCAAAGTTCACGACCCCACCCGCGCCCGCCACTCTGCCCAATGCTGCAAACTTCAGGACGGACGACCCTCCGGAGCCAGAGGCATCCGTGCTGACGCTCGAGGCACCAAAATTGATGGCAAGCGCGCCCGCGCTTTCCGCGTAGCTGCTGCTGTCAGCAGCATGGACAAAGGCAAACGTGCCGCCATTCATGGTCACACCCGCGGTGCCTATGCGCCCAGTACCGTTAGACAGGCTGTTATCCAGCTTCAGCGTCCCGCCGCCGCCGATTGTAACCCCCGAGGACCCGCCGATCGCACCGCTGGTACCCGTCAAGGTAAGTGTGCCCCCGCTGACCGTCGTCACGCCGGTGTAGCTGCTCGCGCCGGTCAGTGTCAGTGTGCCCGCCCCGGCCTTGGTCAGACCGAAACCACCGCCGAGCTGGTTGCTGGCAGTTAGATTTTGACCGGCATCGGTCACGGTCCATGTCTGATTGGCACCGAGTTCGATCGGGCTGCTGATCGTGTGGTTTCCCGATCCGCTCGCCACCGTAACTCCCGTGGCGGATGAAGTGGGCTTGATCGTCAATGTGTTGCTGCCGCCGATGCCGACCCCCGCCGTCGCATTGCTACCAAACGTCAACGTCTTGATTGTCATGTCTTCGCCCAGCGTCGTGCTGGCCGAATTCGCTGCGCTGGCATTGAAGATCACGTCAGTGGCGGCCCCGACTTTGCCGCCGGCATTGGCACCGTTGCTACTGGTGGCAAAGTTGCTGATGTTTGAATTGCCACCGCTGAACGAATCCCACAACCCGTCGTTGCTGCCTTTCCAGTAGGCGGTGGTGGGCGCAGCATTGGCCGTTTCGGTGAGATCCAGATTATTGCCGGAAACCTGCAGCGCCAGCGTGCAGCCACTGAAATTCCCGCTGGTGGCATCCAGCAGCAGGCCGCTCAGCGCCCCGCCGGCGGCGGCTGTCGACGAGCTGATGAGTGTCTGGGTCGTCCCCGAAAGATGCCCGAGTCCTGTTAGCCGCAGCAGCCCCCCGCCCGCCCCAATACCGAGCCGCGCGTTCGTGCCCAGAACGATGCAGTCGGCACTCGCCCCGACATCAAAACTCAGAATGCTGCTATTGCCCGCGGTCCCGCCGATCCCGAGAACTGTCGTCGCGCTCGTCTTATTGCCGAAGCTGAGGCTGCCAATGGCCGCGTCGCTCAGGTCAAGCGCCCCACGGTCCGCGTCGGACCTGCCACTCGCCAGGGTCACCATACCCAGGCTGGTTGTGCCGATAGAGCCGGTGCCACCCAGGCTCGCGCCGCCGCCCACGCCGATCGCGGTGCCGCCAAGCGAGCCGTTGATCACCAACCTGCCGGCGCTCACGGTGGTGGCACCGCTGTAACTGCTAGCTCCGCTTAGGGTCAAAGTGCCAATCCCCGCCTTGACCAGGTTCGCGCTTCCCCCTGAAAGCGCGACACCAATGGACACCGGCACGCCTGCGGTTGATATCCTGGTGGTATTGGCTGTGCTTGAGCTGGAACCACCGAGCACCAGCCCATTCGCCCCCGTGGTCAAGATGCTCCAACCCTCCCCGCTTGAACTGGTGAAAGTGATGTCCCCCACCGTGACGTCCTGACGCCTAACGTCCACGGCACCGCCGGCACCTCCAACGAAAATGGCATTGCTGCCTGAAACCCAAGCATTGTTCTCACCGCCCCCATTGTTCCAGAGCTTGTCGCTGTTGCTAGTACTCCAGTGCTGGCCGCTCGATCCGCTCCACGTCTCATCGCCGGCATGCAGGCCCGGACACAACACTGCTAACAAGCTCAACCCTCCTGCCCCGAATTTCCAAACCCTTGGTCCTAACGGCGGCCTGCCAGCACAGAGGACCACTCGGAAGCATGCACCGAACAATTCACGGGACAATTTAAACATGGCATTGAAAAACTAACGAACTAACGAATCTCCGAACCGACTTCATGGAAAACTCCTGACTTTGGCCCCATTTCCATGGGTGGAACAAGAAGCCAATGGTTGGACTTAGGTCGTAGATTCTTCTACTCTGGTAGAAATTCTATCAGCACGCACGGACATCGCTTCTAGCCGCTACTTCATGCAAATCTATCAGCAATTCCCACTAGGCACACCAACCTCTATCCGGTTTCAGTGACCCCAGAGCCTCGCAATCCGGGCCCCTGAATGAGCCGCCTCGAATCACGGAAAAGCCGCAAGCACCGCTATTATTGCCTATTTCGCGAACAACTGAAAACACCTCTTGCCGTCCACCGTGCCTCTCACCCCAGGGAATCCTCCTTGCGGCAATCCACCGCCCCCCACTCGCTGCCTGCAGATGGGGCTGCCACCCGCCCGCCGGCCCCTGCGACGGGCCGGGGCGTGGATTGGTCGATCTAACATCATCCAGCCGGCAGTATCACTCCACCTGCCGGTTCATTCCATTATCGCGCAAGCCGCTTCCTCCGCGCCAAAGCCACCAGCCACCGTTATCAGAAATTCAGCCAGCCCCATCGACGTCCACCTCCTCCTCCTCCTCCTCCCGGCCCTCCCGCCCCGCAAGCCATTTCCCTACCACCCCTCCATGAACCTCAGCCCCCACCTTCATGGCCACGCAATCCATTGCAAGGCCCCAGCCAGCATCACACCACCACGCGGCCTGTCGCGCTGGATCACCGGTATGCTGGTGGCGGCGCAGATCAGCACGACTCTCGCCGCCACAACCCCGCCGGGCGCGTACGATTTCGGCGACACGCCGATTCGTTATCTGGAGAACGCCCGGCTGAAACTCGGAATCAACCTGCAGGCAGGCGGGGCGGTGACTTACCTCGAGGACAAGCAACTCAACAGCGGCAACATGATCAACAGCAGCGATTGGGGACGGCAGATCCAACTTTCCTACTACAGCGGGCCAGCCCCTTTCATAGGCCCTAACGGCGAGAAACCGGCACCCGAGTGGGCCGGACTCGGCTGGAACCCGATCCAGGCCGGCAGCGTGGGACGGATCGCGTCGAAAACCATCGGCTTCGAGCAGGCCTCTGACTTTCTGCGGGTGCGATGCATTCCCATGCAATGGCCCCATGCCAACTTGCCGGCGGAGTGCGTGTTTGAGGTGATCTATCGGCTAGCTGGCACCCATGCCATCCTGATGGAGGCTCGCATCATCAACCAGCGGGCCGACCACACCCAATACCCGGCCCGCCATCAGGAAATGCCCGCGCTTTACACCAATGGTCCGTGGTACCGACTCGTCACTGCCGGCGGGGACCCACCGTTCACCACCGCGCGCATCACCACCATCGTCGATAAAGACGACACCAAGGGCTGGCCGTGGGAAACGTTCCACGCCCCGGAACATTGGGCCGCGCTGGTCAATGCGGCTGGCACCGGCGTGGGACTGTTCCAACCGGACACCTGCGCGATGACCGGCGGCTTCTCCGGGGGCGACGCGCTCAAAGGCAAGGGCGGCCCCACCGACGGCCAAACCGGCTACTTGTCTCCCATCGCCAAACGCATCATCGACCACAACATCGACTGGACCTACCGCACACATATCATCGTCGGTAGCTTGGACGAGATCCGCGACTATGCCCGCCAACAACCGCGCCAGCCCTTGTCCTGGACGTTCCGCTCAGATCGCTTAGGCTGGAGCTACGACGACGCCACGGACGCCGGATGGCCCATCCGCGACGGCCTGAAGCTGACCTATCAAAAATCCCCCGGTGGGGCGATGGCGTCCGACATCATCTACTGGAAGGCGGAGGATGCACCCGTGCTGGAGATTGAGGCCTCCTTCCAGTTCGGCGAACCGGAACAAGAGCGGCAGGCGGAGGTGATCATCCAGCCCTGCGGAGCGGCGGACCAAACCAGCTTCCCGGCGTGGCAACTGCAGGATCCCAAGTGGAAAGCAGCAGCAGCACAGAAGCGCCTGGACTTCCCCCCTGCTCCCGCCATCAACATCCCTTTGAGCGTGCGGGGCGACGGCAAAATGCATACCTATTCCTTGAAACTGAATGAGATCCCTAACTATCATGGCGGCATGAAACAACTCCGACTGCGCTTCCCGCCCACCGCCGGAACCGCCGAAGTCCGCCGCATCTCACTGATCCGCTGAAATCATGGGCTCACCACTACGTGAGCTGTAACCACCCAACTTATGAAAATCCATCCCATCGCTCTCGCGATCCTGTTCAACGTCAGCCTTGCCAGCATTGGCCAATCCCAAACGGCCGAGGTGCCGGCGGATCGCCAGACTCCAACCGTACCTGCCACAACCTCCGTTGGAAGGGTTGACCTCCTGGCCGGAAAGCGGGTCATGATCCTCGGCGACAGCATCACTCAGGACGGCACTTATGTGAGTTATCTCGAATATTTTCTGGCAAAATGCCATCCGGGCAAATCATTCGACATCATCAACGTCGGTCTCGCCAGCGAAACCGCCTCGGGCCTATCCGAAGCCGGTCATGCCGGCGGGGCCTTTCCCCGCCCCTGTGTTCACGAACGACTCCAGCGGGCCCTCGATGCGGTCAAGCCGCAGATGGTCGTCGCCTGCTATGGCATGAACGACGGGATCTATCAGCCCTACAGCGAGGCGAACATGACAGCCTTTCAGGACGGCATCACCAAGCTTGCCGATGGCTGCCGGGCCGCTGGCTCGCGGGTGATCCTGGTCACACCGCCGGTGTTTGAGGGTGGTGCCTACGACGAGGTGCTAAGCAAATTCTCCGAGTGGGAGGTGGCTCATCCGCCCAAGGGTGTCATCGCGGTTGCCGATCTGCATACCGCAATGGGCAAGGCACGCGCCCAACGGCGGAGGGAGGCCCCCGAGTTCCGCCTCACCAACGACAATGTCCATCCCGGTGAACTCGGCCACGTTGTGATGGCACAATCGATCCTGCAAGGCCTCGGCATTCCCATGCCACAGGGCACAGCGGAAGAGCTTCTAACATCTGCACATGGCGACCCGCTGTTCAGCCTTGTCTGCAAACATCGCAGCACCCGCTCCAACGGTTGGCTCAACCACATCGGTTACACCCGTGAACGCAGAGTCGCCCCCAAGACCGGCGACATCGATGCCGTGGAAACCGCCGCCAAACAAATCCAGGCCAAAATCGATGAGATGACCCGGACGCGTGAGAAGTGAGACGTGCGCGGTCTTCACCAAAGCCCCGTGCAACGACAAACTTCCGTGGCCGATTGCCATGAACCTAGAAAGCAAAATTGGAGCCACGGATTTCACGGAATACACGGATAAAGAAAGAGTTATGGATTTTATGGCATTCACCTCTTGGGGTAGCCTGAGATTTGATAGATCAAGCTCCTCTTTTCCGTGTAATCCTCTTCAATCCGTTAAATTTGCCTGAATATTTGAAATGCAGTCAGTCAGGCTATCTCGCTGCGCTCGGTTGTGGTAAGAAACGCCGCTGCAACCCATTCCATTTTCCATTTTAGGATAATGCGGCGGCGCAAACGAGAGGATATTGTCCATTTCGCGCAATCCAATGGCGATATTGCGAATGCCCGCAATCGCGGCTTGCCGCAACGCGTAGTTTCAGCCCATCTGGTTCCTGACCTCTGCTGCATCGCCCATTGCCCCTTGGATAGCCCGCCGATCAATCCGCCCCCGTCCCAACCATGACCCGCCTCCTTCTGCCACTCCTTTTCCTGCCCGCCTGCCTCGCCGCCGCGGGCGAGGCCCCGGTCCTCGACCACCAGAAGCTGCTGCAAGCCCAGACGTTCTGGGACAATCGTGACTTCAGCTGGTTCGACAAAAACATCCCGTTCCTCGACTCGCCCGACGCGGACCTCAACACCACCTACTACTACCGCTGGGAACTTGTCACCAAACAACTCACCTACGGCTCGCAAGACACCGGCTATCTGTGGACCGAATTCATCAACCGGCCGTTCTGGTCCGGCGCCTACGGCGGCATCTCCTGCCCGTCGGGCCACCAGTTCTATGAGGCGCGCTGGCTGCGCAATCCCCGCTACAGCCGCGACTACGCCCGCTATTGGTTCCGCACCCCCGGTGCCCAACCGCGAAATTACTCGGCGTGGATGGCGGATTCCGCCTGGGCGACCTATCTCGTCCATCCCAACAAGGAATATATCGCCGACCTGCTGCCCGATCTGATCAAGAACTACGAGGGATGGGCCAAAAAGAGCTGGGTGCCCGAGGCCGGATTGTTCTGGCAAGTCGGCCACGACGACGGCATGGAATTCAACATCGCCAGCCGCCAGACCAAAGACATCCTGCGCGGCGCACCAAGCTACCGCCCGAGTTTTAATTCCTACATGTGGGCCGACGCGATGGCCATTTCGCACATTGCAGCACTAACCGGCGACACCCGGACAGCCAGTGATTACAAGACCCGGGCGGACGCGCTCAAGCAGCAACTCCAGACCAAGCTGTGGGATGCGAAGCGCGAGTTCTTCTTCCCAATGTTCCGCGACGACGAGGAAGACAAGGACGGCAACAAAATCCACAAAAACACCCTTGTCTATCAATCCGGCAAATACGCCGGTTGCGGTGCCGGCCGCGAGGAGGCGAGCTATGTGCCATGGAGTTTCAACCTGCCCGACCCCGGCTTCGAAGCCGCGTGGAAGTTCCTGATGGACCCGTACTATTTCTTCGCGGACTTCGGCCCGACCACCACCGAGCGCAACGACCCGCTGTTCCTGCTCTCGCCGGGTTGCTGCTGGTGGAGCGGCCAGTCCTGGCCATTCGCCACCACCCAAACACTCAAGGGCCTCGCCAACCTGTTGCAAAACTACAGCCAGAACCACATCACCCGCGCCGATTACTACAAACTCCTGCGCGTCTATGCACTCTCTCAACGCAAGAATGGCAAGCCCTACATCGCCGAAGCACTCAACCCGCTCACCGGCTCCTGGGACGGCCACGACATGTATAACCGCAGCGAACACTACTTCCATTCCGGCTTCGTGGATCTGGTCATCACCGGTCTCGCCGGCCTCAAGGTGGAAGACAGCAACACTCTAACCATCGATCCGCTTGCCCCGGCCGAGTGGGCCTACTTCGCGATGGACAACATCTCGTATCGTGGCCACCTCGTCGCCATCGTCTGGGACAAGACCGGTCAACGCTACGGCAAGGGCAGCGGCCTGCAGGTGTTCATCGACGGCAAGCCGGCCGGAGCCTCCCCCACCCTGGCCAAACTCTCCGTCAAGCTGCCTCCAGCCGTGGATGAACCGGTGGACCAGGCCGTCCGCGTCAATCACGCGGTCAACAATGATGGCAATTGTTTCCCCCGCCTCAGCGCCTCTCACGTCGGCCCAAAATCCTCCCTCGCCTTCCTCCAGGATGGCAACACCGCCTGGTACCACCTCGATCCACCGATGCGTTGGACCTGTGCCGAGTCACCTAACGAAACCGACTGGCTCATCCTCGAACTCGGGACTCCGCGCTCGGTCGACGAGGTGAAACTCTATCTCCTAGATGACGGCCCGGACCAACCGATCGCCGCTCCCGCCGAATATCGCTTGGAATTCGCCAATGCCGACGGCCCGTGGCAACCGGTTCCGGGCCAGACGCGCACGCCGGAGGCCCCAACCGGCCACATGCCTAACATCATCCGTTTTCCCGAGCTCAAACTGGAAAAACTGCGGGTCATGTTCAAGAACGCGAGCGGCAAAAAGTCCGGCATGACCGAAATCGAGGCATGGGGCAGGGACGTCCGGCCGTATATCCCGGCCCGCCCGCCGGCAGGCAACATCGCCTTCAACGCGAATCCAAAAGTTGGCTATCCAAAGGCCAGCGCCTCCTTTTCCGACCACTTCGGCGGCGTTGCGGAAAGCGCGATTGACGGCAAAATCAGCTATCGCACAAACCCGGTGAACCGCTGGACCAGTTATGGCTCGCCGAATGCCAGCGACTGGCTGGAAGTGGATTTCGGTGCCCAGAAACAAGTCGCCCGCGTGTTGATACATATTTTCTCGGACGGCGGCGGAGTCCAGGCGCCCAAGAGTTATGTGGTCGAAGGCTGGAGCGGCAGCGAATGGAAGACCATCCCCAAACAGACCTCCGACCCGCAAAAACCCACGGGCGGCATGATCAATACCGTGACGTTCCCAGCCGTCTCCCTCAGCAAAATCCGCGTGGTCTTCACCCACATCGGCCAGGGCGACTCGCGCAGCGGCGTCACCGAACTCGAAGTCTGGGAAAAATAGTCATGAAGGTAGCGGCACTATTATTGGCACTGCCGGCCGCGCTGCACGCCGGGGATTTCTCGTTCGACAATCCGACGGGACCACAATTCACCAGCGCGCAGAAGCAGGCACAGCGCGAGGCGGGCACCCGCGTCATGCCACGGGTGCTCGCAGCCTTTGACAGTGCCAGCGAGGCTGTCCGCATCCCGGCCGGGGACTATCGCTTCGGCATGGAAGGCTGGGGGAGCGACGGCGTGAGATTTCCCCTCCAATTCACCGGCCTCCAGCGCGACGATACCCATCCGTTCACCATCGACGCCAGCGGCGCGACATTCTGGTTCGACCTCCCAGACGACCAGGCGCCGACTTGTCATTTCGGCGTCGGCTTCAAAGAGTGCCGCAACATCATCTTCAAAGGCGCGACGATCGACCGCGCCACCCGCGGCCATGTCGAAGGGAGCATCACCCGGTTTGACTTCGCGTCCAACCGGATCGAACTGAAACTCTCGCCCGGCATCACCGTGCCGACCACTTTCAACGACAAACTCGATCAGCGAGTCATTCCGTTCAAGGCCGACGGCAGCTTTTGCGCGCCGCTTTATGCTCTCCAATCCGGCGGCACCCATCTCAAATATCAGCAGATCTCGGCCGCCTCCGCCGATGACCATTGCTGGGTGACGATGCATGACTCAAGCTTGCTAGAAACCATCCGCACCAACGGATTGCTCCGTGTCGGCGACGGACTGTCCTGCGTCTACACCGTCACCTCAGCGCTAGAACTCGTCCGCTCGAGCAAACTGACAATGGACGACATCCATGTGTATGCTGCGAAGGCGTGGGGCGCAGAGCACGATGGTGATGGTGCGCACGTCTGGAAGAATTGTTACTTTGGACCGCGTCCAGGCACCAGCCAGTGGCAGGGTGGCGAAGGATTCATGTTCAACGCCACCCGCCATGGCACGACGCTGGACAATGTTACCATCTGCCACACCACTGACGATACCGCCAATTTCCACGGTTACTGGTCGCCGGTGATAGCTATCTCCAACGCCAATCGCGTGACTTTCGGCAACAACGAAGAAACCCGCCGCGCCTTGCCGCACGGCATCGCAGTCGGCGACGCTGTGATCTTTCTCGCCCGCGAATCCGGTGCCGAGCTGGGCCGCGCGAAACTCACAGCCATCGACGGCGACACGGTGACGCTGGACCAGCCTGCCGCTGCATTTGCCAAAGCCATCGCCGAATGGCCCGACCACGAGTGTGGCGGTTGGCTCATCGAGAATTGTGACTGGCACGACAACTACCAGCGCCTTCTCATTCAATCCGGCCCCGGCACGCTGCGCAACTGCCGCTTCACCCGCTTCGGCAGCGCGATTGAATTGAACAGCGTCATGCCCTACGTCGAAGGCGGCGTGCCGCGCGACATCCGCATCGAGAACAACGTCTTCACCGACCTCAACCCGCAGTCCGGCGCTGCCGCAATCACCGTCTATGCCCACGCCTTCCAGCCCGGCCAGGCCCCACTCCTGCACAACATCACCATCACCGGCAACACCTTCAGCCACCCTAACAACACCGTGCTCGCCCTCAGCAACATTGACGGCGGCCTCATCAGCAACAATCATTTCCCGGCCACTCCGAACCCGATCCAATTGACCCGCTGCACCAACGTCACGCTGCTCGAACCCAAGAAATAACTCCTCCCTATGAAACACCCGTCCCACCCCATCATCTATCCGCTCTCCGTGCTCGGCTGCCTGTCCATCAACGCGGCAAGCGCGGCGGAGGTTCAGCCCAAGGCCGACCTCAAGGTATGGCCGTTCAGCCTAAACGACGTCAAACTGCTCGACGGCCCCTTCAAGCATGCAGAGGCAATGAACGAGCAATACCTGGTGAGCCTGGAGCCCGAGCGACTGCTCCACACATTCCGCTTGACCGCAGGCATCCCCACGTCCGCCAAGCCCTATGGCGGGTGGGAGGCACCTAACTGCGAGTTGCGCGGTCACGCGGTGGGACACTACCTGTCCGGCTGCGCGCTGGCGTTCCAGAGCAGTGGCAACGAGAAACTCAAGCAACAGTCCGCACAGGTTGTCGCCGGCATGGCCGAGTGCCAGGCCAAGTTCCCCAGCGGCTATCTCAGCGCCTATCCGGAGGAACTCATTGACCGGGTGGTGGCGTGCAAGGGAGTATGGGCCCCTTGGTACACATTGCATAAGATCTATGCAGGCCTGCTCGACCAATACCAACTCTGCGGCAACAAGCAGGCGCTGGAGGTCCTCGAAAAGGCCATCGGCTGGGTGGAGTCCCGCATGAGCACTCTCACCGACCCGCAGATGCAGGCGATGCTCAATTGCGAGCACGGCGGCATGAATGAAATCCTGGCCAACCTCTATGGCGCCACCGGCAATCGGAAATACCTTCAACTGGCCATCCGTTTCAATCATCACGCGGTGCTGGATCCGGCTATCAATGGCGAGGACAAGCTCACCGGACTGCACGCCAACACCCAGTTTCCAAAATTCATCGGCATGGCCATTGAATACGAATACACGGCCGACCCGCCCTATCGCAAGGGCTGCGAGTTTTTCTGGAACGTCGTGACCAAGGAGCGCTCCTACGTCATCGGCGGCAACAGCGACGGCGAGGGATTCTCACCCAAGGAACATCTCTCGCAACATATCGGCCCCAGCCCGACGGAGACTTGCAACACCTATAACATGCTCAAACTCACCCGCCACCTCCTCGAGTGGGAGCCCAAGGCCGAGTATGCCGACTTCTATGAGCGGGCCCTCTATAACCACATCCTGCCCCAGCAAAACCCTGATAATGGCATGGTGCTCTATTACATGCCGCTGCGCCCCGGCTCCGAGCGACCCAGCCGCTTCGGCACTCCGGATAACTCATTCTGGTGCTGTACCGGCACCGGCATGGAAAGCCAGTCGAAATATGGCGACTCGGTCTATTTCCACAGCGAGCGCGACCTGTATGTCAATCTGTTCATGGCTACCGAGCTCACCTGGAAGGACAAGGGCATCAAGCTGCTGCAAACCACCCGCTATCCTGATGAGCAATCAACCGCATTGAAAATCACCGCGGACAAGCCCGTCGCCATGGCCATTCACCTGCGCTACCCAGCCTGGGCCACCGCCGGCGTCACGCTCAAGCTCAACGGTGCAAAGCAGGACGTTACCGCCCAACCAGGGAGTTACATCACCATCGACCGCACCTGGACCACCGGTGACACGCTCGAACTGGCCATGCCCTTCAGCCTGCGCTTCGAAGCCTTCCGCGACGACGCTAACAAGGCCGCCGTCATGTATGGTCCGCTGGTGCTGTGCGCACGCACCACCAAGGACAACCCCGTCTCGGTCATCCGCGGTGACAAGAACCAGGTCCTGGCCGGAATCAAACCTGTGGCCGGCAGACCTAACACATTCACCGCGCCGGCGGGGGTGTTCCGCACTTCGCTTGAAACAGCGCAAGGTGACACGACCTTTGTGCCGTTCTACAAGCAATACCAGGAGCCTTACACCGTGTACTGGGACATTTACGATGACACCCGATGGGCCGCGAAGGAAGCCGAGATGAAGGCTGCTCAGGAGCTCCAGCGCGCTCTGGATGCCAGGCGTGTGGATGGGTTGGAGTTTTTCGACCAGGCCGAACGCGATCACAACTTCCAAAGTGAGAAATCCATCGCCGGAGATCACAACGGCCGCCGCTGGCGCCACTGTGACCCGGGCGGCTGGTTCCAGTATGACCTCAAGGTGCTCGCCGGACAAGCGCAGGTTCTAACATGCAAGTACTGGGGTTCCGATGGCGGCCGCACGTTTGACATTATCGTCGATGGCCGAAAAATCGCCACCGAAGTGCTCAAAGGCGAGAAGCCCGACGCATTCTTCGACAGGGAGTACCCGATTCCGGCCGACCTGCTCACGGGCAAAGCCAAGGTCACCGTCAAGTTCCAACCGGTGGGCAACAGCCAGGCCGGCGGCGTCTTCGGTTGCTATATCATGAAATCAAAGTAGAAACCGACGGTAAGGCACACATCCCAACTTAATGATAGCAGATCTGAAAATCGGGTTTGCGTGGATCTTGACCCTCGGCCTGATGGTGCCATTGCAGGCCGAGGAAATCAGCAGCGCAATGAAAGGCGGCGATATCACCGCCAAGGGTGCCCCGACCCTGGCCTGAAGTTGTCGGGTAGGCAACAGGCCAGATCGCTCAGCCCGGACTCATTATTTTCACACGGGGACCAGAGCCCCCGCTCCGGAGGTCACGCCGTCCCGCTCAACCATCGAGTTTCCAAGGTGCGCGCATCGGCTGATGGTTCAGCGCGTTAGCCGCGGGATCGTCAAACTTAAGGGTCTTGGAGTCGAACTTGAGACTCTTGTTGAGGTGGTGGGCGGTGATGCCCAAGTTCACCAAGGTGGACGACCAGAAGCCATTGTGCTCGTTGATGGCAAACTTTTTGCGAGTGCGCACCGCCTCGTGGAAATCGGTGAGCTGGGGCTCGGGGTCCGCCAGGGCGTCGAGTTTCTGGCGCAGGTCAGGAATGTTAGATTCCAACCCCTTGCTGATCCATCCCTTCGGGCCCACGATGTATTTGGCGTCCTTGTCCTTGTTCTCACCGTCGAGGATGATCTTGCAGCCATCGGCATAGGTGTGCTCGATGCGGCGCCAGGTGCCGACGGCCTCTGAGTCTTGGGGATCGGCGTCGATTTCCACCGAGATGGGTGCCTGGTCGTCCTTGTTGAGAAGGTATTGGACGGGGTCGAGATAATGTTGGCCCATGTCGCCGAGGCCGCCGCCATCATAATCCCAGTAGCCGCGGAAGGAACCATGGATGCGATGGTGGTTGTAGGGCTTCATGGGGGCCGGGCCGAGCCAGAGATCGTAGTCCAATTCCGGCGGGACCGGCTCGGGCTTGAGGCCGATTTTGCCAGCCCAGGCATCCAGTTTCCAATCGAAGCCGGTGACGCCGGAGACGGTGACTTTCAAAGGCCATCCCAACAAATCATGGATCACCGCCTTTTTGAGCATTTTCACGGGTATCCGCAGGTCATAGAAACTTTCCTTGAAGCGGAACCAGGTGTTGAGGCGGAAGATGCGATTATGTTGTTCCACCGCGCGCACCATGGCCACGCCTTCGCCGATATTGCGGCACATCGGTTTTTCGCACCAAATGTCCTTGCCGGCTTTGGCGGCCGCGATTGCCATCAGCGCGTGCCAATGGGGCGGGGTGGCGATGTGGATGATATCGATGTCGTCGCGGGCGATGAGTTCGCGGAAATCATGATAGCCCTTCACGCCGTTGGCCTCGCCGCCGGCGTTGCTCATGCGTTCGGCGAGGTGCTTGCTATCCACGTCGCAGAGGGCGAGCAACTTGCCGGGCATGGTCAGGTGCGAGGCGCTGATGCCACCGCAACCGATGATGCCGCGGGTAAGGACTTGCGAGGGCGGGGTTTGGCCGTTGAGGCCCAGCACGCGGCTGGGCACGATTTGCACCGTCGCCATGGCGGCGAGGGCTTTGAGGGTTTGGCGACGGGTGATCATCATGAGATTGGTTGGCAGGCTACGGGGCACATCCGCGCAACCTTTCACAGGCAATCCACGCTGCGCTTTGTCTGATTTTCAGGAGGTCTCTCCAGGCCGGGCTTGGCTGGCCGCGCGCTCGCTCAGGCGTCGGCCTTGCGGGTGAAGCTCACGTCCAGCACGTGACTGTCGTGCTTGTCGGTGTCGTGCATCTTGCCGGACCACACGATGAGACCGCGCGAGGTGGTTTTCTTGAGCGTGATGATGGCGCTTTGGACGTCGGCGGCGTATTCGGTCAACACCAACTCGCCGTGACCCGTGTTCTTGCCCTTGAGCTTGAAGATGACGCCGGAATTGTCGGGATGATAGTAGTGTCCCACCACGTTGCCATCCGGCTGCCAGGTCAGGACAAACACGGCACTGTGGACGCCCACGCTGCCGACGTAGGTTTGAGCGGTGCCAATCGGCGTGATTGACGCATCGTCAGTCGGGGGCAGCGGCGGGGCCGGCGGTTTGACCGGTGGGGCGCACGCGACCAGTCCCATCGGCAGCAACAGCAAAACAGCAAGGAGTTTGTTCTTCATAAAATCGGGCAACTGGGGGTATGTCGTTGCGGGCGGATCTTGAGCAGACGTCTCCACCTTGCCAAGCGCGAAATGCAGCACGACAAGGGGCGTGACAGACGGCTTCAAAGGAGCGGCGGACTCCGATCCGCCGTGGACCATGAGGAGCCAATGAGTGGAGGCCGGCCGCTACCCATTGGCCTCTCATGGTCGAGGGCGATTCGGAGATCGACCCTCCTTCAATTTCTTGCCAGGCGCCGGTTTGCCGCTCGACATGACGGATACCTTGCACTAACAAGGAAGCCATCGCCGCCGACTAGCAAGCGTCGGATTCTCCGCCATGAAACTCAGCCCCTGGCTCATCCCCGCCCTCGTGTTTGCCATCGCGGGCGGCTGGCTGGGCTGGCAATCCCACGCTCTAACCACCGTGGAAGCCGCCAGTGACAGCCTGCGCGAGCGGATCGCCGCAGCCCGCGCCAGCGAACCGGAGGCGGATGGATTGCCGCTGCGGGCGGCATCCACCGCCAAGCACACCAAGACCAGGGAGCCGTTCGACTGGAAGTCCCTCGCCGCGCTGTGTGCATCCATGCGCAATGACGGCGACGGCGGCGACCTGCGGGCCATGGTGCATTTCCAGCAACGCTTGCTAGAGATGAGCGCGGAGGACCTCGCCGCCGCGGAGGATGAATTCGCCGCGCTTGACCTGGCTGGCGACGCCCGCGCCGATTTGGAGCGCACTCTGGTGGAGGAATTGATCAAGAAGGATTGCGAGTTGGCCCTGAGGCACTTTGCAGGACGCCTGCGGGACGCGGATCGGACACTCCACTGGCGTCTGGCCAAGGGCTTGGGCGATTGGGCAAAAAAGTCACCGGTCGCGGCGGCCGCTTGGTTCGACCAACAGGCGGCCGCCGGCCAACTCGACGGCAAGGCGCTCGATGGAAGTGACCAATTCCGCAGCCACTATGAAGGTGCCTTGATCGGCGCGCTGCAAGTTGCGGACCCTGATGCCGCGGTCCGCCGCTTGAGTGCGCTGCCCGACGAGCAGCGCGCCGAGGCACTGCGCTTTGCCAAATGAGTCGCCCACCCGCCCCCCGCGCCATGAACCTAAATAGGAAAATAGAAACCACGGACTTCGGCGTGAGCTCAGTCGAACGATTTCACGGAATGCACGGATGAAGAACGAGTTATGAATTTGCTGACATTCACCAATTGGGCGAGCCTGTGACTTGATAGATCAGAACCATCTTATCCGTGAAATCCTCTTCAATCCGTGAAATTTGCCTGAATATTTGAAAAGCAGTCAGTCAGGCTATCTCGCTGCGCTCGGTTGTGGTAAAAAAACGCCACCCCTACCGTTCCCATTTTCCCATTTTGGATGAAACTTCCCATCGCCATTGCCACCCTCATCCTGGCCATCGCCGCCGGCCTCGACTGGCAGCTTAGGCTACAACTCGCTGCCGCCAGCAACACCCACAGCACCCTCGTCGCTGCGGCCGCCCAACTCGGCATCGCCACCGGTCCAACCGCTCCCCCGCGCCCCATCCGCCACAGCAAGCGCGAACGTGACAAGCGCGACACCGCCGCCAAGCTTTATGCCACCGAGCTCATCGCCTTCGTCAAGGAAATGGATGCGATCAAGCAAAACGGCGACGGCAGGTCCGACGAAGCCACCAAGAAGCGCGCCATGGACTTGCTAGATCGCATGACCTCGCTGGATCCCTCCCAACTCAAAATTCTCATCGCCGCCATGCGGGCGGACAAGGACGTCCAAAACTCGACCCGCGAAGAACTCATCAGCCTTGCCATCAGCTCTTTGGCTGGCGAGCACCCGCAGGCCGCGCTCGCCCTGCTCACCGAGGCGTCAGGCGTTTCAAATCCCGCCGGAAATGGCAGGCGACTCGTTGCCGCGGCGCTCGGCCGCTGGGCGCAGGACGATCCGTCCGCAGCCCTCCAATGGCTGCGTAACAACACCGACAAATTTCCCGATCTCATCACCGATGAAGCCAAATCCAGCCTGCTTGCCGGTGCCGCCGCCCGGGACCCCAGGCTCGCCTTCAAGCTCATCGCCGAACTGGGATTCCGCGAGACCGAACATGTCGTCCCCAACATTGTGGCCGCCGCCAAGACCCCGGAGGCCCGCACCGCCACCCTCGCCGCATTGCGCGACTACTCAGCCACCCTCGCCGAGGAGCCCGTTAAAGACAAGACATCAGCCATAGGCATCTTGGTGCTGGCGCGTGGCGCCGCGGGCGACGGCTTCCAAGCCGCCACCGACTGGCTCGCCACCGCCAAGCTCAGCCCGCAAGAACTGGCGAATTTCAGCCGCGGCCTCGACGGCTCGATCAAACCCGCCGACACCAGCCGCTGGATCGAGTGGGCCGGCACCACGCTGCCTGCCGAGAGCTCCGAGCAGGTCGTCCGCATGCTCGTGAGCCGCTGGACCCAGAGCGACTACCAAGCAGCCGGCAAGTGGCTCGCCACCACGCCCGAGAGCCCTGCCAAGACCAGCGCCATCCAACAGTACGCCGAAACAGTGTCGCGCTACGAGCCGGAAACCGCCGCCCAATGGGCCCTGACCCTGCCACCCGGCGCTGCGCGCGACGCCACCCTCGAACAGATCTATCACAACTGGCCCAGGTCCGATCCTGCCGCCAGCGAGGCCGCCGCGGCTTTTGGCAAGTTGCATGACCTCCCGTGACATCGGACCCGGGCAGGATGCTCGGTCCACGGGGAGCACCGGCATCCTGCCGGCGGCCTCTTCCCGTCTCGTTTCCGTATCGCCTAAGTCAGCGGTATTGTGCGAGTCGCCGCCGAGCCTGCTGCGCGATTCCGCCACTTCGGGGTTTTCCCGCGCCGCATGTTGCGCTAGCCTGCCGCCATGACAGTGGTAACGCAAGCGGACGAGTTGACGGCAGCCTTGGCGGAACATGGCCGGCCACGGGTGTTGGTGCCCACCATGGGCGCGCTGCATGACGGGCACCTGGCCCTGATCCGCCGTGCCAAGGACCTGGCCGGAACCAACGGCACGGTGGTGGTTTCCATTTTCGTCAATCCCATCCAATTTGACCGACCGGCGGACCTGGCGGGCTATCCGCGTCCGCTGGCGGCGGATCTGGCAGCCTGCGAGGCGGCGGGAGTGGCGCTGGTGTTTGTGCCGGAGGCCGGCGCGATGTATTTTCCGGACCGCTCGGTGACGGTCACCGAGTCGCAGCTCTCACGGACCCTCTGCGGCGCTTCACGGCCGGGGCATTTCGACGGCGTGTGCACGGTGGTATTGAAGTTGTTCCTGCTCTGCGGTTGCGAAATGGCGGTGTTCGGGGAAAAGGATTTCCAACAATTGGCGGTGATCCGCCGCATGGTCCGCGACCTCAACGTGCCGGTAACCCTCATCGCCCAGCCCACCGTGCGGGAGGCCGACGGCCTCGCCATGTCGTCCCGCAACGTGCGATTGAGCGCTGCCCAGCGGGCGGACGCCCCCCGCCTGCGACAGGCCTTGCTGGCGGCACAGGCAGGCTTCCAGGCCGGTACCCACACGCCGGCGGAGCTGCTCGCCACGGCCCGTCAAGCCATCGAGGCCTCGGCGCTGGCACGCATCGACTACCTATCGCTGGTCGACGCAGATTCGTTAGAAACCGTGCCGCACGTCGTACGCCCGGCGGTATTGGCCGCGGCGGTGTTTTACGGTGAGGTGCGCCTCATCGATCACGTGGGCATCGCGCCGTGACGGCCCTCATTTGGTGCCGGGTTCGGGCACCACTATCATGGGCGGGGGCACCGCCGGCTTGCCGCCGGTCTCCTTGAGGTGATCCTTAATCAGAAACCAAATCGCGACCGCCAGCAGGAGTGACAGCAGCTTGGCGATCCAATTTTTCGGCAGGGTCGTTTTCATGGGGGGCATTGCCAGTTAGAAAGATTTTGGCGAGGGTGTCGCGGAATTGTTTTTCGGTGAGGTTGCGTTCGATGCGGCCCTCCACGCAGATGGAAATGCCGCCGGTTTCCTCGCTGACGACGACGGTGACCGCGTCGGTTTCCTCGGCCAGGCCGATGGCGGCGCGGTGGCGCAAGCCGGTGGAGCGGTCGTGCATTTCGCGTTGGGTGACGGGAAACACACAGGCGGCTCCGGCGATGCGGTCGTCCGCCAGGATCATGCCGCCATCGTGCAGCGGGGTTTTCGGATGAAAAACCGTCAGCGCCAGTTCGGGCGAAAATTGGGCATCGAGAGGCACCCCGGTATCGAGGAATTTCTTGAGGCTGATCCCCCGCTCGATGGCAAACAGCGCGCCGATGCGCTTTTTAGACAACACGACCACCGCGTCGGCGAGGCGCTCGAGGAAGGCCAGGCGGCGTTTGCTCGAAAAGGGGAAAAAACTCTTGCTGCCCAGACGAGCCAAGGCGTCTCGCAACTCGGGCTGGAAAATGACCACCAAAGCAAACGCCAGCAAGGCCGTGGCGCGGGTGACGAGCCAACTGATCACCTCGAATTTCGCCACTTGGGACACCACGGTGAGCACCACGATGATAATGCCCAGGCCGACCAAGATCTGCGCCCCGCGGGTGGCGCGAAACGCCCGGTAAACCTGATAAATGCAGATCGCGAGAATCAGGATCTCGATCACATTGCGCCAGTTCTCTTCAATGAATTTCCACATCGCCGGTTACCCGCAAACCTAAACCGCCCCCGGCCATCTGTCACTTGCAAAGTCATCCGGCTCTGAATTGGCAAACGGACGGGCCTACCGGCCGCTGCATCCACCGGTAGGGTCGGACGGCCTCGGCCGACCCACTTATCCGCCCGCATGGGAGAGTGATTTTGAAGGTTGGATTTTAAATTTCGGATGAAAGAGAAGAGGGCTCCGGTGCTCTCCTGCGCAAGGCACTCTGCAATCCAAAATCAAACACCCAAAATTGCCTCTGGCCATGCCAGTTAGGGCTACGCCTGGCTTTTCCAAGCTCGCTAACGCTCGCACCGCGTTCAAAATCGACATTCGCAGGGAGATGGCGCTGCCCATGACCCAGCAATAGCACCTCGCCCTCAGGGGCAAAGTGAGCCAAGCGAGGCGGGCCGCCCGCTCCCCTCTTCAAGAACGCCCATCCGCGGCCATGCCACGCCAGCGCGTCACGCGTAACTGCGGATGGACACGTGGACGTCCTCGAAATTCAAGGGCTCCTTGTGCAGCACGGGAGCGGCATCCGGGCCCTTGTACTCCCAGGCGGAGACATGGGAGAAATTCGCGTCATCGCGCTTGGCCTCACCGGCCTGGGTGCTACCGGCGACGACCTCGGGGTCCTTGTCGAAGAACTGGTGTTCGAGGCGGAAATGGCCGCCGCAGGATTCCTCGCGGTCGCGGGCGTCGTAACACAGCACCTCGGCAAATTCGAGGAAGTCGGCGACGCGGCCGGCCTTTTCGAGTTCCATGTTGGCATTTTCGCCGCTGCCGGGGATGCGGACGTTTTTCCAAAACTCCTCGCGGATGGCGGGGATTTTTGCCAGCGCTTCGGTCAGCCCCTCGCGGGACCGGGCCATGCCGCATTTATCCCACATGGTGATGCCCAATTCGCGATGGAACGAATCAACGGTGCGGCGTCCTTGGATGGCGAGCATCTTGGCGGTGCGCTCGCGCACTTGCGTCTCGGTTTGTTTGAACTCGGGCATCGCGGTGCTGATGCTGCCGGGCTTCTGGGTGACCAGGTAGTTGGCGATGGTGGTGGGGATGACGAAATAGCCATCGGCCAGCCCCTGCATCAGCGCCGAGGCACCGAGACGGTTCGCGCCATGGTCGGAGAAATTCGCCTCGCCGAGCACATGCAGGCCCGGCACATTCGACATCAAGTTGTAGTCCACCCACAGGCCGCCCATGGTGTAGTGAACGGCCGGATAGATCATCATCGGCAGCTTGTAGGGGTCCTCGCCGGTGATTTTCTCGTACATCTGGAACAAATTGCCGTAACGCGAGCGGATGGTGTCCTCGCCGAGCCGCTTGGTGGCATCGCGGAAATCCAGATAGACGCCGAGGCCGGTCGAGGCGATGCCGCGGCCATCGTCACACGCTTCCTTGGCGGCGCGCGAGGAAATGTCGCGCGGCGACAGGTTACCGAACGACGGGTACTTGCGCTCAAGGTAGTAATCGCGGTCAGCTTCCGCCACATCGGCCGGATTCATCTGCTTTTTCTGCAGTTTTTGGGCGACTTCCTGGGATTTTGGCACCCAAATCCGGCCGTCGTTGCGCAGTGATTCGGACATCAGGGTGAGCTTCGACTGATAATCTCCGCTTACTGGAATGCAAGTCGGATGGATCTGGGTGAAACACGGGTTGGCAAACAAGGCACCCCGCCGCGCTGCACGCCAAGCGGCGGTGACGTTGCAACCCATCGCATTGGTGGAGAGGAAAAACACGTTGCCATAGCCGCCGGTGGCCAAAATCACCGCGTCCGCGGCGTGGCTGCTGATGGCACCGGTGGCCAGATCGCGCACCACAATGCCCTTGGCATGGCCGTCGACGAGCACCAGATCCAACATCTCGGTGCGCGGATACATCTTCACCCCACCCTTGTGGATTTCCTTCTCCAGCGCCTGATAGCAGCCGATGAGAAGTTGTTGGCCGGTCTGGCCGCGGGCATAGAATGTGCGCGATACCTGCGACCCGCCGAACGAGCGGTTGTCGAGCAGGCCGCCGTACTCGCGGGCGAATGGCACGCCTTGGGCCACGCATTGGTCGATGATCGAGTTGGACACCTCCGCCAACCGATAGACATTGCCCTCGCGAGCGCGGAAGTCGCCCCCCTTGATCGTGTCGTAATACAGCCGGCGCACCGAGTCGCCGTCATTCTGATAGTTCTTGGCGGCATTGATGCCGCCCTGGGCGGCGATCGAGTGGGCACGGCGCGGGCTGTCCTGATAGCAGAAGCATTTCACCTGATAGCCCAGCTCGGCGAGGGAGGCGGCGGCCGCACCACCGGCGAGGCCGGAGCCGACGATGATGACGGAGAATTTCCGTTTGTTGGCCGGATTGATGAGCTTCGAGTCCATCTTATGCTTGGACCATTTCTGTTCAAGCGGACCGGATGGGATTTTGCTGTCGAGGATCATAGGAGTGGGGAGTGAGAATTGGGGATTGGTTTAGGCCTTGCCGAAGCCAAAGACGAGGATAGCGAGCGGAATCGAGATAAAACCGAGCCAGATGACCAAGGCATAACCCAGCGACACACCGCGCAGGATCCCTTCGCTCTTCTTGAAGCGCAGCCCGAGGGTCTGGAAAATCGAGGCGACGCCATGGCTCAAGTGGCTGCACAGCAGGGTCATCGCGATGACGTAAAACAAGGTGGCGGGCCACCAATTGAAGCCGTCGATGACCATTTGCCAGGCATCATGGCGGACCAACGGCGCGCCGTTGTGCATCACGGTTTCTACGGTTTCCTTGTAGCGTGGGAGGGTGTCGTATTGATTGCCGATCCGGGCCGTGAAATGCAGCATGTGATAGATGAAAAACGCCAGCAGCGTCAGACCCGACCAGATCATCGTGCGCGACGACAGGCTGGCCTGGATGACGGCCTGGCACTCGTAGGGCTTGCGGGCGGCGCGGTTTTGCAGGGTCAGGGCGACGGTGGCGGCCACGTGCAACGCGAGCGCGCCGATCATGGCGGCCCGGAACAACCAGATGCCGGCACCGTGGATCATGTGGTGGAGGAAGTACGCGTAGTCGTTGAATGCCTCGCGGCCAACGAACACCAGCAGATTTCCCACCAAGTGACCGGCCAGGAACAACACCAGAAAGGCTCCGGTGAGGGCAACAATGAGTTTTTTTCCAATCGAGGAGGTCCAGATGGCGGTGAGGCTGGCGGTAATGGCGTTCATGGCAGGGTAGGAAAATCGGACGGCGCGACCGCAAACGGCGGGCAGGCGAGAAATAGGTACTCGGTGACCACTTGACAAGCGCAAGACGTCGATCTGGCAGGATCGGTGAAGCGAAAGGTAGGATTTGCGCGGTCAAGCTCCGCCACCGCCCGTTCCCGCCCCGTCCAGCGCTGGGACGACACATTGGAAATCCCGCCTATCCGGCCCAAAAGACCGCCGCCAATGCCGCAACCCCATCCCGCAACCCCATCCCCCACCCTGTCCCCAGCGGTCTTGAGTGGCATCCATGGCAAAATCCGACGGCTCCAGCCGTTGCGTCCGTCCGCGCCGCCTCCGCTGGCCAGCCCAACAAGACCCAAACCGCAGCCCTAAAATGGCTTGCGCAAGCCAAGCCAGGCGGCAAATGCCGCGGCGGCGAGGCACAAAACCATGACCACCGCAGCCGGCAGCACCTTGCGCTTGGCCAACACCGGGGCAGCGCCAAGGAACACCCACATGCCCAGCTTAAGCATCCACCACGATTGGTCCATCGGCGGTTTTTTCAGCATCGCAAAGCCCATGGCGGCAATCAGCAGCAGCGCGATCCCATGCAGCATGGAAGCGCCCTTCTTGCCGGATCCGCCGAGCAAGATGGCCCCGAGCGAGGTGAACAGGGCGAACACGCCGACGAGATGCAGGGTCTTGAGAAGAAGTGGGTCCATGGTGGTTTGACTGTGGCGCGCCACTGTCACCCCGTTTTGCGTTCGCGCAAGCCCGTTTGCACTGCCAAACGCCAAATTTAACAGAAACGGGGCTCCAACCCGCCTTGGACCATGAGGCGGCAGGCCTTCCTGCGGTGAGGCACCTCCAGGACCGCAGAACGTGGAATCTTGGCGACGGAGCGGGCCGCAGTCGGCGATTCCAGGGATCAAGCCAAAGCGGTGTCGCGCTGGCGCTTGCCACCGCAGTCCATGCATGCGCGGCCCATGCGCGGCCCGGATAAATAATTACGCGGTGGTGCGCAGCAGGTAGCCGGTGCCGCGGGCGGTTTCGAGGCGCTCGGCGTGGGGGCCGAGCTTGCCGCGCAGGCGCTTGATGTGGGTGTCGAGGGTGCGGGTATTGGCGGCATCGCTGTAGCCCCAGACCGAGCGCAGCAGGTCGGTGCGATCGCAGGGTTGGTCGGCGTGCTCGCAAAGATGCTGGAGGAGTTTGTATTCCGTGAGTGTTAGATCGAGGGGTTCGTTGTGGGTGTAACACTGAAGGGCGGCAGGATCGAAGCGGAAGGGCCCGGCGCTGAGAGTGCCACGCGAGGCGGGTGCATCGCTGCGTTTCAATACGCTCTTGATGCGCAGCAGCAGTTCCTTGGGCGAGAATGGCTTGGTGACGTAGTCATCGGCACCGAGTTCGAGGCCAGCCACGCGGTCCTCGGTCTGGGCACGTGCGGTGAGCATGATGACCGGGGTGCGCAATGTGCGGGGGTCGCGCCGCAATTCCCTGAAGACACGCACGCCATCCATGCCGGGCAGCATCAGATCTAACAATATGAGCGCGGGTTCCCCGGATTTGGCCAGGGCGAGGCCGCTGATGCCATCGTGGGCGAGGACGGGAGTGAAGCCTTCGCGCTGCAAATGCAACGCGATGAGGTCCGCGATATCGGTTTCATCTTCAATGACGAGGATGCTGCTCATGGTGTTGGAGGTTGGTTTTCCGGCGGCTGCTTGCGGTACTCGTGGCGGATGTTGATGGCGCTCTCAAGAAAGACGGCTTCCTCACCGATGTTCACCGACAGATCGCCGATGCGCTCCAGCGAGCGGGCGATGAAGATCAGGTGGAGCCAGGCCGCGGAACGGCCATTGGCGATTTCGAGTTGGCTGCTGAGGGTGCGGGTGAGTTGTTTGTGAAGGCGGTCAAGCTCCCGGTCCTTGTCGTGGAGTCCCTGGCCGAGGACCGGATCGTGATTGGTGTAGGAATCCATCGCATCGCGCAGCAGGGCGTAGGCTTGGGCGTAGAGGGGTTCGAGCCATTGGACCTCCTGCAAGGGTTGGCCCTGGTTGATTTTGCGGGCGCGCTTGGCGATACCCACCGCATGGTCGGAAATGCGCTCCAGGCTGGTGCTGATTTTCATTGAGGCGATGATCAGGCGCAGATCGGTGGCGACCGGATGGAAGCGGACCAGGATTTCCATGCCGATCTGATCGACCTTGCGCTCGAGTTCGTCGACGTCGGAGTCCGCCGCGATGACGGTGTTGGCCAGATCGGTATCGCCGCGCAGCAACGCCTGCATGGCTTGCTCGAGGTTCTGGCGGGTGAGCGTGGCCATGGTCAGGAGGTCCTCCTGGAGTTGGTGGATGGCGATGTCGTAATCGCGGAAGATGTGTTGGGACATGGGGCGGAAGAGTGGTCGGTGGTCGGTGGTCGGTGGTCGGTGGCCGGTGGTCGGTGGCCGGTGGTCGGTGGTCGGTGGTCGGTGGTCGGTGGTCGGTGGTCGGGTATTGGAAGGGATTCATGAACTGCGCGGCGCATATTTCCAATAACCA